>JBKBIZ010000129.1:0-4268 GCA_046293975.1 Hyphomonas sp. | reverse complement strand
CGCCCCACCTATGTGGAACTGAAGCTCGCCGACATCGAAAAACTCTTCGGCCGCCGGGGGTAAGTGATGATGCTCAACCGGCGCGCTCTTATGACAGGTCTGGCGGGGCTGACACTCACCGCCTGCGCCCACCGCGCCGATCCTTTGCGCACGCCCGCCGCCTCCGCGCGCCGCGGCATCGAAGATCTCGTCTATTCCGCGATGGTCCCCGCCGCCGGCCTCGTCGTGCGCCATCGCGGGCAGGTGATCTTCGCCCATGCCGAAGGCTTGGCTCAAGGCGCCGCGGGGGAGGCAGACCCCGCGCCCTTCACGCCGGATGCGCCGATGCGCATCGCCTCAGTCTCGAAGATGGCCATCGCGCTCACCGCCCACCGCCTCGCGGCCAAAGGCACGCTTGATCTGGACGCGGATATCCGCGCCGCCTTCAGCCCGCCCCTGATCAATCCCCATTTCCCTGACGCCCCGATCACCCTGCGCCACCTTCTCAGCCACACGGCAGGCCTCGAAGACCCGGACATCTACTGGCAGCCCCTGCCAGGCCGCACCGAAACCCTCTTCACCCAGACAATGTGGCGCACGCCGGACTGGGGCCCGCCCGGCGCGGGCTTCCGCTATGCCAATTTCGGCTACGGCCTCGCCGGCGCCATCCTCGAACAGGCAACCGGGACGCGCCTCGACCACCTCACCACCCGCGAAGTGCTCGCCCCCCTCGGCCTTGATGCCGGCCTCAACTGGTCGGGCGTCTCTCAGAAGAAACGCCGCCACGGCGCCACACTTTACAGCCGCGAGGATGAAGGCAAGTGGCAGGTGGAGGCCGATGGCCCCGCCAATCTCGAAAGCGCCGATCCGGCCATCCTAATGGAAGACGGCGCCCGCCTCGCAGACTATGTTCCGGGCACGAACGGCACGCTCTTCAGCCCACAGGGCGGCCTGCGCGCCAGCCTTCACGATATGGCCATCCTCGCCCGCGCCGCCGCCGCCGCGCCTGCCATGACCACTCCCGTCTGGCGCTTCGATCCTGCCCGTCCCAATGGCGACGACGAACAGCTCTATTTCGAAACCTTTGCCGCAGGCGCGCAGATCCATGAGGCCAGCGCCTCGCCCATCCCCGGCGTCAAACTCATCGGCCATCACGGCGAAGCCTACGGCCTTTACTCCGGTGCCTTCCACGCCCCGGCGCTGGACGCTGAAATCGCCTTCGCCGTCACCGGAACATCCGTGCCCGGCACAAGCCGCTCGCCCCATCACCCGGTCATGGTAAAGGCCACAGAGCCCCTCTGGGTCGCCGCCGAGACCTTGCTCGCCGCGCTCTAGCTCTTTGTTTTCTTTGCCTTGCGCGGCTTGGCGGCTTTTTTGTTCGCCGCCTTGGCCTTGCGCATCCGGTCGCCGCCGCCGCTCGCCACCCACCAGAAAATTCGCCAGCCTTCGGCAAAGTTCATCTTCGGTGCCGGCGCCAGCGTGCCCTGCTTCTCCGGCGCGGCCACCTTGGGCGCCTTGCGCTTCTTCTTCAGGGGGCGGACGGGTTCAGCCAGGCGCGGCGGCCCCTCAATCGGGGCTTCCTCCTCGGTCAGCTCGATCTGCGCGGGGGCGTTCGCGCTCTCGAATTCCGGGTCCAGATTGTTGAGCAGATGCGCATCCGAAAAGTCGATCGCCAGCTCCACCCAGAGCGGAAAATGGTCCGACATCTGCCAGGTCAGCCAGCGCCGCGAATAGTATTCCCGGTCCTTGCCGGTGTCGCGCGGCGCGCCATCGGGTTTCAGGTCACGGTGCCGGGTGGGCAGAATCGGCGCATAATGCTCATAATGCTCCGGCCGGAACAGTGTCTGGCTCCAGTCAAACGCGCCTGATGAAAGGAATGTCAGCTCCTCAGGCCGTGTGCGGAAGGCAATCTGGTCATAATAATGCGTGCCCAGAAGGTTTGACGGATACTGCTCCGGCGGCAGCTGAAACCCGGCCTTGGTCAGCGCCTGCATGGTCTCGTCAACCGGGTTCTTGATGTTGAAATCGCCCAGCAGGATATAGTTCTCGTCCTCCCGCTCGGCCCGGCTCGCCATCTCACGCGCGATATAGTCGATCTCGGAGACCCGCCGCGCATAGCCATCGCTGCCCTTGGACGTCTCCCCAAAGTAAATATGCACCGTACACAGCGAAAACTTGAACCACCCCGCCTGAAAGCTCACCATGAACGGCGTCCGCGCAAACTGCTGCTCGCCTGGCAACAGCGCATGCTTGGGCAACACAATCTCGCCGACAATATTCCGGAAGCGGACCTTCCGGCTGTCATACACAAAACACATCCGTTCACGGTTGCCGCTTGCCCCGGTCGTCACATCCGTCGCGATGAAATCCCAGCCCGGCCCCATCAGACGGATCACATCCTTCAGCGGCCCCAGATCCTCGTTCACCTCCTGCAAGGCGCACACGTCAAACGCAGACAGGATCTCGGCAATATAATGCAGGCTCTCGCGCCGCCGGGGCCCGTGGCGGAACTTGTTATTGTCAAAATCGCGGATGTTCCAGGTGCCAATGATGAGGCTGGAATCCTTCGTCCGCCGGGGCACGCCGCCCGGCGGGGGCGAGGCAAGCTGCGCGCGCAGGTCCAGAAGGCGCCGGGACGTCCAGTCGCTTTCGGCTTCTGTAAACCGTTTCCGGTTCCGAAGATCGGTATACCAGACCATGGCTGCCCCCATCGCATTCTGCGGTTGGTTAGGGTTTCGGAAAGTTTGGTTAGCGAGGAGTTAACGAAGGTCCATTTTACCCGGCAGGGCAGGGGGCTACACAGAAACGACGCGCCCCGGGTTCATGATCCCCTGCGGGTCGAGCGCGCGTTTGATCGCCCGCATCGCTTCGGTCGCCGCCGGCGGGCGCAACCGCGCCAGCTCATCGCGTTTGAGCCGCCCCACGCCATGCTCGGCCGAGATCGAGCCGCCATGCGCCATCACCGTGTCATAGATCACCCGCGTAATTGCGCCTTCATGGGTCTTGAGTTGCGGCGCCGCCGCGTCCAGCGCTTCGACCACGGAATAGTGCAGATTCCCGTCGCCCACATGGCCAAAGATCACAAAATCCGCCGTAGGCAGAACACCTCTTACGGCCGCATTGCACGCTTCGATGAATACCGGAATCCGGCTCACCGGCACGGCAATATCCTGGTTCAGCGCCGCGCCATAAGCGCGCTTGGAAAGGGGGATCGTCTCGCGAATATGCCAGAAGGATTTGGCCTGCGCCTCGCTCCCGGCAATCGCCGCGTCCTGGACGAGACCCTCCTCCATCGCCGCCGCCAGCGCCCCCTCCAACAGGCTGCGCGCATAGGTTTCGTCAGTCTGCGACACTTCGATCAGCACCCGCCACGGCGCATTCGACGGCATCGGGTCGCGCGCCCCTGGAATATCGGCCACCACCATATCCACGGCGTTGGCCGGGATGATCTCGAAACTCGTCACCGTATCGCCCACCCGCCCTCGCACAAAGGCAAGCAGCTTGACCACATCCTCCGTAGACGCACAGATGACCCACGCCGTCGCCCGCTGCGCCCTCGGGAATAGCTTCAGCGTCGCCGCCGTAATCAGCCCCAGCGTCCCCTCGGCCCCGGCAAACAGGTGTTTGAGATCATACCCCGTATTGTTCTTGCGCAGGCCCGACAGCCCGTCCCACACTTCGCCAGAGGGGAGCACCACCTCCAGCCCCAAAATCAGATCACGCATCATTCCATAGCGCAGCACCGCCACCCCGCCCGCATTGGTCGAGATCAGCCCGCCAATCGTCGCGGTCCCTTCCGAGCCGAGCGAGAGCGGAAAGAGCCGCCCGGCCGCCTCAGCCGCCTGCTGCGCCGCCACCAGCGTTGCCCCCGCCTCAATGGTAAGCGAATTGTTGAACGTATCGGTCTCGCGCAGGGCGTTCATCCGCGTCATCGAAACACAGACTTCCCCATGCGGCGTGCCGCCATCAATCAGGCCCGTATTGCCCCCCTGCGGCGTCATCGCCACGCCATATTGCCCGCACAGTTTCACCAGCGCGGCGGCCTCAGCCGTCGCGGCGGGCCGCGCAACCAATGGCGTCTCCCCCTGATACGTCCCCCGCCAGGGTGTCGCCGCTTCCCGCAATGTCTCCGGATCATCGCTCCAGCCCCTGGGCCCAAGCAGATCTTTGACAGCAGCGAGAAAAACGGGGGGCAATGTCTGGGTCATGGCCCTATCTAGCCGCTTCCCGCCCCCCCTGTCATCCCGCATCGACAAGACCCTCACCTCCCACGCCCTCCGGGCGCGGGC
>JBKBIZ010000128.1:0-4273 GCA_046293975.1 Hyphomonas sp. | reverse complement strand
GAATGGCGGGCTGAAAGGGAAGAAACAGCAATCACGACATTGCCCCCGGCTCTTGGTTTTGATCGAAACGGGCAACGCAGCGCGATTTGTCTCGACGCAACCCTCGCTCCAGCAATAATCTGTTAACCCTAACAGAGTGTTAATTTGACGATTCCACCCCTTTCGAAAGCACCCAATGCCCCATTATCAATATATCGAACGCGCCACGCCTTTCACGTCCAAAGGGGGTAAAACACTGCCGGTCTTTGCGGTGACACCTGCGCATATCGAACAGGCTGCCATTGATCCGATTGCGCTGGACTGGGCGCGCAAGGCGGGGTTCAAGGGTGACGCGGGCGCCATCCTTCTGGTGCCCTCGGCGGAAGGTGCTCTGGGTGGCGCGTTGCTCGGGCTGGGCAGCAACCCTTCGGAATTGCCTTTCATTACGGGGAAACTGGCGCGTGAACTGCCGGAAGGCGAGTGGCATATTGAAACCGCGCCGCTCACCGTCAACCGCCTGATGCTGGGCTTTGGTCTGGGCGCCTACCGTTTCGACAAGTACCGCACCTTGAAAAGCAGCGGCGCAAAGCTGCTCATGCCCCGCGATGCCGCAGATGCAGAGATCAAGCGCATTCTGGCTGGCGTCTATCTGGCCCGCGATCTCATCAACCTACCAGCCAATGATATGGGGCCTGACCAGCTTGAAATCGCTTTCCGCAGCCTTGCTGCCCACTACAAGGCGCAGGTCAAGGTCGTAGCCGGTGAAGACCTGCTGAAGGAAAACTTCCCTCTGATCCACGCTGTTGGGCGCGCCAGCGAAAGCGCGCCTCGACTTCTGGACATGACCTGGGGCAAGAAGGGCAATCCGCGTGTGACGCTTGTGGGCAAGGGCGTCTGCTTCGATACGGGCGGCCTCGACATCAAGCCATCCTCCTCCATGGCGCTGATGAAAAAGGATATGGGCGGAGCCGCCAATGTGCTGGGCCTCGCCTTGATGATCATGGATGCACGCCTGCCCATCGAGTTGCGCGTCCTCGTGCCTGCGGTGGAAAACTCCATTTCCTCCAATGCCTTCCGCCCCGGCGATATTTATCAGAGCCGCAAGGGCCTGACCGTGCAGATCGACAATACCGATGCGGAGGGACGTCTGGTGCTGGCGGACGCTCTGGCCTATGCGGATGAAGATGCGCCTGACCTGATGATCGACATGGCGACACTGACGGGTGCTGCCCGTGTGGCGCTTGGTCCCGATGTTCCGCCCTTCTTCACCGATGACGAGGATCTCGCGCATGGCATAGCGGATGCGAGCATGGATGTTGACGACCCGATGTGGCGCCTGCCGCTCTATATGGGCTATGACAAGGATATCCGCTCACGCGCCGCAGACATTACCAATGCGCCCGCCGGCGGCATGGCAGGCTCGATCACCGCAGCCCTTTTCCTCAAGCGTTTCGTCACGCAGACGAAGAGCTGGGCGCATCTGGATATTTACGGCTGGTCGCTTAGCGAACGCCCTCATTCATCCATCGGCGGCGAAGCACAGGGCATCCGGGCGCTGTTCCACTATATCTCGCGTAACTTCGCCAAGAAGTGACAGGACATGGGGAGGGGCGGAAAACCGTCCCTCTAGAGCAAGTCCAGCAAAAGTGGGAACCGGTTTTGCGTCCGGAATTGCGTAAAACAAACGCTCTAAACCCGAACGTCCTGGTCTTTGCGGTCTTCTTGGCCGAAAAATTTCAGGTAGCGTTGCACCTCTCCCGGTTCTCCGGTTGCCTTTTGCGGGTTATCGGAGAGCTTGACGGCTGGGCGGCCATTGGCATCGATAACCTTGCAGACGATGGAGATCGGCTTCAGGCTTTCGATGGTGTTGGGCGCGCAGCCCGCGAAGTCATTCGTCAAGTTTGTACCCCAGCCGAAGCTCATTCTGACGCGGCCTTCGAAGTGCTTGTAGGTGTCGATGATGGCATCGACATCCAGACCGTCGGAGAAGATCAGAAGCTTCTTCTTCGGATCACGGTCCATCTTCTGCCACCAGTCGATAATCTTCTCGCCGCCTTCGATCGGAGGCGCACTATCGGGTCGAAAACCTGTCCAGTCCGCCACCCATTCCGGTGCATTGCGCAGGAAGGACGCCGTGCCGAACGCATCCGGCAGGACGATCAGCAGATTGCCGCCATAGAGACGGTTCCAGTCCTTCATGACCTGATAGGGTGCTGCGGCAAGGCTTTCATCGTTTTGCGCAAGTGCTGCCACCACCATCGGCAGTTCATGCGCATTGGTGCCGACAGCTTCCAGGTCCGAATCCATGGCCAGCAACACGTTGCTGGTGCCGGTAAAGGCCGGACCGATGCCTTCTTTCAAAGCTTCGACGCACCAACGCTGCCACAGAAAGCTGTGGCGGCGGCGCGTGCCGAAATCTGAAATGCGCAGGCCTGGCAATTCCCGCAGGCGCTCCACCTTTGCCCACATCTTTGCCTTGGCGCGGGCATAGAGAACATCGAGCGTGAAATAACCGAGTGAGCGCATGGCGCTGCGCGAACGCAATTCATTGATGATCGCAAGGGCTGGAATTTCCCACAGCGTGGTATCCATCCAGCGGCCATGAAAATTCAGCTCATACTGGCCATCACGCTTGAACAGCTCATATTCCGGCAATTGATAACTATCCAGCCAGGACAGGAATTCGGGCTCGAAAATCTGGGCACGACCATAGAAGGTGTTACCGGCAAGCCAGATGCTTTCCTTCTTGGAAAGTCGCAGGCTGCGGGCATGGTCCAGCTGCTCGCGCAGTTCCATCTCATCGATTTCATCGGCCAGCTTGACCGTCTTCGTGCGGTTGATGAGCGAAAACGTTGCGTTGACCTCTGGATAGATCTTCCAGATCATCTGCAACATCAACAGCTTGTAGAAGTCCGTATCGATAAGACTGCGGACAATCGGGTCCAGCTTCCAGGCATGATTGTGAACACGGGTCGCGATATCGATCTTCGTCATTGCTGCTGAATTCCCCCGCGCCGAACAAGCCGACGCACCTTCCGCATTTCCAAAGGCTGGCACCGTTGGCAAGCCTTATACACACTCAGAACAAAGACTTATCTGAAAACACGATCAAGTCCAGACCGGTTCAGGCAAAGACGGTTCCGTCAATGAGGGATAGCGAATGTTTCAAAAATCCACAGCTGGCGGGTTGATCCCCGGATACCAGTCTCTGGAGGTGGGATTACGCGTGCCGGTGGCGGAACCTCCGGCTGATCCGGTGCATCTATAGCCCTGAACAGGCAATCCCTGACTGCCGAACACATCCCGGTACGCTCCATCAGGATAACCTGACGGAACCGATGTGGAATAACAATTATACCGCTCTTTCGGGCGGAGCGTCCTGGGATCCTTGACGCCGGGCAGATTGGCATAGGCATCCGGCGCGGGCATGAAGCCGTTCTCGTAAACCGTCTGCGCCTGCGCAATCGTTGAGAACGAAATGACGGCTATACCCAGAACTGCGGCGCATGATGCCAATCTTGCCATATCGATGACCCGTATTAAACTGCTCGCCTTCATATAGAAGCCGTCCCGGCACCGGAACAGTGCACAGGCCAAACGTTTTCGTGAAAGTCTAGAAACGCCGGAAGGCGGTGGGCATTTCATAGAGCCAGCCAATTCTCTTGATTGCCTCGTCGAGGTTCTCCCGTGACACATTCATGGTGTGGCCGTTGGCGTGGAGCAGCGTCTGCTCGTCCTCCATGATGCCGACATGGCCCTTCCAGAAAACGAGATCGCCACGGCGCAATTCATCCCGGCTGATATCAGTGCCGAGCGTGCTGACCTGCATATCGGTATCGCGCAGAACCGATTTACCAACCATCGCGGCGGAGAGTTGCACCAGCGAGGAGCAATCGATACCGAAACCGGAGCGTCCGCCCCACAGATAAGGCGTTTCCAGAAAGCGCAGGGCGACCGAAACATAATCATCCGCTACGCATTCGTTCACAGCCATGCAGTGGGCGGCGATGATGCCCTCGCCTTTTGCGGTCATCAGATAGCGTGTTCCGCGCGTTTCTTCCTCTCCAACAATAGCGACAAGGCTGCCCATGGAGAGCGCCGCAACGGGTGGCTTTCTCAGCTCGGCTTGCGGGTAGAGAAAGGTGCGGGGCGCAATGATGCGGTGGGTGGGTGCCACGCTGTCACCAATGGCCGCTTCCGGCACATAGCCGACATAGCCATCCGCATCGGCCTGAACCCATGCCCAGCCATTATCCCTGTCAAAGACACGCACTGTCTCCCCCAGCAGCAGTTC
>JBKBIZ010000127.1:0-4447 GCA_046293975.1 Hyphomonas sp. | reverse complement strand
CAGCGCGCCCGTTGGGAACGCGCCGGCGGCGGATACGGCCTGCACTGGCCCGATCTGGACGAGGACCTGTCGACCGAGGGGCTGCTCAGAGGCGCCCCCGCGCGGGCCGCCTAGCGCCCGGTTCGCCCACAAGACCGCCCGCTCTGCACCGCGTGCGGCCCGCGTCACCCTCCGACTTGATCGGAGGGCTGCAGCATGAAGATCAGCCAGGACATCCGCCGGGATGCGATGGCGCAGAATGATGCGGGGGCGAGTTTGGTGGACGCAGAGGCCGGGATGGCGGAGATGAGCGCGAAGTTCCGCGCCGGGGGCGGGGTGGTGGAGGTGAAGGTCTAGTTTTAGCTCACAGCTGAAGCGGCGAACTCGTCGAAATCCAAAATCGCACGACGGATCGCTCGATAATCGTCGTCGGGAACATCGAAGGACTCCAAGTCGCCGGCCCCGTCTCCAAGCAAATCGGTTGGGTTTTGGTTGGTGTTGATCAGATCGACGTAACAGCCATAGTCCAACTTATAAGCATCGTAGCGCTGACCCCCTTCTTTCGACGACACATTCTTTTTAAGAACGTGCAGAGACCGAGCATCGAATAGTCTATCGATAAGTTCCTCGCGCCGATCCGCATCAAATAGAAATGCTCTAGCTTTGCGGCCTCTGATAACTTGATCAATAATCCAATTGAGTAGTCGCCGAGTTTCCGTGTCCTGATTTATGAAAGCAGCTTTGTCGCTCTGGTACCATTCCCGTGCCGCCGCTCTCACGTCCTCAACGCTGACGCGCCGATCTGCCGCCTTGAACGCCGCCTTATGCAAGAGGTTTAGCGCATCTCTTGGGACGCCCTCCGAGGCGCGAACGAATTCCTCAAGCGCCCTTTTCTCTGTGAAGATCGCAAGCGCAAATACGTCCTCGTTTTTGTATTGACTGGCTGCCTCTTGATCCAAGTGTGAAAGGCAGTGCCGATATATCATATTTTTGAAGAACTGGACCGCCCTAGCCTCATCGTTCTCGAAGACCATAAAGTCGTCCAGATTGATATCTGCCATGATGTCAGCGCCGAGCTGCAACCCGACATACTGTCCAGAAGAGTTAAACGTGGCAAAATTTGAGCGATGCTCAATCGCCGCAATCTTGAGCGTCATACCGGATGATATCAAAGCCTTACGGATGAGATCGGCCAGCAGAGGTTGAAGCTCCAAAGGAATGTCGCTCCACTCGTCCACGAGCAAGAGAAATTTCTTTTGCCCGAGACACGAGGATAGTTCCTTCAGTGGGGCGTTGAGGTCACCAAATATTACATGTGAATCCCGGATAATATTATAGCTGAGCTCTAGAGATTCAGTCTCTTCTTTCGAAAACTCCGCTTTGCCACTGAGCGACAGGGCTGCCAGCGATATCCCAAGGGCTGCCTGCCCCTTCTCGGACGCGCTCGCTAGGCCGTGCTCTTTAACCGAAACTGGGCCGTCAACTCTCGTCGCTGAGACCGCATCAATCAGGCGATCCAGCTGAGGCCCCGCCTTCGACAAATCTGACCTGTCGTCTGAAACGAAATGATCAAGAAGCTGATCGTGAAGTGCTCGGAGGAAATCTACCAAAAGCGTCGTTGCGCGCTGTTGGAAGGATAACGTGGCATCTCCGTACACCGAACCATTCGAACCGATCGAACGAAGGTCGATGTAAAGCGGTATTGATCCCGCCGGGGGGTTGGACACCATATATTTTAGGGTATGCGTCTTACCCGTGCCTCGACGTCCATAAATGATCTGATGGTCAGGACTCGAAAGACGGAGATCGATGTTGCCAACACCGACAAAGCTGCTCTGCAGAGTCGCAACATCCACTGTGTCAGCGCGACGGCCAATCGCGAGAATCGCTCGTATTATTTTTTCATCCATGGGATGCATGGCGTCGCTCAACTAACGCCATTATGCAAGCATCTGATTGCTTGGCACCGAGCTAATCGTTCCTTCCCACTTTGGTCCTTCGCCACCGGAACGGTGCCGGCGACCTCCGGGCGGGAAGGAGTTAGCGGACCCTACCGGCAATGGCCTGTCGGTGCCACGTGAAGCCAAGGTCGGCCTGAGCTCAGGCTTCTGTGGCCATCCCCCGCAACGCCTCCTCAAACACCGCCGCCGGCTGGCCGCCGCTGATCAGCCACTTCCCCTCCACCACCACCGCCGGCACGCCGGTGATCCCGCGCGAGACCCACAGGGCCTCCGCCGCCCGCACCTCGGCGGCATGGAGGTCGTCGGACAGGACCTCGACGGCGGTCTGGCGGTCCAGACCCGCCGCCTCTGCCGCGTCGGCCAGGACGCCGGCGTCGGTCATCACCCGGCCCTCGGTGAAGTGGGCGCGGAACAGGGCTTCCTTCAGGGCCCGCTGCCGGTCCAGCCCCACCGTCCCCGCCCAGTGCAGCAGCCGGTGGGCGTCGAAGGTGTTCCAGATGCGGCTGTCGGGCCCCATCCGCATCTCAAACCCCGGCCAGGCCTCGGCCGCCCGCTGCGTGATCATGGCCCGGTTGGCCGCCGACTGTTCGGGCGTCGAGCCGTATTTGCGGCCGATGTGTTCGACGATGTTCTCGCCCTCGGGCGGCATCTGCGGGTTCAGCTCGAACGGCTGGAAATGCACCTCGGCCTCTATCCCCTCGCCCTTCAACACCCCCAGCGCCGCCTCCAACCCGCCCAGCCCCACCACGCACCAGGGGCAGACGATGTCCGAGACGAAGTCGATGTGCAGGGTGCGGGTCATGGGGGCAGCCTACCCAATCCTCCCCCGTCGGGGGAGGGGGACCGCGGAGCGGTGGAGGGGGCCGGCTTCAGACCCGCCGTCGGATCATTCCAAGCACGCCATCCAGATTTCCGAGCACATCGCGCGCAGGGATCCTCAGAACTGAAATCCCGCGCAGGTTCAGCCACTGCGTTCGGCGCATGTCATGCCGGGCCTGATCGGGGTGGTCGTGGCTCGACCCGTCGACTTCCAGCGCCAGCTTCAAGGTCTCGCAGTAGAAATCGAGAATGTAGGGACCGATCGGATGTTGTCGCCGGAAGCGCGCGCCCAGCCGTTCTCCCCGGAGAGCGGTCCAGAGGATGACCTCGGGCAGGGTCAGCTTGCGCCGCAACTCGCGCGCCTTCGCAACGGTCTTTTTCGGGGCATGCATGGCCAGATTTGCGGGCGAAATCGAGCGCGCGGCAAGCCCCCTCCACCGCTTCGCGGTCCCCCTCCCCCGTCGGGGGAGGATTTAGTCGCTGCTACATCCAGCCCCTGTCGGCGCACATTCCGCGCACCCAACCCGCTGACGGCCCTCGCCTTTCCAGATTCTCGAGCCGCTGAACGCGCCCTGGTCCGGAACGCCCGCATACTCGCGCCCAAATCATTGGAGCGAGCGATGCAGGATCATGAAACCCTCTGCCCGGCCGGGCGCCAGTCGGCCCCCGACGAGGTCTGGGAGGCGGCGCGGCAGGATTATCTGGCCGGGCTGTCGGCGGCCCAGGTGTGCCGCCGTCACGGGCTGAATGTCGCCACCCTGCGGTCGCGGTGCTCGCGCGAGGGATGGCGGCGCTCGGACCAGCCGTGGGCGCCGCGCGCGCGCCTGGACCCCGAGGACGAAGGCGTGGTGCTGGAAGAGCGGGTCGTCGGCAACCTCGATCTGATCGAACCGCGCGAGCTGTCTTACGTGGCCAGCCGTCGGATGATGCGGGCGGCCCTGCGGGGCGATGCGGCCGAGGCCATGCGCTGGCGGCGCGTGCGCGACATGATGAACGAGGAACAGGCCGACCTCGACCGCTTCATCGCCGAGGAGAACGCATGGACGTTCCAGCATGCACGGCGTTTCTCGGCCGGGAACGACGCGGACGCCCCGTCATCCGATTCATCCGATTCATCGTCTGCAACGCCTGATGCAGGCTGACCCCTAGCGCGCGGACAGCCGGACCAGAACGCCCTCGTCCTCATCCGTGATGGCCCAGACAGCCCCGTCCGGGCCTACGGCCACGTCGCGGATGCGCTGGTTCAGGTCGGTCAGCAGCCGCTCCTCGCCGACCACCCGGCCGTTCTGGATCACCAGCCGGGCGATATGCTTCTCGCGCAGGGCGGCGACCAGCAGGTTGCCCTGCCAGTCCGGGAACATGGCGCCGTCGTAGAAGGTCATGCCCCCCGGCGCGATGACGGGGTCCCAGTAGTAGACCGGCTGCTCCGTGCCCTCGCGGGCCGTGACGCCCTCGTTGATCGGCTGGCCGGAATATTCGACGCCATAGGCGATGACGGGCCAGCCGTAGTTGCCGCCGGGCCGGGGCTGGTTCAGCTCGTCACCGCCGCGTGTGCCGTGCTCGATGGTCCAGACGGCGCCTGAGGCGTCCACGGCCACGCCCTGGACGTTCCTGTGCCCGCGGCTCCAGATCTCGGGCAGGGCGCCGTCGGCGTGGGCATAGGGGTTGTCGGCGGGGATCGAGCCGTC
>JBKBIZ010000126.1:0-4501 GCA_046293975.1 Hyphomonas sp. | reverse complement strand
CGTCCTTGTCGAACATTCATCGCGCAGTCCGCACCGGCGGGGGGAAGGCCCTTAGGCTGGGCGTCTCATCAGCGGGAGGCGGACATGGCGCGTGGGGCGATCATCGGGGCGGCGGCGTGCGGCCTGGTCTGGGCGGCGGCGGGCGGGGCGGCGGCGCAGGAACTGCGGCCGGGCCAGACGATGACCCAGGCCGAGGCGGACCGGCTGGAGGCGCTGCAGGCCGATCTCGACCGCGAGGAAGCCGAGGATGCGGACACCGCGCGGCGCGACGCGGAACGCCGCCGCCGTGAGCGCGAGGCGCTGGAAGAGGAGCTTCTGGACGATCTGGAAGAGGACCCGCGCGAGGAGGAGCGCCTCCGGGCCGAGCGGCTGGCGGCCTGCCGGGCCGAATGGCCGGAGACCCAGAAGAGGGTGGTCGAGCAGATCACGCAGCAATACGCCCTGATGGAGCGGCAGCTGCGCGCCGGCGGCGGACCCAATCTCGAGGAAGCCCTCGCCGGCCTGCGGCGCGGCCGCGACCAGGCCATCGAGGCGATGACCTCGGGCGAGTGTTCCTGAAGCGAGGGCGGGCACTGGCGCGGGACCCGTTGCGGGGGATGAAGCGGGAAATCCTTCTCCCCTTGAGGGAGAAGGTGGCCCGGAGGGCCGGATGAGGGGGCTGTATCCGCGCGCTCGCTGCGGGACGGTTGGCGGCTATCCGGAGGGATGGGTGTTTCACCCCTCATCCGCCCCCTCCGGGGGCACCTTCTCCCTCAAGGGGAGAAGGGTCATATGAGGTCGCCACCGGAGCCCCCGTTATGCCCAAGACCCTGTCCATCGACTTCGTCTCCGACATCGTCTGCCCGTGGTGCGTCGTCGGCCTGGGCGGGCTGACGGAGGCGCTGGAGCGGCTGAAGGGGGAGGGGATCGAGGCCGAGGTGCGCTTCCAGCCGTTCGAGCTGAACCCGCAGATGCCGCCCGAGGGCGAGAACATCGTCGACCACATCGGCCGCAAATACGGCTCGACGCCGGAGCAGTCGGCGAGGAACCGGGAAATGATCACGCAGCGGGCGGCCGAGGCCTGGCCGGGGTTCGAGATGCGGATGGGCGAGGACAGCCGCATCTGGAACACCTTCGGCGCCCACCGGCTGCTGCACTGGGCCGGGACGATCGGGGCGGCGGAACAGAGGGCGCTGAAGGCGGCGCTGTTCACGGCCCATTTCACCGGGGGGAAGACGATGACGGACGCCGATGTGCTGGCCGGGGCGGCGGCGGCGGCGGGGCTGGATCGCGGGGAGGCCGAGGCGGTGCTGGCGGAAGGGCGTTACGCCGACGCGGTGCGGGCGGCGGAGGCGCTGTGGGTCTCGCGCGGGATCAACGGCGTGCCCGCGGTGGTGGTGGAGGGGAAGTGGCTGATCTCCGGCGGGCAGCCGGCGGGGGTGTTCGAGGAGGCGTTGCGGGGGATGGCGGGGGAGGGGTGATGACAGATGTAGGTTGCCCACCGGCCACTAAGGGCTAGGGTTTACCGCCACGCTTTGTGACGCGGCTCGACATTTGGGGACTGCCTATGGCCGCCAAGCCAGAAACCGTTCTTGAGTCCTGCTCGGCCCTTTATGGTCTCGCTGTGAAAAGCTGCGCCACTGCCGCGCCTCCGAGCAATCCTCCGACCGATACTGACGTATTGGCGGCCTCTATTGCGGCTCAGAGCAATGCCATGGCCGCTCAAGCCAACAATCTGACCTTATTCAACGTCTTTCTCGCAATCGTGACGGTGCTGGCTGTGATCGCGTGGGGCGCCTACATAAGGACCCGGGCCCACCGCATTGCCAAAGAAGCGGCGGACCAGTGGATGGATGCAAATGCGGCCGGAATCATCGCTGAACTCAATGCTAGGATGAACCCCGGTGTTTCGACCGCCGATCAACAGGCTGGAGCGTTAGCAGGCGACCCAGCGAAGAAGGAAGATAAGAAGTGATTTCGCCAGGCGCGGCGCTGGATGTGACCAAGCGGTACTGGAACAAGGTTCCGGTGGACGTTTTTGCGCTCGCTGCCGAACTGGGCTTGGGGCCGAAATTTGATCTTCTTCCCGACGAAATTTCTGGTCTCATTAAGCGCGCCCATGACGATCAGTGGCTGATCGTAATCAACGAAAATCACCATCGCGTCCGTCAACGATTTACCTGTGCGCACGAGATCGGCCATTTCATATTCCACCGAGATCTTCTGGCAGACGGAGTTAGCGACACGCTCGCCTACCGCGCTGACGTGGCTGAACTTCCCAATCCCCGCATTCAGCGCCAACAGGAGTGGCAGGCGAACAACTTCGCCGCCAATCTCTTAGTGCCCAGCGCTTGGCTTTCGGCGGCACAAGCAGCCGGGTGGAATGACCCAAAGGACCTAGCGAGACACTTCGATGTCTCTGAAACCGTGATCCGCATCAAACTAGGTCTTCCGCTACCAGCGTGATCTCTGTGGCCGATGAATCACGGCGACTCAAACTCCGCCAGCGACCCCCTTTCATCGCCCCCTCGAACGGGCCTAGGGAAAAGTGCTTGAAGTTCTCCTCGCGAGAACATAACGAGAACATCAGGGCAGGGAGGCCGATATGGAAGATGCGAGTCCTCCGTATGCAGCGAAGGCTTTCGCGAACTTGGTTCTGGATTGGGCGGACGGTGTCGGTGTGCCGATCACGCCTCTCAAGCTGCAAAAGATGCTCTACTTCATTCATGCCGACTACCTGTGCCGGTTTGGTGAACCTCTCATAAATGAAGAGTTTGAGGCGTGGGCTTACGGACCAGTGGTGCCAAGCGTCTACGCGCAATTTAAAGAGTTCAGCAGGCAGGCCATAACAAAGAGAGCTTCCACCTTCGACCCTATAAGTCGGAGCTCAGCTGTTCTATCGGCACGTCCTAACGAGGTGATCCGCAGTCGGATCAAGCCAATATTCGATCTCTATATCGATGTGGACGCCGGGCTTCTATCTGCGCTGTCACACAAGCATGGCGGACCTTGGGAGCGTGCTACCCAGCGGTTTGAGGCTCATCGGAATATCAATCGGGTGATATCTAACGAGCTGATTGTAACCGCCCACAACCTCGCCCCTTCATAGGGTAGACATACCCCAGTTCGACGTTCACGATATGTGCTCGGGTTCGGATTCGGCTGTTAGGTTGCAATGCCACGCTCAAGCTCTCCCCAAGCTCTGTCGATCGTCTCGGTCACTCATCCCGAGAGCGTGGAACTGACCACTCAGGAAATCCTGAAGTTCGACGATAGCAATTTCGGTTTCAGCCATGATCGGACTTGGCTGTCTCTGCCCTACTGCCTTACCGGCAAGTTTGAGGCCGAGGCCGTCGTTCGACAGTTTGGCTCCCGCACTCATCCACGAATTGCCGAGGCAATCGCCGGGCTCTGCGATCTCGGAAAAGCGAACCCACGAGAGACGTATCGCTTTCGGGACTTTGCAGATGCCGGCCTGAACGAGGTTCAAGGGTTGAGGTACGGGCCGGAGGTCACGATCCTCGCAAGGGCGTCGTGCTGGTCCGTCGAGAGTGGGGTTATCCGCATCCCTATTCTCCAGCCTCGCGTCAGCCCGCTTACCCTGCCGAAGTTGGGCGTCTATCTGGCCCTCGCCCGCAAGGCCTACTGCAGGGGCGATTGGAATGCGGCGCAAATCGAAGTCATCGATCTTTCCGAAAAAGACGAGGACGGAAAAGTAGTGGCGCGCGTCCTACCCTCGGATGTGATTCCGGTCGCGACAGATGACGAAGTCGGGGACTTCTTAGACGTCTACCTCGCGGCGCGGCGCGACGCTGAAAAGGTCCGGGCGGAGCGGGGAGGCAAGAAGAAACCAGATCGTGGCCCGAGGCCGGGTGACACTCTGGACATGTTCCCAGACGGGCCCGGCTGAGCCCTTACACCTTCACTTCGATGGCCCCGCCCCCGGCGCGGAATTTCGCGCTCATCTCCGCCATCCCGGCCTCGGCCTCGGCCAGCGAACCCCCCGCGTCGTTCTGGGCCTGGGCGTCCCTCCGGATGTCCTGGCTGATCTTCATCGAGCAGAATTTCGGGCCGCACATGCTGCAGAAATGGGCGGTCTTGTGGGCTTCCTTGGGCAGGGTGGCGTCGTGGTATTTGCGGGCCGTCTCGGGGTCGAGGCCGAGGTTGAACTGGTCTTCCCAGCGGAACTCGAACCGGGCGCGGCTGAGGGCGTCGTCGTGCAGGCGGGCGGCCGGGTGGCCCTTGGCCAGGTCGGCGGCGTGGGCGGCGATCTTGTAGGTGATGACGCCGTCCTTGACGTCCTGACGGTCGGGCAGGCCCAGGTGCTCCTTGGGCGTGACGTAGCAGAGCATGGCCGTGCCGAACCAGCCGATCATGGCCGCGCCGATGGCGCTGGTGATGTGGTCGTAGCCGGGGGCGATGTCGGTGGTCAGCGGGCCCAGGGTGTAGAAGGGCGCCTCGTGGCAGTGTTTCAGCTGCTCATCCATATTGGCCTTGATCTTGTGCATCGGCACGTGGCCGG
>JBKBIZ010000125.1:0-4538 GCA_046293975.1 Hyphomonas sp. | reverse complement strand
GGGTGAAGAGGTAGAAGCTGTCCTGGGGGCCGGGGGAGGCTTCGGGGTGGTGCTGGACCGAGATGATCGGTTTGCCTTTGACCGCGAGGCCGGAATTTGTGCCGTCGAACAGGGAGCGGTGGCTCTCTTCCACGCCGGGCGGGAGGGTGTCTGGATCAACCGTGAAGCCGTGGTTCATCGAGACGATCTCGACCTTGCCGGTGGCAAGATCCTTGACCGGGTGATTGGCGCCGTGGTGGCCCTGCGCCATCTTTTTGGTCTTGGCGCCGAGCGCGAGGCCGAGGAGCTGGTGGCCAAGGCAGATGCCGAGGATCGGCAAGCCGGAGGCGACGAGGGTTTTGATCATCTCGCCCGAGCGCTCGAAGGTCGCGGCGGGGTCGCCGGGGCCGTTGGCGAAGACGATGCCATCGGGTTTCAGGGCGAGGACTTCTTCGGCGGTGACATTGCCATTGACGACCGTGGAGCGGGCGCCGGCGCTGGCGAGGTTGCGCAGGATGTTTTTCTTCACGCCGAAATCGATGACGGCGACGTGGAATTCGGCGTTGGCGAGCACGGTCTGGTGGCCGGTGGCGGCCTGCCAGAGGCCTTCGGCATGCTCGAAGGGAGCTTCCTGGACGACGTTTGCGGCAAGGTCTGCCCCGTCGAGGCCGTTCCAGCTGCGGGCAAGCTCGACCAGGGCGGCAAAGTCGATGTTACCGTCAGGCTTATGGCAGATGGCGGCCTTGGGCATGCCCTGTTCGCGGATGCGCTTAGTCAGCGCGCGCGTGTCGATGCCCGAGAGGCCGATGATGCCGCGCTTTGCGAGCCAGACGCCGAAATCTTCGGTGGAGCGCCAGTTGGACGGCGCGGTGATCGGCTCGCGGAAGATGGCGCCGCGGGCAGCGTCGGCCGCTTCAACCGTCGATTCTTCGTGATCTTGCGGATTTGCACCGACATTTCCGATATGCGGGAAGGTAAACAGCACGAGCTGGGAGGCGTAGGACGGGTCGGTCAGGATTTCCTGGTAGCCGGTAATGGCCGTGTTGAAGCAGAGCTCGCCGACTTTAATGCCGGCCGCGCCCGCCCCGAAACCGGCGAAAATTGTACCATCTTCAAGGGCCAAGGCGCCTGTGGCTGAGTCCATATCTTGATTCCTGCTCATGGAAGATATACCTCTCACCGCTTGCCAGTCTGGTTGACACCGTTTTAACCGGTCTGGTCAAAACTCGGCCGCTTATTGGGGCTGACTCCCCGCACCGTCAAGCAAGGCGTGTGTCGCGGGGTGTAGAAAGGCATAGGACCGGCATGGGCCGTGAAGATATGACTGCCTGTATGGGTCTCAAGACCCGTATCCTCCAAGCACTCAAGGACGAATCTGCCCGGACGCAGAACGAGACGCGGCTTAACACGCTGCGCCTGGTCGAGTGCGCCATCCGGGACAGGGATGTCTGTGCCCGTGGCCGGGGCGAGGGCGAAGGCTGCCCGGATACCGATGTGCAGCGTGTGCTGCACACGATGGTCGCCCAGCGCGAAGAAGCCGCCAGCGAACACGAAGAAGAAGGCCGTATCGAAGACGCGCTGCGGGAACGTGACGAGATCGCGATCATTCAGGCGTTCCTGCCTCAGCCACTATCTGGCAAGGCGCTGGATATTGCCGTTCGGCAGGTGGTGGAAGATCTGGGCGCGTCAAAGCTCAAGGATCTTGGCCGCTGCGTGACCGAGCTCAAGACGCGCTATCCTGGTCAGATCGAAGCGGCGAGCGCCGGCAAGGCTGTTCGTAACGCGCTCAGCCAGGGCTGATCCTTCCGCGCAGCCAGGCTGCCACACTCTCGCCTTGAGTCTGAAAAGGCGGACAGGTTGGAACGAGTGAGGCCTGGGTCCGTTAGTGGTGCATGTAACCCTGAAAAGGACATCGCCATGAAAACCCTTCTAGCTACTGCCAGTGCATCCGTTCTTCTGCTTGCGGCCGCCGCATGTTCGGACGCAGCGCCGCGCAACACCGCCGGCTACGAAACCAACGGTCAAGAAACCGAAGTTGCCCTCAATGAAGACGGCAACACTTTTGAAACGGCAAATGCCGATCTCGATGTGAATGCCTCGACCCGCACGCAATACACCCTTGCTGCCGGCGAGATGGAAGCGTCTGACCTGATCGGCGCCTCGGTGCGCAACGGTTCTGGCGAAGACATCGCCACGGTCTCGGACATCTATCTGGGCAATGACACCGCTTCGCCGCAGATCCTGGTGCGGGACGGCGGTATCAGCGGCCTCGGCGGCGATCTCCGCCTCGTGGCTTTTGACGCCGCAAAGATAAACGGCGCCCAGGGCGAAGAGCCTGAGGTCTTTATCCAGATCACCGAAGCCGGTCTTGAAACTTTGCCGGAATTTGAGCAGGACGGCCTGAATGATTACCGTCTGGCGTCCGAAATGATCGGCACAATGTCGGCCATCAGCTTCAGCGATGAGCAGGCCCGCCTGAACGACCTCATCCTGACGAATGGCGGTGAGCTGCGCTATGCTGTTATTTCGCCGGGCCTTGTCTCCACAGACCAGATCCTCGTCGAGGCTGACGCGATCCAGATCGCCCAGGGAGACAGTGAAGGTGAGATCGTGATTGATATCGATCAGGCGACTTTCGACGCCGCCCCTATGTATCGCAGCAACTAATCTCTGCGCCGCAAAAGCCTTGGAAGGGCCCTGCTGAAAAGCGGGGCCTTTTTTTTAGGGGAATTGTAATTTTGGGGGAAATGCCAATCTCCGGTCCCGCAGGCTGGATAAAGATGGTATTCTGAACATTATGTCTTCTTCCCCAATTCGCATTCCCGATGGCTTCGTTGATGAGCTGAAGGCCCGTATCCGGCCTTCGGACGTGATCGGCCGCAAGGTGAAGCTGACGAAGAAGGGCAAGGAATGGGTCGGCCTCTCGCCGTTTACCGCTGAGAAGACACCGAGTTTCTACGTCAACGACCAGAAGCGCATCTTCAAATGCTTCTCCTCGGGCATGGGCGGGGATGTGATCAATTTCGTGATGGAGACCGAGCGGCTCTCCTTCATGGAAGCGGTTGAGAAGCTGGCCGAAGAGGCCGGCATGGCGCTGCCCAAGGCAAGCCCGGCGGCGGCTGAGGAGTATGACCACCGCAAACGGCTGCAAGCGGCGTGCGAGGCGGCGGCGGAGTTCTTCGAGGAACGGTTGCGCTCTACTGAGGGCGTTGGCGCGCGCAGCTATCTGGAGGGCAGGGGCCTGGCCGCGTCCAGCTGGAGCAAGTACCGGCTCGGCTACGCGCCCGATGACTGGCGCCGCACGCGGGCGCATCTCCACAGCCTTGGTTTTACCGATGGTGAGCTGCTGGAAGCGGGCATCATCAAGGAGAACGACAAGGGCGGGGAGCCCTATGACGCCTTCCGCGGACGGCTGATGTTTCCGATCCCGGATGCGCGGGGCGGCATCATTGCTTTTGGGGGGCGTGCGCTGACCCCCGATGCCAAACCGAAATATCTCAATTCAGGCGACACGCCGCTCTTTCACAAATCGACCGTGCTCTACCGCTACAAGGCGGCGCGCGAGGCGCTGGGGCATGGCGAAGGCGGCGGGCTGATCGTCTGCGAAGGTTATATGGATGTGATCGCGATGTGCGAGGCGGGGTTTGGCAATACCGTTGCCCCCCTCGGCACGGCGCTGACCGAAGACCAGCTGCAACTGGTCTGGCGGGCGGGGCCTGAGCCGGTGATGTGTTTTGATGGCGACAAGGCCGGGCTCGGCGCGGCTTACCGCGCGCTCGACCGGGCGCTGCCTTTTGCTGAGCCGGGGCGGTCTGTGTTCTTCGTGCTGCTGCCCGACGGGATGGACCCGGACGATCTGATCCGCGCAAGAGGGCCGGGCGCGATGAGTGAGCAGCTGGCGGCGCGGGTGCCGATGTCCGAGTTGCTCTGGCGGCGGGAGCGGGACGCTGAACCCCTTGATACGCCCGAGCGCCAGGCCGGGCTTGAGGCAAGGCTGATCGCGGCGTGCGGCCATATCCGGCATGCGGGCGTCAAATCAGCCTATGAGCGCGATCTCAAATCCCGTCTGCGCGACCATCTCTGGCAGCTGCGTGAAGCCAAGCGCGCGGCGAACTACCAGAAGCGCCCCGGACGCCAGGGGCGGCCCGGCACGGCACAGATTCCCCCGGGCGGCGAAGAGGCTCAGCAGGTTCTCAAGCAGGGCGCGCGCGAGAATATTGGCGGCCTCAGGCTGATCATGAGCGCGGTCGATAATCCTGGCCTTCTGTCTATCGGAGCGGAGCTGCTGGCCCAGTGTGCGCCGGCTGAAGCCGATGCCGCCTTTCTGCGGGATGCAGTTCTTGACCTGGCAAATGACGGAATCCCCATTGACCGCGGGACAATCACCGCCCATCTAACAAAATCTGGGAACATACGTGCTGCCGGCTTGCTCAAAGATTATCCCGTAACGCCTCAGATAGCGACCAATGGGTCCGAGGCACGGGAATGGCTAATCGCTCTGGAGCAATTTGTGGCGAAGCGGCGTTCCCGCGATCAGGAGACGGGCTCTGGCACGGAAA
>JBKBIZ010000124.1:0-4554 GCA_046293975.1 Hyphomonas sp. | reverse complement strand
GGCCACATTCCGTGCAGTGTGTATCGCGCCATAGGCGGCTTCCTCCGGGTTCATTCTTGCTGGCGGCATATATCCACCAGACGCCGGAGATTGGCGAGCCCTGCCGCTGCGAAGCCCCAGGCCCTCAGAGGCCTTCGAAAAGAGCCGTCGAAAGATAGCGCTCGGCAAAGCTTGCGAGGATGACAACAATCGTCTTGCCGGCCATCTCGGGCCGTTTGCCGATGCGAACGGCTGCTGCTGCGGCCGCGCCAGAGGAAATGCCGCCCGGAATGCCTTCTGTCCTGGCGAGTTTCCGCGCCATTTCAAAAGCCTCATCATTCGAGACTTTCACAATCTCGTCGATGAGGCTGGTATCGGCATTGCCGGGCACAAAGCCTGCGCCGATGCCCTGGATCATGTGAGGCCCCGGCGCGCCACCCGAGAGGACCGGAGAGGCTTCCGGCTCAATCGCGAACATCTTCAGGCTCGGCTTGCGCGGTTTCAGGACGCGGCCGACGCCCGTGAAGGTGCCGCCTGTACCGATGCCGGAGACAATCGCGTCGACGGCGCCGGCGGTATCGGCCCAGATTTCTTCGGCCGTGGTCTTTTCGTGGATGGCCGGGTTGGCCGGATTGTCGAACTGGCTGGGGCTGACGGCGCCCGGAATTTCGGCGAGCAGTTCATTGGCGCGGGCAATGGCCCCGCCCATCCCCTTCTCTTTGGGCGTGAGCACAAGTTCTGCCCCGAGATAGGCGAGCATCTTGCGCCGCTCGATGGACATGGATTCCGGCATGGTGAGGATCAGGCGATAGCCCTTCGCCGCCGCCACAAAAGCAAGGCCAATGCCGGTATTGCCCGACGTTGGCTCGACCAACACGCCGCCCGGCTTCAGCTTGCCGTCTGCTTCCAGCCCCAGGACCATCGCCAGACCGATCCGGTCCTTGACGCTGGCGAGCGGGTTGAAGAATTCGAGCTTGAAGAGGATGTCGGCCTCAACGCCTTCGGACTTTGCAAACTTCTCCGCCCGCACCAGCGGCGTTGAGCCGACCGTTTCGAGGATAGAGCCATAGACCCGCCCGCGCGGACCATCGAGCGTTACGCCGCCCTCTAGTTTCACTGTTCCGGCCATGACTTGCTCCCTTCAGATCTTTTCTGAAGGGAGAATATCGGGCCGCACGGCTGGAATGGCAACCAAGGCAGCGTTTAGCTGGTCTGATAGGTTTGTTCGGTTCCGTCCACTGGTGCAGCATCCGCCCTGATTTCGGAAACGATCGCTTGCTTCAGCACGTATTTGGAAGCCCTCCGGGCTTCACTGAAAAGGTGCGGCTTAAGATATGACTTGGTGGCCTCAATATCGATTTCTCGAAGCGCGCAAAAAATTGCGAGATTGAAGACCCATTCAGCCTCTGTGATATAACCCAGCTTCCGCGTCTGCCACCCTTGGACATCGTGGTCGGCAAACTTCGAATATTCGAATGAAGCGTTGGCCCCGAAAATGCCAAAGCCAAGGAAGCAGGCGGCAACATCCGTTGCGGGTTCATTCAGGTCCCAACCGCCCGGCGGCGGATCCTGGAAGGCGGAGCAAAGGTAATGGCCCAGCTCGTGAGCAAACACGGCAATCAGTGGAATAGGTTGATCGATCAATCCGGGATCATAGCTGATCCGCCCGGAGTTGCCTTCATTGCAGAAGGTTCCCGCAGGGTTTCCAACGTTTTGAACGGTTGCCAGCAAGCCGACTCTTCCCGCCAGTTCCTGCTGCGGCACCAGCTCCACGGGCCAGTTTCCCATTCGCGCGTGCTCCAGAACATGGCCCAGAATATATGCAGCCCGCTCATGGCCCTCCGTCTCAGAGGCCGGGAAGAATTCGGCCGTCGGCAGAACCAGCGGCGTTTGCTCGAAATCCCCTGACTGGTCGTGTCGAAGCAACCAACTCCAGCATTGGATGTGGAAGGCTTCCACATCCCTGTCCATGAAACTTCGTTTGCCAAACATTTCTTTCCCCAACCAATGGAGAAACTCTAATCAACCGAAGCGAAGACTGGCAACCGCCAACTTCTGATCAGCAGGTCGTGCAGCTGCCACCAACGGATTCCAGCAGGCGAGTGTCTTTATCCATCGCCGGGTTGGCGGTTGTCAGCAGACGGTCGCCCACGAAGATCGAGTTGGCGCCGGCCAGAATGCAGAGGGCCTGGCCTTCCGGGCTCATCGTTTCGCGGCCCGCAGAGAGACGCACCCAGCTTTTGGGAAACACGATGCGGCAGACCGCGATCGCCCGGGCGAGCTCCAGCGTGTCGAGCTCTTCGCTATTGGCGAGCGGCGTGCCGTCGATGGGCACAAGCTTGTTGACGGGAACACTTTCGGGATGGGGGCTCAGCAACGAGAGCTCATGGATGAGACCAACCCGATCAGCGCGCGACTCGCCCATGCCGAGGATGCCGCCGCAGCAGAGCTTGATGCCGGCCTGGCGCGCGCGGCCGAGCGTTTCGATCCGGTCGTCAAACGTCCGTGTCGTGACGACCGTGCTGTAATATTCGCGGGAGGTGTCGAGGTTGTGGTTATAATAGTCGAGACCGGCTTCTTTCAGCGCTTCGGCCTGCCCTTCTTCGAGCATGCCGAGCGTGACGCAGGTTTCGAGGCCTTCGGCCTTTA
Source organism: Hyphomonas sp. (assembly GCA_046293975.1). Taxonomy (GTDB): domain Bacteria; phylum Pseudomonadota; class Alphaproteobacteria; order Caulobacterales; family Hyphomonadaceae; genus Hyphomonas. The sequence continues at coordinate 1,926 of JBKBIZ010000124.1, read as the reverse complement.
CCGCTGAAATCATCTCGGCAACCTTTGGCAGGTCGCGGTCTTTCAGCGAGCGCCAGGCGGCGCCCATGCAGAACCGGTCAGCGCCATTGGCTTTCGCGCGGCGGGCGGCATCAACCACCTCTTCGACGGGCAGCAGCTTCTCGGCCTTGAGGCCTGTCTTGAAGCTCGCCGACTGACTGCAATAGCCGCAATTCTCGGCGCAACCGCCGGTCTTGATCGACAGGAGTTGGGATTTCTGCACCGCCCCATCCGCCCAATGGGCCGCTTTGACCGCGAGCGCGCGCGCAAAGAGCTGATCGAGGGGCAGGTCATAAATGGCCGCGATTTCTTCGCGGGTCCAGTTCTGGCGAGGGGTAAGGTCTGCAGACGACATGAAATGATCCTGATCAGTTAACAGATTATCCGAGAACGCCGTTGATGGCGGCCCGGGCGGCCAGCGTAGGGCTCATCAGATGGGTGCGCCCACCCCTGCCCTGCCGGCCTTCGAAATTACGGTTTGAGGTCGAGGCGCAGCGCTCGCCCGGAGACAATATGTCCGGGTTCATGCCAAGGCACATAGAGCAGCCGGGCTCACGCCACTCAAAGCCGGCTTCCATCAGGATGATGTCGAGGCCTTCGGCTTCGGCCTGCGCGCGGACAAGCCCGGAGCCGGGCACGACCATGGCGCGCACGCCTTCGGCAACCTTGTTGCCTTTGGCAACTTCAGCGGCAGCGCGCAGATCTTCGATCCGGCTGTTGGTACACGAGCCGATGAAGACGCGCTGCACCGGCGTGCCGGCAATCGGCTTGCCGCCTTCCAGGCCCATATAGTCGAGCGCGCGCTCGCAGGCGGCGCGCTTCACGGGGTCGGCAAAATCTTCCGGCTTCGGAATGAGGCCGGAGAGCGCGACGCCCTGTTCCGGGCTGGTGCCCCAGGTGACAGTTGGCTCGACCTCTTCGCCCTTGATGCGGAGCACGGCGTCGAACACCGCATCCTCATCGGAGTAGAGCGTGCGCCAATGTTTCTCGGCCAGTTCCCAGGCCCCGCCTTTGGGCGTGGAGGGGCGGCCTTTCATGTAGTCGAAGGTCACCTCATCGGGTGCCACGAGCCCGGCGCGGGCGCCGCCTTCGATGGAGAGATTGCAGAGCGTCATGCGCCCTTCCATCGACAGCGCGCGGACAGCCTCGCCGCGATACTCGATCACATGGCCGGTGCCACCCGCCGTGCCGGTGATGGCGATGACATGCAAAGCGAGGTCTTTCGCGGTGACCCCATCGCGCAGGCGACCTGAAACTTCCACCGCCATATTTTTCATCTTGCGCGCCCGCAGGGTTTGCGTGGCCAGCACATGCTCCACCTCGGACGTGCCGATGCCATGGGCGAGCGCCCCGAAGGCGCCGTGCGTGGAGGTGTGGCTGTCGCCGCACACAATCGTCATGCCGGGCTGGGTGCGTCCCTGCTCGGGGCCGACGACATGGACGATGCCATTATTGATGTCGCCCATCTGGAAGAACTGAATGCCGTATTCGGCAACATTGCGGGTCAGCGTTTCAAGCTGGTTGCGGGCTTCGGCGTCTTTCACGCCCGCCAGGCCGAGCGCCTGATTTTCGGTGGGCGTGTTGTGATCGGCCACCGCAAGGGTGAGTTCAGGACGGCGCACCTTGCGACCGGCGGCTTTCAGACCCGCAAAAGCCTGAGGCGTTGTCACCTCATGAATGAGATGCAGATCAATATAGAGAAGGCTCTCACCCGACTGCGCATCGGTGTGAACGACATGGGCGTCCCAGATTTTGTCGTAGAGTGTCTTTGCGGACATTTTAGCCTCTCACTTGCGCGGCGCACCATAACGCTGAAGTCCACATAGGGAAGCCTTGCCCATGCGAAAACGCCCTCCGCGAAGGGAGGGCGTTTCACATAGCTGATATGCTGGAGTCGGAAGCTTACGC
>JBKBIZ010000123.1:0-4616 GCA_046293975.1 Hyphomonas sp. | reverse complement strand
GAAGCGCGAGACCCTGTTCGCCCAGCTGCGACAGCAGAAGCTGACCTCTTACTTCGGCAGCGGCAACGACCAGAAAGGCGTGCTGGCGGGCTTTGTGCTGACCTCGGTGCGGGAGGGAAACCTATATCTCGACCAGATCAGCGTGGACCCTTCTCAGGGCCGCAAGGGGCTAGGCGCGGCGTTGATCGAGCGGGTGATGGAAGAGGCGAAGGATCGGGGACTGAAGCGCGTGGTGCTGTCGACTTTCCGCGACCTGCCCTGGAACGGGCCATTCTATAAGAAAAACGGGTTTCGCGAGTTGCCCCGGAAGAGGATGGAAAAGTGGATGATCGAGATCGAGTCGGTCCAGGATGATAACGGGCTGAATGTCCGCGAGCGCTGTTTCATGGCGCGGCGATTGGGCTGGTTGTGAGGAGCGCGGATTTGGCGGTAGGAGGATAAGGCATGACCCAGTTTCCCCAGTCCTTCCCCGGAACCCGTATGCGCCGCCTGCGCCAGGCCCCCTGGACGCGCAGCCTTGTGGCAGAAAATGCCCTCACCCCGGCAGACCTTGTCTGGGCGGTGTTCGTGCATGATGGCGAGGGGCGCGTGCCCGTCACCTCCCTGCCCGGCGTTGACCGCCTCAGCGTGGCCGAAGCCGCGCTGGCGGCCAAACGCGCCAAGGCGCTCGGCATCCCGGCGATTGCGCTGTTTCCCTACATTGGGCCGGACGGCAAGGACGCCGAAGGCACCGGCGCGCTCTCGCCCGATGGCCTCGTGCCGCGCGCGCTGAAAGCCATGAAGGATGCCGCGCCGGAAGTCGGCCTGATCACCGATGTGGCGCTTGATGCGTATACGTCGCATGGCCATGACGGCCTGCTCGACGAAGACGGCACGATCCCGAATGACGCGACGGTGGAGCGGCTGGTGGAACAGGCGCTGGTACATGTGGGCGCGGGCGCCGATGTCGTGGCCCCGTCCGACATGATGGACGGGCGCATCGGCGCCATCCGCTATGCCTTCGAGGAAGAGGGCTTCACGAATGCGATGATCCTCGCCTATGCGGCCAAATATGCGAGCGGGTTTTATGGGCCCTATCGCGAGGCGATTGGCTCGGCCGCCGCGCTCAAGGGCGACAAGAAAACCTATCAGCAAGACCCGGCAAATTCGGATGAAGCGCTGCGCGAAGTTGCGCTGGATCTCGCCGAAGGCGCGGACATGGTGATGGTCAAGCCAGGTCTTCCGTATCTGGACATTGTGCACCGGGTATCGACCACATTCGGCGTGCCGACGCTGGCCTATCAGGTCTCGGGCGAATATGCGCAGATCATGGCGGCGGCCCAGAATGGCTGGATCGACGGCGACCGCGTGATGATGGAAACGCTGATGAGCTTCAAGCGCGCAGGCGCAAGCGGCGTGATCACATATTTTGCGGAACGCGCGGCGGAGAAGCTGGGCTGACGGGCGCAAGCGGCCCTCTCCATCTTCGTCACGCTCGATGGCCAACGGCCATCTGAGCGCCCATCTCCTGCGACAACCTCATGCGTACACGGTGAAATCGGGAGGTGAGCCCTCAGATGCGCTAACGCGCATCGAGGGTGATGAAGGTAGGATGACGGCCTTCAGGCCGCTTGCTTGATCGCGACCACTTCAATATCAAACGTCAGATCCTGGCCCGCCAGCGGATGGTTGGCGTCGAGGGTGACGGTCTTGTCATCGGCAGCAACGACGACGACCGGGACGGGCTGGCCCGTCTTGGTCTGCATCTGGAGGCGGGTGCCGATTTCTACGGGGATTTTGGCGGGAATGTCGCTGCGCGGAATGTCCTGGCGCATGTCGGGGTTGATCGGGCCGTAAGCTTCGTCGCAGGGCACTTTCACGGTTTTCTTCTCGCCGACGGCCATGCCGGGAATGGCGGCGTCGAGACCGGGGATGATCTGACCGGTGCCGACTTCAAAGGTCAGCGGATCGCGGCCTTGCGAGCTGTCGAAGGTCGTGCCGTCTTTGAGGGTGCCGGTATAGTGGATGTGGACGGTGTCGCCGTTTTTTACTTGGGTCATGGGAAATCCAATCTTTTTCGAGGTTGGGCAATCGAAGGCACGCACAGTTGCGCGCACCATGAGGCTCTCATTGCCTGAAGGATGGGGCTCACCCGAAAGGTAGGGTCTCGCGCCCAGATGTAAACCCGCAGGCGGACTTACGATGGCCGGGCTTTACACATCCCACGTCTGATAATTCTTCCGCATATGCTCGAGGCCATCGAGGACGATCTCCTCGAGCACAGCAATATCCACGCCCGAGAGCTTGCCGAGATAGAGGCAGCTTTTTCCGGTCTTGTGCTTGCCGAGGCGGGCGAGTTTTTCTGACATGTCGCGGTAGCCCGGCATAATGTAGAGGACCATGTTGGCCTTGCGGGGGCTAAAGCCGGTGAGCATTGCTTCCCCGGAATGCCCGCTTTCATAGGTGTAGGCGTAGCGCCCAAAACCAATGAGAGAGGGGCCCCACATGTGGCCCTTGAGACCGGTGACCGTTTCAAACCAGGGCAGGAGCCTTTCGGCGTCGCGCTTGCGGGGGCCATCCTCAAGGGCGGCGATATAGGCGGCCGGGGTGATATCCGTCTGCTTTGTCTTGGCGTCGTATTTTGCCACCTGCCCGCTCCTTCAGTTGCCGATATCCACCGTCTGGCCGAGATCGAGGAACAGGATAAGCGCAACAGCGACCAGTAGGAAGACGGCTGAGATGGCCGCATTGATCCAGACCGCGCGGGTGGCGTTCTGCTGCTCGATCCATGTCCGTGGGCGGATCTTGCGCAGGCGGAAGACGATCAGCGCCGAGAGGATCAGCGCGGCGATATTGAGGCTGAGCAGGAGCGCGGCGCGCAGGGCATATTGCCACTCGCCATAACCAAGGAACAGCCCGAACGCGGCGCCGGGCGGGAGCAGCGCGGCCGCCACCATGACGCCGACGAGGGCCGAAGCCGTTCCGCGCGTCACGGACAGGGCCGCTGCGCCGCCCGCCGCCATCGCGAGGGCGAGGCCGTCGAGGCGCACCTCGGCGCGGGACATCAGCTCACGGCTCTCCCAGTTCGGCGGCATGATCTGCGCCAGCAAAAACGACACCGCAAGCGCAATGCCGATGCCCGCCAGCAGAGTGAGTATGCCTTTGCGCAGGAGCGCAACTTCACCCAGCGCTGCCCCCATCGCAAAGCCGAGGATCGGCCCGAGCAGCGGCGCGATGACCATAGCGCCGATGACGGCTGCCACGCCGTCCGAGACGAGACCGATGGCGGCCACGATAGTCGACAGGATGACCATGATGATGAAATCGGCGTTGAGCTTCGCGTCGCTGGAGACCTGGACGTAGAGTTCCTCGCGGGTGTGCTGGGAGCTGGCTCTTTTCTTCTCGTTCTTCGGCGGGGGCAGTTTGGGGAGGGTAACGTCAAGGTCTGCGACGGTCACGCGCCAGCCGGAGCGATCTTCGAGGAGGGACTGGAGATTGTCGAGCAGCACCTGAACCGGGCCATCGCGCATGATGACCTGGATCAGGCGGCGGTCTTTCTGTTCGAGCGGGATGACCAGATAGTCGATCGGGTCTGCCGCCTTGACGATCCGGATCGCGGTCTCGAAGGCCTCCCCATCGGCGGGGAGATGGATGTCGACGCGGCAAATTCCCATCAGGAAGGCTTTCTGTTGAGGCGGGCAATCAGGCTGGACGTGTCCCAGCGGGCCCCGCCCATGGCCTGGATGTCGGCATAATACTGGTCGACCGTCGCCGTCAGCGGGAGGCTTGCGCCATTGTCACGGGCGGCGTCGAGGGTGATGCGGAGATCCTTGCGCATCCAGTCGACCGCAAAGCCGAAATCGAACTTGCCGTCGGTCATGGTTTTCCAGCGGTTTTCCATCTGCCAGCTCTGGGCGGCGCCGCCGGAGATGGCGACGATGACTTTTTCGGCGTCGAGGCCGGCTTTCTCGGCAAAGTGGAGCCCCTCGGCGAGGCCCTGGACGATGCCGGCGATGCAGATCTGGTTGACGGATTTGGCGAGCTGGCCGGCGCCGCTGGGGCCGATCAGCGTGATGGCGCGGGCGAAGGCGTTCATGACGGGCTCTGCCTTCGCGAAGGGGGCTTCCTCGCCGCCGCACATGATGGTGAGCTTGCCATTGATGGCCCCTGCCTCACCGCCCGATACCGGCGCGTCGATGAAGTGGGCGCCTTTGGCGCGGCAGCGTTCGGCAAGTTCGCGGGCGAGGGCGGCGGAGGCGGTGGTGTGGTCGATAACGGTCATGCCCGCGCCGAGGCTTGGCTCGAAGGCGTCGAAGACGGCGCGTACATCGGGGTCATCGCCGAGACACATCAGGACATATTCGGCGCCAAAGACGGCTGAGGCGGGGTCTTTGGCCGCTTCGCCGCGGTGAACGCCCGTCCAGGCGGCTGATTTGGCGGGGGAACGGTTCCAGACGGTGACCTGATGGCCCGCCCGGACAAGGTGGCCCGCCATATGGAAACCCATCACCCCAAGGCCCAGAAATGCAGTGCGCGCCATGCCGATCTCCTCATGAATTGCGGGCCAGTTAGATCGAATTTCATGGAAATCCCACCCCTGGCCGAAGCGTGGCTTTCACCACGACCTGATACACCAG
>JBKBIZ010000122.1:0-4840 GCA_046293975.1 Hyphomonas sp. | reverse complement strand
CGCCGATGCCGGCTTCCAGGGTGAGGAAGCAGGGGCCCATATGCGAGACGTCAAACAGGCCCGCCTGCGTGCGCGTCCAGATGTGTTCGGCCATCACGCCCTCAAACTGCACGGGCATTTCGTAGCCGGCAAAGGCCACGAGCTTGCCGCCCATCTTGATGTGGGAGTCGTAAAGCGGTGTGCGCTTCAGGTTTTCAGTCGAGGCCTCTGACATGGCGCCCTTTCATAGAGTGACGGCGCAGCGCGTGGGCGCGCTGCCTTGGTCCGTCGCCCCCGCTGTCCGGGCGCCTGAGAGATTCCGCCTGTCAAAGACAGGCTTGCTCCTTCGGCGAGGCGTATTTCAGCCTCTTTCCAGCGTGTTGATCCTCTTCCGGCCCTTTTGCCTGAGCGTTTCCGGGGCGGTTGCGCCTTCGGCGGCGACCTCGAAGGGCCGCTCTCTCCCGGAAGAGAATATATGGCCGTGAGCTAGCCCGGATTCTGAGGCGCGGCAAGGGCCGGCACGCGTCAGGCCTCTTTGACGGCGCGCTGTGCAAAGGAAGTGAGCGTTGCCATCGCCGCGCGCCACGGAAACGGGCCATAGCTGATGCGGCGCACGCCTGCCTCTGCCAGCGCGCCGAAGCCACCTGCCTCGGGCCCGGCCATGACATTCACCGGCAGCGGGCACGCCGCGCAGACCTGCGCGATCAGCGCCAGATCCCGCAGGCCCGGCACGAAGAAGCTGCTGGCGCCCGCCTCGGCATAGGCTTTGCCACGGGCGATCACATCATTGATATGGGCGGCGTGGTCTTCTGGTTTTGCGTTGAGGCAGATGTCGGTGCGGGCATTGATCCAGAAACCGGGCAAGAGATTGTCCGCTGCGGCGCGGGCAGCGTGGATGCGGGCGGCGGCTTCCTCAAGGGGCCGGATGCCCTCGCCATCGCCGGCGGGGTAGCCATCCTCAAGGTTGATGCCGACCGCGCCTGTGGCCACCACGCGGCGGATGTTCTCTGCGACGCCCTCTGCGGAGGCGGCGTACCCGGCTTCAAAGTCGAGCGAGACCGGCAGGTCCACCGATGCCGCGATGCGCGCGGCATGGCTGAGCACCAGATCAAGCGGGACAGCCTCGCCATCGGCAAAGCCGAGCGCGCCGCCGACTGAGGCGCTGCCTGTGGCAAGTGCTTTGGCGCCTGCGGCGGCTACCGTGCGGGCGGACCCGGCGTCCCAGATGTTGACCAGCACCAGTGGCTGCGCGCCGGCATGGAGGCTGGCGAAGTGGGCAAGTTTCTCAGTCTGGGTCGGCATGGCGAGTTTCCTCTGGTCTGGCTTGGGGCTCGCGGCCGGGATGCCAGAGCCCCAAGCCGCCTGCGACCCGATTCTTGCGCGTCTCTGGAAATGCGCAATCGCAAACCTGTCAGACCGCGCTGCGGGCAATGCGCAGTTCTATGCGTTTGAGTTCACGCAGCAGGGCGAGATGGTTCATGCGCATCCAGAACCAGACCTTGATCATCGCCACCGCCAGCATGCTGAAGAGGAAGGCGGCGAGCCAGAAGATCATCTCGCGCAGCTCCTCTGCCCCGAGGATCTGGAACGCTGACCAGACCGCGATGGCAAAGAACGCAAAGCTCAGCACGAAGGCGAACGCGGTCCAGACTTTCAGCGGCCCGGTGAACGTCGCGCCCAGCTGGCCGATGAGGCTTTCCCCGCCTTCCAGGTTTTTCAGGAAGGCTTCGTCTTCCGCCGAAAGGCCGTCTTTCAGCCGTGTTTCAAAACTCGTCATGACAGGTCTCCTTCAAGAAGCTGTTTGAGATGTTGGCGCGCATTGAAGATGCGCGACTTTGCCGTGCCGGTGGGAACCCCCAGGGCGGCGGCGGTTTCGGCAAGGGTGAGGCCCTCGCTGAAATGGAGAATGGCGGCGAGGCGGTGGTCGGCGCTGAGCTGGCCGAGCGCGGCCATGAGGGAATGGCGCAGGGGCGCGGTGTCGATCCCGGCCGGCTCGGGCGCGGCGTCTTCGGGCAGGAAGCGCTGGCGCGCCGCGCTCGCCCGGCGGATACGGTCGGCGCATTTGCGCGTCAGGATGCCATAGGCCCAGGCGGGAAACATCGCCGGGTCCGACAGGGTGAGCCAGCCCCGGCAGATGCCGCCCCAGGCTTCCTGCACGGCCTCGCGCGCCTCTTCGGGATCGCCCAGCATTCGCCGGGCCGCCCGCATCAGGCGCGGTTGCCAGCGGGCGGCCAACCGGTCTGCGGCGCGGGCGTCGCCGGCGCGCACCAGCGTGACGAGCAGTTCGTCATAGATCCTGTCTGTATCGCTGAGAGCCATCGCCGCGCCTGTCCTTCAAAGGGATAGTCGCGCGGGCAGGCCGAAAGGTTCAATCAGATTCGCTTTGCGAGTTTGCCGCCTCTGGTCCGGTCAGGCTGAGCGTTGCAATTACCGGCTGGTGGTCGGTTATCCGAAAGCCGAGATCGAGCCCGCGAACTTCCTCCACCGTCACATTCGGGGAGACGATGAAGCCGTCGATGATCGTCGTGTAGTTCACGCCCGCCGTGTAGGGCTGCTCATTGGTGCGGGTGGTTGGCACGGCCGGGTCAATCACGATCTGCCAACCCGGACGCAGGTCATCGCGCGGAAAATCATGCACCCAGAAGAGGGCGGTCTCCTCGCTCTCATAGGGGAAGTCTGTCTGCGTCAGGCGCATGTTCCAGTCACCGCCAAGGACGACGGCCTTGCCCTGCTGATAGTGCGACTGGGCCAGGTCGAGCACTTCGCGCACCTGCTGCATCCGCGTACCGGCGCCTTCATCAAAGGCGGAGAGGTGGACATTGAGGATCACCCAGGGCGCGCCGGACACCTCAAGCTCGGTGACCTGCACATGATAGCGCCGCTGGATGAAGCCCATGATCGGCTCGGGCTCCTCGGCAAGGCGGACGAGCTTTGTGCGCTCCCCGGCAACCTTCGCGAATGTACCCAGCCCGTGGCGCAGCCCGAGCGGGCCGGGCAGCAGGCGCGTGCGGATGTCAGAGGAGAACACCATGCCATAGCCCGGCAGGGCATCCTTTACGCCCGAGAGCACATCGACATTGTGCGTCAGGAATCCCGGCCCGGCGAGTTCCTGCATCATGAGAATGTCGGGCGCTTCATCACGCAGCACGCCCTGAATGCCGGCGAGGTTTTTCTCCACCGCCTTGCGGCCGGGCGGGCGCAGCATCTCTCCCCCATCGGTCTGGAAATCGGATTCCTCGCCGAGGCCGGAATAGCCGATATTCCAGATCATCAGTTTGAGCGGGGCCTCGGCAACCGGCAAGGCATCGGCCGCCGCTATCCGGCGTTCGGGTATCCCGTCATCATTCAGTGTCACGAAAATCGCCACGCCGAGCCAGAGCGCGGCCAGCATGACCAGCAGCGAGACATAGACGAGAGTTCTGCGCAGCCACATGTGCACCACCCGAACAGCCATCAACCCCACGGGCCCATCTGAGCCAAGCCGGGCAGGCGTGTCCACCTGCGCATCTGACGCAGCGATCAAATAGCCGTCAGCTGCCTACGGGGCGCCCGCCGCCAAACCAGCTGCGGATCAGTTCCCAGGTGCTGCGCGATCCGGCGAGCACGCGTTCGGTGGCGCGTGTTGCATGGCTGGTGAGCCCGCCGACACGCTTCAGGAAATCGGTGATCACCGAGCCTGACTCTGCCTTCACCTCCTGCAACGCGCCCTCGGAAATCGCCGCCGCCTGGCCTGCCGACCAGCCCTTGAAGCTGCGGCAGCGGCGCTTGGCGAGATAGCCGAGCTTCAGCGTCATCATCGCATTGATGCCGCCGTCCATCACCGGCCCGGCGATCAGCCCGCCCATCCGGCCGAGCAGGCTGCCGACGACTTCGCCGGTAATGTCAGTCACGTCCTCCAGCGCGCGGGCGGCGACCACGATGGCAGCCACATCGCGCAGGATGCGCAGGCTGCCCATCAGATGCGGCCGCCCGAAATAGATGCGCGAGATGCGGGCGATGAGATTGGCATTGCGCCAGAGTACGATGAAGGCGTCGACCGTGCCATTCATGGAGAGCGCCGTCGCGACGCCCACGCCGACGGCCTCGGCATGGATGATCTGGTTCACGCGCTTGTCGAGCGGCGCGAGCAGCGCCTCGATATGCGCGCGCTCAAACGTTTCCAGCTCAGACGAAATCGCCAGCGCCTCCTGCGGCGTGGCCCGCCCCGCGCGGGCAACCAGCGCGCGGCCTTTGGCGATGCTTTCCTCGATTGCCGCGCGCTCTGACTGAACAGCGGGGTTGGCGGCGAGCATTTGCAGGTAGCGGATGTCATAGCGGATGCGCGCAACGAGGGCCTTGGGATCGGGCGCTTTGGGATCAATCAGGATGTCGGGCGGTTTGGCCGCCACGGGCATCGAGAGAAACGCCATGATGGGCCGCGCCACGAGCCAGGCGAGCGCAGCCGTCAGGATCACGATGTAAGCCAGGCCCGCCAAAGGGTGGAGATCATCGAACAGCCGGTAGAACAGATACCCCTGTCCGATCACCATCATGAAGGCGATGACCACCAGCACCGAGGCCGCAAACTTCACAACCCGCCACCCCTGCGCCCATTGCGCGGCCAGCTCCCATTGCTGAGACGAATTCTTCACCGGCGGGGCGGCAGGAACCGGAACAAGCGCCTTGGCCATGAGCAGTGTCCTCCAATAGTAGGGTGCATTAAGGCCCAAAGGCCGCAATGCACCAATACATAAGGGCAGGGACGGCGCATTGCGCGCCGAATGATGCACCCTACCACCCGTAGGTCGGATAGAGGCCAAAGGCCGAAATCCGACACCCCCGATAGCCAGCGGTAACCGATCGATACCAAGTGATAAAAAAT
>JBKBIZ010000121.1:0-4842 GCA_046293975.1 Hyphomonas sp. | reverse complement strand
ACTGGACCCCGCAGGAACGCGCCCAGGCCTCCGGCATGCTGAGTTTCAGCATCATCGGCGCCCATGACACCATCCGCCGCGGCGTCGACGCGCTGCTGGCGCGCACAAACGCCGATGAGCTGATGATCGTGTCGGATATGTACGACCCCGAGAAGCGCCGCCGCTCGGTCGAGATCATTGCCGAAGTTCTCGGGAAGAAGGTTGCAGCGCCCGCTTACTGAGCGCGCTTGATCTCGTTGCCTTCGCCCAGCAGCACGACCGTTGGCGCATGCTGGCGGGCTTTTTCGGCCTCAACGCCGCAGAACGCCGCGATGATCACCGTGTCGCCCACCGCAAAATGCCGGGCCGCAGCGCCATTGACGCCAATCGTGTGCGAGCCGCGCGGGGCTTCCAGAGCATAAGTCTGAATGCGCGCGCCATTGGTCACGTTCCAGATATCCACCTTCTCATGCGGCAGGATACCGGACGCATCGAGCAGGTCCTGGTCGATGGATACAGAGCCTTCATAGTGCAGGTCGCACTGGGTGACAGTTGCGCCGTGAAGCTTCGCTTTGAGCATGCTGAGGATCAAGGACCGGGTCTCCAGTACACCGTGAGCACTTTTGCTCACAGCGAGAATATGGGGGTCGCCCCACAGCGGAGCAAGGGCTTACTGCACTGCAATAAGCGGGCCGTAAAGGCGCGGTATGTAAACATGAGCGTTACCAAATCTGCACGGTCGCCCGCCCGCAGGCCTTTACGGAGCGGCCTGACACGGGGCAAAGGGGCGTCCATGACCCTCATCCTGTTCAACAAGCCCTATGGCGTCCTCAGCCAGTTCACCGATGAGGGCAGCGGCAAGCGCACGCTGAAGGCGTTCATCGACCTGCCCGGCGTCTACCCCGCCGGCCGGCTCGACTTTGACAGCGAGGGCCTCCTCATCCTCACCGATGATGGCCGCGAACAGGCCCGCATCGCAGACCCGAAACACAAGATCCCGAAGACCTACCTCGCCCAGGTCGAAGGCGTGCCCTCCGAGGAAGCCCTCGAAGCCCTGCGCAAGGGCGTAGACCTGAAAGACGGACGTACCCGCCCGGCCCGCGCGCGCCTTGCGTCCGAGCCGGAAAACCTCTGGCCCCGCGACCCGCCCATCCGCTACCGCAAATCGGTGCCCGACAGCTGGATCGAGCTCACCATCACCGAAGGCCGCAACCGCCAGGTCCGCCGCATGACCGCCGCCGTGGGCCATCCGACGCTTCGCCTCATCCGCCTACGGATAGGTGACTGGAACCTGGATACACTCGCCCCCGGCGAGTGGCGGCGGGCCTGAAGAAAAAAGAAAAATTCAAAAAATCACAGCCCTGCCGGTTAACATCACGGCCCCCCCGGCCTAGGTGCCAGCCTAGGAAAAACAATCGGACAAGGGGACTGATGGTGGCGGCGCCTCCGGTAGTGAACGAACTCGACACCTGGTGGGACCAGAACGCGCCCGGCTGGGCAAACGATGCGACTGCCTATATTGGCAGCATCTGGAATGAAGGCGCCTACGGCCTGACCTTCGGACAGATCATTCTGGTGTTCCTGATCATGGCCGTCGCAATTCTGTTGCGCGGCCTCTTCGCGCGCACGCTGGTTGTCTGGGTCACAAGGTGGGCTGCCGGCTCCAGCACTCGGATTGATGACGCGCTGGTCAAGGCCATCGCCACGCCCTTGAAAATCATCCCGGTCGTCGCGGGCATCTACGCTTCCATTCAGGTTCTGAATGTCGACCCGGTAGTCGAACTCTATGCCAGCCGCATCATCCAGTCGATCGTTACACTGACGATCTTCTGGTCGCTCTCGCGCGCTTCCCGCATGCTGGAATATGTCCTCTCGGATGTGAAACGCTCCCTCTCCGGCCCGGCTGTGGACTGGATGATCAAGGCGCTGCAATTCATCCTCGTCGCTCTCGGCCTCGGCGCGGTCGCCCAGCAATGGGGCATCGCGGTCGCGCCCCTTCTGGCCGGTCTCGGCGTGTTCGGCATCGCCGTTGGCCTCGGCGCGCAGGATCTCTTCCGCAATCTCATCTCCGGCCTCCTCATCATCGGCGAGAAACGCTTCGTACCCGGTGAATGGATTCTCGTGGACGGCGTGGTCGAGGGCACAGTCGTGCAGATCAACTTCCGCTCCACCCTCGTGCGCCGCTTTGACCAGAGCCCGGTCTTTGTGCCCAACTCCAAGCTCGCCGACGCCGCCGTCACCAACTTCACCCGCATGACACACCGGCGCATCGTCTGGGCCGTCGGCGTCGAATATTCGACCACGGTAGACCAGCTCAAAGCCATCCGTCAGGACATCGAGGACTGGCTGATGAAGGATGATCGCATCGCCAAGCCCCCGGAGGTCTCCCTCTTCGTACGGGTCGACAAGTTCAACGCCAGCTCCATCGACTTCCTGATCTACACCTTCACCCGGACGACCAACTGGGGCGAATGGCTGAAGGTCAAGGAAGAGTTCGCCTATGCCGTGATGGACATCATCGCGCGCAATGGCGCCGCCTTCGCCTTCCCGAGCCAGACGATCTACATGAACCAGCCCGACCCGCCGGAAATCATGGCCCCGCCCGGAACCCTCAACCCTGCCCGGCAGCTTCCCAGGCCGCGCTCTCCAGAGGACGCGCAGGGCTCAACCAGCTCAGAAGCGTCCTCCGGCAGTGAACTGGGCGACGCCAGCGAGTAACCATCACAAAAAACGGGGCGCCCCATCAGAGCGCCCCGTTTCATTTTTCCGTTGTATACGGGATCAGTCGATCATCTTGCGGCCGGCTTCGGCGTCAATCCCCTCGCGCCCGCCAATCCGGCCCGCCTTGCCGTGGCCCAGACGCTTCAGGAAGAAGCTCAAAAGCCCCAGCAGCACGCCGATGATGATCGCCACCACGCCGAGGCTCCAGAACACATCCTTGTAAGTCGTCAGCGCCCGCGCCGGATCGAGCACCTGCCCGGCCACCGTATCGCTCGCCGTGAACTGCGCGATCACGCCCGCCACATATTGCGAGAAGGCCGAGGAGAGGAACCAGCCCGCCATCATGAAGCTCACGATGGCGCCCGGAGACAGCTTTGTGATCATCGACAGGCCGACAGGTGAGAGGCAAAGCTCGCCCGTTGTATGCAGCAGGTAAGCCAGCGTCAGGAAGACCAGCGGCACGCGGTAGCTGTCATCCGCAAACTGAACGCCCCAGACAAGCACCCAGAAACCAAGTCCCACCTGCACTAGCGCCAGCGCAAATTTGAGCGCCGTATTCGGATCAGCATTGCGCGCGCCAAGCCAGGCCCAAAGCGCCGCGAAGGCCGGGGCAAACAGCAGGATAAAGCCGGAGTTGAAACTCTGCGTCTGCGCTGCCGTCACCGTCAGGAACCCGTCATGGGGCAGCTGCGTGTTGCGCTCGGCAAACTGGTTCAGCGACGACCCGGCCTGTTCGAACAGCGACCAGAACACCACCGACATGAAGATCAGGAACAGCGCCAGCATCAATTCCTGGCTTTCGCGCCAGGTGCATTTGGTCGCCATATAGTAGATGATATAACCGCCAAACAGCACGAGGCCGGTCATCAGCGTCAAAAACGTATACTGAGGTGTTTGCAGCAGGTACCAGACGACGGCCACGCCCGGAATTGCCAGCAGGTAAAGCATCCATTCAAAGGTGATCGGCCCCGCCACCTTCTTTGCCAGCCGTTCAGGATTGGGCGGCGCGCCAACATGGTCGGGAAGCTGCGGCTCGCCCGGTGTCCAGAAGATGAGGCGGCGGCGCGTGAACACCAGCCAGCCCAGCGCCATGCCGACAGCCGCCAGGCCGAAGCCCGCCCACCAGCCGACTGTCTGACCGAGATAGCCACAGAGGATCGCCGCCCAGAAGGCACCAAGGTTGATGCCATAGTAATAGAGCGTGAAGCCACCATCCCGCTTCGGATCGTTCTCTTCATAAAGCTGGCCGACGATGGAAGAAATGTTGGCCTTGAGATAGCCGACACCCATCACGATCAGCGCGAGCGCAAGGAACAGAATATTTGTATACAGAGGGTCACGCACCGGCTCCGACAATGTCTCCATGACGTTGGGGATAACCGTGGGCAGCGGGCTGCCCGCTTCAAGACCGGTAAAGGTGATGCCGCCATCATCGTTCACATTGGCCCGGCACCCATCATGCTGGGCACTGCCGCCAAACAGGCAGCGCTGCGTACCCGTCTCGACGAACACCTGCCGCGTGCCGCCCCGGCCTTCCACCGCCAGATTATACTCCACCCCGGCGACCGTCATCGTCTGCGTTGCCTGCGGCCCGTGCAGCCCCATCGTCAGGTGGCCCGCCACCAGAAGCAGCGCGCCAAAGGCAATAGCCTTCCGGTTGCCGAGATACTTGTCCGCCAGAAACCCGCCCAGCAGCGGCAGCAGATAGACCAGCGCCGTATACGAGCCATACTGCCCCTGCGCCGTGCGGTCATCGAACAGGAAGTGCTGGGTCAGATAGAAGATCAGCAGCGCCCGCATCCCGTAATAGGAAAACCGCTCCCACATTTCCGCGAAGAACAGGATGTGCAGCCCCTTGGGGTGCTTTCGCATCTGGTTGAACACGGGAAAACAGGTCGCGAGCGTGATGACGAGACCCAGGATAATAACCAGCATGGACAGCTCCCCAGCGCGCTGAAAACTTTTGCCGGCGCGCCGTCGCGGGCCGATTGTGTCAAAGGTTTGACCACGGCCGCGTCAGCCGCTCAAGTGAGTTTCTGCCTTTTGCGGACGCCGCGTCAGGAAATGCTCATGCCCCCGTCAGGCGCCATCGCGGCACCGCCTCACACTTCATCCAGCAATTCGGGGTAATTATTGCTGATA
>JBKBIZ010000120.1:0-4882 GCA_046293975.1 Hyphomonas sp. | reverse complement strand
AGGGCGAACTGCTCGCCGCGTAAGCGGTGACGGTTTTTCCGACCTAAGTCCTGGGGCTTCAGACCCCTAGGCGGGGCCCGGGGGCGCCTGGCAACAGAAGCCCCCACCTTATTCCCTTCACCTCAGATCACGATACCGCCAGCGTGTTGCCGGTTTTGTTTGCCGCCTCGCGCATTCTGCCTATTGTATTGCCAAGAGCAGACATGAGGGAGAAAGCGATGAGCAAACAGGGTGTAAGCCGCCGGCAGATGATCGGGGGATCAGCCGCCGCGCTGGGCGCGATGAGTGGGGCGCCCAAGGCGCTGGGCGAAACCAGTCCGCAGGCGCCTGCGCCCGGCGCGCTGGAGGGAAAAACCATCCTCATCACGGGCGCTGCCTCCGGCTTTGGCCGTCTTGGGGCGGAGCATTATGCCCGGCTCGGCGCGCGGGTGTTCGCCACCATGCGCAATTTGCCGAGGCCGGAAGCCGATGAGCTTACAAAGCTCGCGAGTGATGAAGGTCTCGCCATTGAAGTGGTCGAGATTGACGTGATGTCGGACGAGAGTGTCGCCAGCGGTGTTGCTGCCGTTCTGGCGCGCACCGGCGGCACGCTGGACGTGCTGGTCAACAATGCCGGGATCGGCCTTGGCGGGCCGATTGAGGTTCAGGACATGGAAGCCACGAAGCTTCTGTTCGAGACCAATGTGTTTGGCCCCCACCGGATGGCGCGCGCCGTGCTGCCGGCGATGCGGGCAGCCGGGAAGGGGCAGATCTTCCAGGTCTCCTCCCAGCTTGGCCGCGTCATCATTCCCGGCATCGGGCATTATTCCCCGACGAAGTTTGCACTGGAAGCCATGAGCGAAGGCATGGCCTATGAGATCGCCGCGCAGGGCATCGAGGTGACAATCATCCAGCCGGGCGGCTATCCGACCAAGATCTGGGAAAAGAGCACCGCCCGTGCCGGGGCCCTGAAGGCGCGTACGCCGCAGGAATTGCTGGACGCCTATCCGGAGATGACCGCCGGCATGGGCCAGCCCAGCAGCGGGGGCGGCTCGACCGATCCGATGGATATTCCGCGCGCCATTGCCGAGATCATCGCGATGCCGCGCGGCACACGGCCCCTGCGCCGTCCGGTACATCCCGGTAACAAGCCGCAGGAGGCGATCAACGAGGTCTCGCGGGAAACACAGCTCGCCATGCTGGGCGGCTCGCCCTGGGGCCCGGCCATCAAGGAAGTGCTCGACTAGAGACCCGTCTGCCAGCGGAGCGATCTAGAGAAGGATGGTGCCTTTGCCATCCTTCTCCATCGCGCGGATGTAGGCTGGGTGTTCCCGCATCTGTTTCAGGAAACGGAAGGAATTGGGGAACTCCGCTTCCGTCATCCCGCCGCGATGGGCGCAGAGTTCCATCGAATAGCCCATGACGATATCGGCGGCGGTAAGTTCCTCGCCGGCAAACCATTTGCTTGTCCCCAGCGTTTTCTCGATCTCACGAAAGAGGGCGGCAAGGCGCGGGCCGAAGAAGGCCTTGTCCAGCGCGCTGACCAGCGATTTCGCAATGGGGCGGGCAAGGAAGGGCGCGCGGGCCGTCACGGCCATCATCACGAATTTGTTTGTCAGCAGCGGTTGCAGACTGCCTTGCGAGGTATGGAACCAGAAGAGGTATTTGGCGCGGATGGGCGAGCCAGCGGCCGGGCGCAGGCGGCCATTGTCGTGATTGTCGAGGATATACTCGACGATGGCGTTAGTTTCGGCGAGGGTGATATCCCCATCGGTGATGACAGGCGCGGTGCCGAGCGGGGAGATGGCCTTGTAGGCGGCTGGCGCCAGGCGCGTCTGCGGGTCGCGGTCATAGAGTTTCACCTCATAGGGCACGCCAAGCTCTTCCAGCAGCCAGAGGATGCGGATGGACTGGGATTTCTCCAGATGGTGCAGGGTGATCATGGGGCGTTCCTCTCAGCCAGGCTGGCATCGTCCTAACAGCTAGTGCGGCAAAGCGCACGGGCCAGAGGAAAATCAAATTCCCCTCATCCCCGGCGCGAGGATGAGGGGAGTTCAAGCTTATTCCACCCCCAGAACTTCTTGCAGGAACAGGGTTTCGGCTTCCCGCTGGGCTTCCCGGTTGGATTTGCGGCGGAAACCGTGGCCCTCATCCATTGCCATCATGAACCAGGCCGTGACGCCATTGGCCTTGACGGCTTCGAGGATCTGCTCTGCCTCCGTATACGGAACGCGGGGGTCGTTATATCCTTGGATGACGAAGAGGGGCTTGGTGATCTTCGAGGCATTCTTCAGTGGCGAAATCTCGTCGAAGAAAGCGGCGACCACGGGGTCACGCTCATCGCCATACTCAGCGCGGCGAAGATCGGCGCGGTAGCCTTCGGTGTTTTCAAGGAAGGTCTTGAAGTCCGAAATGCCGACAATATCGATCCCTCCCGCGATCCGGTCCGCATAGTCGATCATTGAGGCGAGCACCATATAGCCGCCATAGGAGCCGCCATAGACGATGACCTTGCTGGAATCGAGGTCTGGCTGGGTTTCGATCCAGTCGAGCAGCGCGCCGATATCTTCTACCGATTTCTTGCGGTTGAGGCCGTTATCGAGCGATACATAGGTTTTTCCGTAACCGGATGACCCGCGCACATTCGGCACGGCGACTGCGAGCCCAAGCTCGTTCACCCAATACTGGTAAGCCGAGGAGAAGCCGGGGCGGGATTGGGCTTCCGGGCCGCCATGTATCGAGATGATGACCGGGTGAGGGCCTTCCCCTTCCGGCTTGTAGATGAAGGCCGGAATGTCCATCCCGTCCGCATTCGGATAATCGAACAGAACCGGCGCAACGAAGGCGTCCGGGTTGAGGCCGCCGGTTTCTGCTTCGGTCCAGCGTGTCAGGTTCAGGGTGGCCACATCAAAAGACCAGGCATCAGCCGGGCTGGTTGCCGCGTTGAATGTGAAGCCGACATGGCTGCCACCATGCGAAAAGACAAGTCCCGAGGCAATGCCCACCGGAAGGGTCGGGCCGGGGCGGACGAGTCCGCTTTCGACGTCGAGGAGGTGGATTGTACCCAGGCCGCCTTCATTCAGCGTGAAGGCAACCGTCAGACCATCGGGCGAGAGGGTCCAGTCGGATACGCCCCAGGCGATGTCAGCGGTATAATTGGTGATCGTATCATCCGGTGCAAGACGAACCAGGTTGGCAAATTCGCTGTCCTTGTCGGTGACCGTGATGACCGAGCCATCTGCGAGCAGCGCGCCGCCGGAATAGGAGACCGTATCGGCAGGGTTGAGCTGTGTCAGAGTATCGGTGTCGATATCCAGGACAAACAGCTGGCTTTCGGCAATCGAGAGATAGCGTTGCAGCAGAAGTTTTGATCCGTCATCGGACCAGTCTACCGGGCCGATAGCCCCTTCGCCTTCCAGCACGACGCGGGCGCTCGCCGGATCTGCCGGATTGCCGATCATGATGTCATTGTTCGGGTCGCCCGGATTAGTGCGTGCCCAGGCGGCGGATGCGCCATTATCAGCCCATAGCGCGCCGCCATTGCGGGTGCCGGGCTCTGTGAAGGCGGTGATGTGGCCGGTTCCCATGTCAAAGCGATAGCCTTGGAAATACTCATCTCCGCCCTTGTCGCGCGCGAACAGGAACGCGCCGCCTGCCGGGCTGACACTGGCATTGCTGACGGTCTCGTCGAAGAAGGTCAGCTGCTTGCGGGCGCCGCCAGGCGATTTGACTTCGTGGATCTGGTTGGTGTCGCCAAAACGCGTGGTGATCAGGATGCCGCCATCACCGGTCCAGTCGAGAAATCCGTGGCTGCGGACATTCTCATATGCGGCCAGGCGATCAGAGATTTCAGGCGGAATGGCGGGGATCGATTCGAGAACCAGATTGCCCTTGGTCACACGCTCGGTGGCAGAAGGCGTGGCGGTTGTTTCTGTCAGTGTCGCGGCGGGCGAAGCCCCCGTCTGGGCACAGGCAGAGAGAGCAACAGCAAGCGCTGCAATGGATACGAAGCTGGAACTGCGTCGTTTCATGGCGATTATCCCATCAGAAGTTTTTCATGACAGTTTGTTTAGTGCGTCCAGCCCACGCGTCACCCTTTTTCAGTCATTGGGCTTCACATCGCCGCTATAATCAGGGTCTAAGGCGGGAAACCATTTTAGGCAGTCTACTGGGAGACCGGCATGAGTCGTTTGAAAGCAATTTGCGCAGGGGCGCTGGCCGCAGCGCTGGTGGTCAGCTGCAAGGCAGCGCCGCACGAAGTGCCTCCGCCTTCTTCCCTGACATCGCCGCAGATCGAAACGCAGGTGGCAGTGACCGAGGAGGCGCCGCTGGTCATCATGATCGGGCTGGATGGTCTCAACCCGTCCATGATCGACCGCTGGGAGGCGCCAAACCTCAAGGCGCTCGCTGCGCGCGGGGTTCGCGCCGAAGCGATGCGCCCGGTGATGCCGAGCGTGACGTTTGTGAATTTCTACTCCCTCGCGACCGGGCTTTATCCGAAGCATCACGGGATGGTGGAGAACTATCCCTATGACAAGGTTGCCAAGGAGCAGTTTGACCGCGCGACCGGTCCGCAGGAAGAGCGCTGGTGGCAGGGCGAGCCGATCTGGGTGACCGCTGAGAAACAGGGCCTGCCAACCTCGATCATGTTCTGGCTGGGCTCTGAAGTGCCCCATGACGGCGTGCGCCCGACGCGCTGGACGCCGTATGAACACAACAAGCCCTATCAGGACCGCGTGGACGAAGTGCTCGCCTGGTATGACGCGCCTGAAGCTGAGCTGCCCCGCTTTGCGGCTCTGTATTTCGACCGCGTGGACACCGCCGCGCATTATTTCGGGCCAGGCTCGGAAAAGGCGAAGGAAGCAGTGGCCGAGGTGGATGGCTATGTCGGCCAGATCGTCGA
>JBKBIZ010000011.1:0-57870 GCA_046293975.1 Hyphomonas sp. | reverse complement strand
TTCATCGAGAACCTTCAGCCCCTGCCCGCGCCAGAGCGTAAACGCTTCTGGCAAAAGATCCGTATCCGGCGGCGGCGGTCCCCGGCAGGGCCGGGCTTCTAGAGAGCGGCAGGCCTCGCGTCAGTAGCCGCGGCTTTTGGCGACGAGCTGGGCGGCAATCTTCTGCTGCGCGAGCAGATCATCTTCATGCAGCGGAACAAGGCCCTGTTCCAGAAGATAGCCGTCTGGCCCTGCCGCGCCATCATCGACCGAAAACTCAACGAACTCGGCAAGACCATCCACCAGCGGCAGGTTCTGATCTTTCACATAGAAGAACATGAGCCGGGCAAGGCCATAATCCCCGGAGTTGATGTTATCAAATGTGGGTTCGACACCGTTGAACCATGTGCCTTTTGCACGGTCTGCATTCTGCTCAAGGAAGGAGAAGCCCAGAACACCGACGGCATCAGGTGACTTCATCAGGGACTGAACGATCGCGGAATCATGCTCGCCGAAATCGATCCATTTTCCATCGGTACGAATTGTATGGGCCCGCAGTTTGAAGGCCTCTGAGTCAGACGCTTTCAATTCCTGAAGCTCAGGGATTTCAAGCGCGCCCTTCTCCATGCCCAGCTCGTTGAAGGCGTCGCGGGTGCCCGAAGTAGGCGGCTGACCGAAGACGAGGATCGGGACATCTGGCAATTCCGAAGACACGTCGCTCCACCGGGAATACGGGTTTGGAATGAACCCGCCTTTGCCATCGGGTATGTCCTTGGCGAGGGCGAGAAACATCTCCCTTTTCGTCATGCGAAAGTCCGGGCCGTCCTTGGCATTTGCCAGAACGATACCGTCATATCCAAACGCCAGCTCTGTAATATCGACAACCCCTGCACTCCGGCACAGCTCTCGCTCGGACGGGGTCATGGGGCGGGAAGCATTGGCAATGGACGGCGTGATAGGACCAACGCCCTCACAGAAAGCCTTGAAGCCACCGCCCGTGCCGGTTGATTCCACAATCGGCGTGGAAAACCGCGTTACGGCGCCAAACCGCTCCGCGACGGGCCGGGAGAAAGGCGCCACAGTGGAAGAGCCCACGATCTTGATCTTCTGGTTCCGGGCAATGGCGGGCACAGGCTTGATCCCCGGCTCTCCGGTATCAAGCTGCGAAAGATCCGTCTGGCCACAGGCAGCCACCAGGAGCAGCGCAGCGCCAAAAAGGCAGGAAAGGCGAGGGGACATAGGCAGACCTCCGGGAATGGCGTGCACACCGCGAGAGGACGCGATTTGTGAAACCCCAGTTTACTAAACTTGCAAGCAGTATCTGGCGCCGCTGTACTACTCTTTTGTGACACGTCTGTGTAACGGGCAAAATTTCTTCTTGCATGCCCGGGCGTTGTGCACTACTTGGACCCTTGAAATTCGATGTGGCGGACATCTGGGCTAACCCGATAAGGGGGGCCCCCTGTACTAACGCCCAAAGCTGGTTTGAAGCCCTTTGGAGGTTAGGTGTCATGCGCACTTACGCTACCCCGTATCATATTGCCCGTGAGCAGCAGCCCGAGCTGCCGACGTATTGCTTTCGTCCGGAGCGCGTGACCGCGGCTGCGACCTGGTTCGTGGAGAAATTCCCGGCCCAGCCTTTCTATGCTGTGAAGGTGAACCCTGCCCCGCACGTCCTCGACGCGCTGTGGGAAGGTGGCATCCGCAGCTTTGACGCGGCGTCCGAGAAGGAAATCGAGCTGATCCGCGGCCGTTTCCCCACTGCCCGCATTGCCTTCCTGCACCCGGTGAAGCCTCGCCGCGCGATCGAGCGCGCCTACAAGCTGCATGGCGTGCGCATCTTCGTGACCGACTCGGTTGCCGAGCTGCACAAGATCCTCGACGCGACCGACTTTGCGAAGGATCTGACGATCCTTGTCCGCATCGCTGTGTCGAACGAAGGCTCTGCCCTGCCGCTCTCCGGCAAGTTCGGCGCCAGCGCGGCGGAAGCCGCTGAAATCCTCAGCGTTGCCCGCCGCTATGCTGACGAGCTGGGCGTGTCGTTCCATGTGGGTAGCCAGGCGATGAAGCCTTCGGCCTGGGCACAGGCAATGGCCGACGCCAGCCGCGTTATCATTGATGCCGGCGTTACCGTGGACATCGTGGATGTCGGCGGCGGCTTCCCGGCGATCTATGCCGACAAGAACCCGCCAGCGATGGATGACTATGTCGCGATGGTGATGCGCTCGTTCGAGAACATGTTCGTTCTGGAGAACGCTGACCTGTGGTGCGAGCCGGGCCGCGCGCTAGTGGCCGAAGCTGAAAGCCTGCTGGTGGGCGTTGATCTGGTGAAGGGCAACGCGCTCTACATCAATGAAGGCTCCTATGGCGCGCTCTATGACGCCGTGCACGAGGACTGGGTGTTCCCGATGCGCGCGATCTCGGGCGACGGACGCAAGCTCGGCCGTATGGTGGAATACACCGTCTACGGACCGACCTGCGATTCGGCCGACATGCTTCCGGGCACCGTCTGGCTTCCGGCCGGCCTGACCGAGGGCGACTATATCGAGTTCGGCAATATCGGCGCCTATGGCCGCTCGATGGCCACCCGTTTCAACGGGTTTGGCGAGTCTGAGCTGGCGATTGTCCAGGACAGCCCCTGGCCGTCGCTCTATAGCTCGGCGGAAGGCGCCGAAGTCATCTCGATCGGCTCGATGGCCACGAACTGAACCTCGGGAAAGCCGTAGCGTCTCAGGACGCGGGTGATCCCTTCCTCATTTTCCGGCGGGCTCGTCAGGCAGGCTGTGCCGCCCTGCCCGCCGGAATCTGATCTCTCAGGCAGAACACGGATCGTCTGGCGGGCAATGGCCGCGCCGGAATCAATATAGCTGACGGCATGGGGCGCCGTGGCGATGAGTTGTCCGCGCACCAGCGGGAAATGCGTGCAGGCGAGCACAATCGTGTCGATCTGATCGCCGCCGGACGCATTGAAGAGCGGGGCCTGGGCGGCGGCATAGGCCTCGGGCGGGACATCCTCCCCGCGCGCATGGGCCTCGGCGAGCTTCACCAGCCCCAGGCTGCCATGCAGGATGACGCGCTTGTTGCTGGCAAACTCCTCAATCAGGCGGGCGGTGTAGGCGCGCCGGATCGTGCCCGGCGTGGCGAGGAGGCCGATCGTGCCGGTTTCGGTAAGCTTTGCAGCAGGCTTGATGGCCGGGACCGTGCCGACGACGGGAATATCGAGCGCCGCGCGCACTTCGGCGAGCGCCAGCGTGCTCGCCGTGTTGCAGGCAATGACGAAGACGTCGGGCTTTACGATGTCGGCGAGCGCCTTGGCGACCACCGGAAGGCGCGCGCGCAGGGCTTCGTCAGATTTGTCCCCATAAGGGAAAAAGCCGGTATCGGCAGCATAATGCACCGAGAGGCGCGGACCCAGCGCCCGGATTTCGCCCGCGACGGTGAGCCCACCGACGCCTGAGTCAAAGACAAGGACGCGGCCCTTGGCAGGCGATGACTCGAACAGAAACGGCGCGTCAGGGGTCATGATGCCTAGTTAAAAGCATTCGCGCGCGGCGAAAACGGGGCGGTTTCAGGCTTTTGGCACGAGATTTGTTGTGCAGCGCACAATAGCGGCGTAGATATGAGATGAAACTGATGGATAAGAAACAGATGTTTGACTTCTGGCTGGCGCCCTGGCGCGCCTCTCTCGCCCTCACCTCGGCATCACTCGATTCGATGCTGACCATGCAGAAAAGCATGTTGAGCCTGTCCTCCATCACCCTGGCGGATGGTTTTGACGGTATTGACGAGAACTATATGCGTCAGGCCTTTCAGCTGACGGCGGACGCCAATGTGCGCCGCTGGGCCGATACGGCCGGCGTGCTTCAGGCAATGCCGGACTGGTATCACCAGGTCGCAAGCGGCCCGGGCGCAGCCCTTACGGACATGTTCGACAAGGCCCGCCGCTCGGTCGGCTGAGGCGTAAAGCCAGAATTAAGCCAGGTCGAGCGCGCGCAGGACAGCGCCCTGATCGAAATAGGGCCGCTCGCAGATGATCTTGTCTCCGCCCGGCGGAAACTCGAACGTCGCCGCCATACGCACCCGAAACGGGCGCCCGGTCGGCTGCACAACTCTGTCTTTCAGGCGCAAGGGCCCAAGATGGGTGCCTGTGAGCCAGAACTCGACGAGGACTGTGTCCCCCGCATGGGCGATGGCGATGATCTCGTTTCCCTGATCGGGAAAGGGCGTGCGCGAGGCATCGAAATAGCTGCGCACGGCCGCCTCGCCGTCAAACACGTTTCCGGAACCATACATCTCATAGCGGGGATGCTCGAAGGTCGCGATGACCGCGTCCCAGTCATGAGTGACTTCCAGCGCCATATGATCTTTTACCAACTGGATGCGGCGTGCGGACAAGTCTGTCATGCGTCTTCCTCCATTTTCATCACGCTAGCCGAGACCCGTACACGTTCCAAGCGGATGGACTTGCGCACGCGCCTGTTTTAGGCGGAGGGAAATGCCCCTTCCCTAGCGAGATGGCCGAATTCCATGCCCCTTTCCATTGATGAGCTGAAAACGATTGAGCAGCGCCTGCTCTGGCTCGCCGCCTGGACCGTGCACAATGCCAACCATCTGCGCGAGAAGGCCGATGATGATGTGAAGGTGGGCGGGCATCAGGCAAGCTGCGCCTCGATCGTCTCGATCATGACCGCGCTCTATTTCAATGTGCTGCGGCCCGAAGACCGGGTGGCGGTGAAGCCCCATGCGGCGCCCGTCTTCCATGCGATGCATTATCTGATGGGCAACCAGACGCGCGAGAAGCTGGAAAATTTCCGCGGGCTGGGCGGGGCGCAGTCCTACCCCTCGCGCACCAAGGACATCGATGACGTGGACTTCTCCACGGGCTCGGTTGGCCTCGGCGTGGCGGAGACGGCATTTGCCGCGATCATCCAGGACTATCTGATTGCCCGTCCGTGGACGGACTTCGGGTCGGGCAAGCGCCCGGCGGGCCGCATGGTGGCGCTGGTGGGCGACGCGGAGCTGGACGAAGGCAATGTGTATGAATGCCTTCAGGAAGGCTGGAAGCATGGCCTGCGCAACACCTGGTGGATTATCGACTATAACCGCCAGAGCCTGGACGGGGTGGTGCATGAGGGCCTCTGGTCAAAGATCGAGGCGATCTTCAAGGCGTTCGGCTGGCGGGTGGAAGTGCTGCGCTTTGGCGCGTTGCAGCGGGCTGCCTTTGCCGAGCCGGGCGGGCAGCGCCTGAAACAGTGGATCGAGGATTGCCCGAATTCGCTCTATTCAGCGCTGACCTATATGGGCGGCGCGGCATGGCGCAAACGCCTGCTGGACGAACTCGGCGATCAGGGCGATGTGGCCCGGCTGATCGAAAAGCGGTCTGACGCTGAGCTCAGTGAGCTGATGAACAATCTGGGCGGGCAGTGCCTGGAGACGCTGCTGGAGGCCTTCTCCCGCGCCGATGATGAGCGCCCGACCGTATTCCTGGCCTATACGATCAAGGGCTGGGGAACCCCGCTGGCCGGGCACAAGGACAACCATGCCGGCCTGATGACCAAGGCGCAGATGGCCGACTTCCAGAAGGTCATGGGCGTTGCCGAAGGCGAGGAGTGGGAGCCGTTTGCGACGGTGGAAAATCCCGGTGATCTCAAGGCGGCGCTGGCAGAAGCGGCGTTCTTTGCCAAAGGCCCGCGCCGGTATACGGCGCCGCGTGTCGCTTCTTCCGGGCCGGTGTTCCTGGATGACGAGACGCTCTCCACCCAGGCGGGCCTCGGCAAGATCCTCGATACGCTCGCCCGGGGCGACACCGAACTTGCGCGGCGTATCCTGACGACCTCGCCGGATGTGACGGTCTCGACAAATCTTGGCGGCTGGGTGAACCGGCGCGGCCTGTTTGCGCGCCAGGCCAAGGGCGATACCTTCCGTGAAGAGAGGATACCTTCCGCACAGAAATGGGCGTTCTCTCCGGAAGGCCAGCATATCGAGCTTGGCATTGCGGAGATGAACCTTTTCCTGCTGCTGGGCGCGGCGGGGCTTTCCCATTCGTTGTTCGGAGAGCGGCTGATCCCGATCGGCACGGTCTATGATCCGTTTATTGCGCGCGGGCTCGATGCGCTGAATTATGCCTGCTATCAGGACGCGCGCTTTATCATCGCGGGCACGCCAAGCGGCGTGACACTTGCCCCGGAAGGCGGCGCGCACCAGTCCATCGGCGCGCAACTGATCGGCATGAGCCAGGACGGGATCGTCTCCTTCGAGCCGGCCTTTCTCGATGAGCTTTCCATCATCATGGACTGGTCGTTTGACTATCTCCAGCGCGATGGCGAGGGCGACCCGGACGAGCGTACCTGGCTGCGCGACGAGACGGGCGGCTCGGTTTACCTGCGGCTTTCGACGCGGCCTGTAGAGCAGGTTCGCGCCTCGTCGCGTGAGGACGCGGCGTTCCGGCAAGGCGTGATTGATGGCGGATACTGGCTGCGCCCGCCCGGACCCAACGCGGAAGTCATCATCGCCTATCAGGGCGTGATTGCGCCCGAAGCGATCAAGGCGGCGGCGCGGATTGGCGAAGGGCGGCGGGATATCGGCGTGCTGGCAGTGACCTCAGCCGACCGGCTGAATTCCGGCTGGACGGCGGCGCGCCGGGCCCGGGCGCGCGGGCAGAAGACGGCGCAGAGCCAGATCGAGCGGCTGATGGAGGGCGTGCCCCGGCATGCCCAGCTGATCACGGTGACAGACGGACATCCCGCGACGCTTGCCTGGATCGGCGGCGTGAAGGGCCATCCTGTTACCCCGCTGGGGGTGGAACATTTCGGCCAGACCGGGACAATCAGAGACCTCTACCGGCACTTCATGATTGACGCAGACGCCATCGTTTCAGCGGCCAGCCACCTCTCCCCGGGCAAAAGCCTGTAGCGTTTACTGAATCTGTAGTGCTGTTTACAGATCCGCTGCCTGACGCGCGTTAAAATGGGACAGAATTCGCGCATGAAAACAACGTGATGTTTACTGGTTTATCATAAGCAGATCGCTGAAGCAGATGCGGTTGCATGATGATCTGTGTGGATATCAAGTCAGGCTGTTGGCCCGCCGCGCTCCTTGTAGCACTCACCTGGATGTTGCTGCCGCTTACGGCATCAGCGGGCGAACCCCTCCGCAGTATCAACCTTGCTGGCCTGTCCACGGACGCAGCCTTCACGCCCCATCTCCAGCTTGCCCACGGAATTGATCCGACCCTCCCCGCCGAGGAGGTCATCGCCTCCGCAGAAGAGATCGGGTTTACACCCGCCGGAAGCAGGACGCCGCAGTTCGCCTCAACTCAAGGCGATGTGTGGCTTCGTTTTGCCCTGAAGAATTCCAGCCCGGATGTTCAATCTGCCAAGCTTGCGCTGCGTTTTCCCTATCTGGAGCGCACAGATATGTATGAGCGGCGCCCGGATGGCAGCCTGCATCACAGCATGGCTGGATCCGCTGTTCCGGTCACCGGCGCGGCCATCGCAGCCGCCTATCCGGCATATCATCTTTATGTCCCCCCCAACGAGGAACGGGAGTATTTCATCCGGGTACGCAGTTCATCGATGATCCTGTTGCCCGTAACGCTTGCCTCCGAGGCAAGCTTTACCCGCCGCACCACGCTGGAAACTCTCGTCTGGAGCCTGATTGTCGGCGCTGCACTGGCTTTTGCGATCTACGCTGCCTCGATGTCATTCACAGCCGCAGGCGGAGCCTTCCGCATGTATATCTGCTTTGCCCTCTCTGCGGCGCTATACATCCTCCTGTCATCGGGATTGGTGAACGCCCTGATGGGCATGAACATGCATTTCAATTTTGCCCGGATGGTTTTCTTTAGCCAAGCCATGATGATGGCCTTTGGCACCATGTTCATCATGATTTTCGTGAATATGGAAAAGCAGGCACCGCGCCTGTATCGGATGTTCTACCTGATCGCTTTTGTGAGTGTACTGACAGGGGTCAGCTTTCTGTTGCCGGCCTGGATTGGCAAGCTGAGCTTCTTCATAGCGACCGGGATCGGCCCGATCGTGCTGGTGGCCGGGCTTGCCTTGATGTCATTCACTGGCGTGGCCGGCGCGCGCAGTGCCCTCATTGCCTGGCTGCCCTGCCTTCTGGCCACTGTCTGGATATATCTGCGTCTCTTCGATGTGACACCCTATTTGCCAATCAACCATTTCCTGCTGCCGCTCGCCTTCGCGTTTACCCTCGCCTATCTGAGCGCCGTTCTGGGCGGACAGGTACGTCAGGCCGAGTTCTGGGCGAATACGGACGCCATGACAGGGTTGGGCAATCGCCGCCTGCTCGACAGGATTTGTGAACTGGAGAACCGGCAGACCAGTGAGCGGTATGCAACAGCGGTCGCGATTGACCTCGATAATTTCAAGCCCGTCAATGACAGTTACGGACATGCAGCCGGGGACGCCATACTGGTTGCCGTGGCGGAGAAATTACGGGCGCATTTTGGTGGGCGTGGCGATATCTTCCGCACGGGCGGGGATGAATTCCTGATCCTCGGATATCATTGGCAGAGCCGGATGGACATCATCACCCAGGCAAATGCCTTCTTGCAGGCAAGCCTGGCGCCTCTGCACTTTGAAAGAAACTACATCACCGTCAGCGCCAGCATCGGTATAGCTTTCCATGATCACCGCATAGGCTTTGCCGGCATGCTGCGCCAAGCAGACGCCGAACTCTACCATGTCAAATCATCCGGGCGCGGCGGTATCCGTATTGCTGACCAGCGCCAGCGCGAGCGCCGGCAAAGCAAGCCTGTGATATTCGCGGACAATGACGAGACCGATGACCGCATAGCTCAGATGTTTGGCACATCCCATCGCGGCTGAGCACACCTGTTCTGGCTAGAGAAGGATCTCGTAGAGATCGGTTCTCCGGTCACGGAAGAAGCCCCATGCTGCCCGGGCCCGGTCGATGTGCTCAAGATCAAAGGCGGCAAGGATCACCCCCTCTTCCTGACGGCCGAGATCGGAGACGATGTCACCGGTCTCGTCTGCAATGAAGCTGGTGCCATAAAAGACCTGCCCTGCTTCATCCCCGACCCTGTTGGCGGCAACAACGGGGATGACATTCGCAACGGCATGGCCTTGCATGCCCCGGCGCCAGCGCGCGGCGGTGTCGAGGCCGGCATCCTGCGGCTCAGCGCCGATGGCCGTTGGATAGAGCAGCACATCCGCGCCCATGAGCGCCATCGCGCGGGCCGCCTCCGGGAACCACTGATCCCAGCAAATGCCCACACCAATACGGCCCTTGATCGTATCCCAGACGCGGAAACCGGTATCGCCCGGACGGAAATAATACTTCTCCTGGTAGCCAGGACCATCCGGTATATGGCTCTTGCGATAGACGCCGAGCGGAGCGCCATCCGCATCGATCATGACAACCGAATTGAAATAATGCGGCCCTTCCTTCTCATAGATCGAGACCGGAATAACGACGCCAAGTTCAGCCGCAAGATCCGAGAGCTGATGAACGGCCGGATGTTCCTGCCATTCGAAGGCGCGGGCAAAATGTTCTTCTTCCTGCGTCTTGCAGAAGTAATGGCCGCAAAACAGCTCCGGCGGCAGGACAACATCTGCGCCCCTGGCGGCCGCTTCCCGCACGAAACCGGCGACCCGGTCAATGTTCTCCTGAACATCATCGGTAGGGGTGAACTGAATGGCAGCGAGCGTGATCGTCCGGGTCATAGGCATTGCCTCCTTCTCAGGCGGGGATTTCGCGGGTCATGCAGTGGAAGCTTCCACCGCCCGCAAGGATGGCGCGCGCTGGCAAGCCAATGACTTCACGGCCAGGGAACAATGCCTTGAGTTCGGACAGCGCGACCGCCGAGAAGCGATCCTCATAGACCGGCACAAGAACAGCCCTGTTGGTGATCGTGAAATTCATATGGCTGGCCGGAACCGGAACGCCATCACCGAAATGCACAAGGCCGGGTGACGGTATGCTGGATACCATGAGGCCCTGAGAGACCAGCGTCCGCTCGATCTCCTGCAAGGTTTCGGCGTTGGGATCACTCCGGTCTGCCGGATGCTGGCAAAGGACATGGCCGGGCGCAATGAAGCGCGCGATATTATCGACATGCCCATCTGTGTGGTCGTTCATCAGGCCATCACCCAGCCAGATGAACTCGTCGACACCCAGGGCCGCGGTCAGGCCCGCCTCGATCTGCTCTTGCGAGAGCTGGGGATTGCGGTTCGGGTTGAGCAGGCATTGCCGGGTCGTCAGCAGGCGGCCTTCGCCATCTGCATCGATACCGCCGCCTTCAAGAATGAGCGCATGCCGCCGGACAGGCAACGCCTCTACGCCGGCTACCGCGCCGCCTGTTTCGGTATCGCCGTCCATAAGATATTTCCCGCCCCAGCCATTGAAGCGGAAAACCTGAGCTTCCCGGGACGCGCCTGTCCCCGTCACAACCGGCCCTGTATCGCGCAGCCATATGTCGCCCGTCGGGATCTCCACGATCTCCCCTGCCCCGCCGGTAGCGAGACGCGCCGAGGCCGCCGCTTCGCGCGAGCCACAGGCGATCTTCACCGGCACATAAGTGGCGGCAGTGCGAATGAAGGCCGCGATCTCAGAGCGCGCGGCCGTGAGATCACCGCCCCATTCCTCGGCAAGGCGCGGCCAGCCTGCCCAGAGCGCAGCCTGCGGGGCCCATTCGGGCGGAAGGTAAGGGATTGTATCAGTCATGTCGCGCGGGCCTTGCCACAGCTTGGGTCAAACGAAAAGGGCGGTCTCGAAAGACCGCCCCCCTCATATAATGTGCGTTCAGCGGATTTCCGCTTAGAACTCGTAACGGATGCCAACGCGGACTTTCCATGCGGAAGCAGCGTTGTTCTCGAAGCCCGTCGCGAGGCCGTTGAAGCTGTTGTAGCGGTAGACGCAGTCTGTGGAGACCGCGCAGGCCGTACGAGCCGCATCACCCGTCAGGGCCGACGCGCCACCAACACCATTGGCAAGAACGTCCGCACGGGTCACGAGATCAGCAGCGACGATTGCCAGCTGACCGTTTGCGGGAGCCGTATACATCGTGCCCCACTCATCGTTCAGCAGGTTGCCGAAGTTCTCGACGTCAAAGACCAGTTTGAAGCGGTTGTCGCCAAGGTAGTCTTTAGCACCCCAGATGCCTGGGAGATCCTGCTGGAGACGGAAGTCCCAACGCTGGTTCCAAGTGGACTTCGCGCCATTGACCTCAGAGATCTTGCCCTGCTGGAGGTTGTTCTTCTTCACATACTCGCCGAAAGCGGCCAGATCGAAGTTTGCGCCGTACACAACATTGTTGTCGCCGAAGAGATCCGGGACGTAGAATGGGCTGTTGTCGTACGGGTTTTCACCGTTACCGGCACGGCCGAACAGCGAATTGTTGTTGGCGATGTCGAAGGTGTACGTGAACCGGCCGCCCGAAGT
The DNA here is from genome assembly GCA_046293975.1 of Hyphomonas sp. Classification (GTDB taxonomy): domain Bacteria; phylum Pseudomonadota; class Alphaproteobacteria; order Caulobacterales; family Hyphomonadaceae; genus Hyphomonas. Next base: position 46,464 of record JBKBIZ010000011.1, on the reverse strand, counting down.
GAACTGACCGAAGAGGTCAACACGGGTTGCGAGATCACCGATGAAGGCGCGCTCGTAGCCGAGGCCAACCTTGAAGGCATCGGAAACCTGGTAGAGCGAGGTGCGCGGACCAGGGAAGTTCCGGTCTGCAGCCACCTGACCACGCCAGGCCGAGATGCCGCGCGAGGACGAACCTTCAGTCAGAGATTCAACGTCCTGGTGAGCGTAGGACATGAAGAGATCGAGACCGTTCTCGTAGGCCTTCTCCAGCGAGACAGTATAGACTGTGCTCTCATCGCCCGAGTCATTTGTCAGGATCGTGCGGTTGGAGAGACCCAGAGCCTGAAGGTCTGCGTAGATCGGACGGCCATCAGGCGCGACACCCGTGGTCAGGCCACCGTTCGTCTGGCCGTATTCCTGCCAGAGGAAGGCGTCCTTGGAACGCGTGTGCAGAACCTGGATCGAGGCGCGGTAGTCAGAGCCGAGATCAACAGCGCCGAAGTTCAGATCGAAGGACTGATCGAGGCGCAGCGAGGCTTTCCAGTCGGACGGAAGGTTGAAGTTCGGGGCCAGAGCATCGATTGCACCTGCCGAACCGTTGGCCACAGCATCAATCAGCTGCTGCGGGATAACCGTCGGATCGAGACCGGCCAGATTGTTGGCCTGAGCAACCACGACCAGCGGCGCAGCTGCGTTCAGCGTCCAGACGCCCGGGTCACCGCCCGAGAAGAGGCCAAAGCCACCCGAGATCGTCGTCCGGTCAAGCGGTGTGTAGCGGAAGCCGACACGTGGCATGAGGATGTCGAGACCATCGGTGGTTGTGGTGTTCGGAATACCAACCTGAGTTTCAAAGGTCGGATCAAGCTGAGCACCGCTATCCGTCGTGATGTACTCATAACGCAGGCCACCCGACAGTTCGAGTTCCGGCAGAACGTTCCAGCGAGCCTGAGCGAAACCCGTCCAGCGAGCGTAGTCGTACTGGGTCAGGTAATCGGCCGTGTTGTTGGAAGCTACGTTCCGGTACTGAACGTTGCCAATGCCGTCGATCAGGTTCTGACCACCTGTGAAGGTGTAGAGACCGCGGGAGTATTGCGAGAATGCGTTGGCAGCTTCCAGCGTCTCGTACTCACCCCCGAAGGTGAAGATCATGTCGTTCCAGACATAGTCTGCCTGGCCGAAGAGGGTCAGGCGCTCGTCAGCATAGGTGTTGGTGTGACGGAACTGGTCACAGCCGCCAGCCAGTGTGCGGGTCGTGTTCGGGTTGGAGATATTGAGCAGGCCTTCGAGCGGCGTGCCAACGGTGTTGTTGACCGACAGGATCATGTTGATCGCGCCAACGCCGTCGCCGGCACGGCAGCTCTGGAGACGCTCGTTCTCGGTGTAAGACGCGCGCAGCCGGGTCGACAGGTTAGGCGTCCAGTTTGAGAAGAGCTGGGCCGTGTAGCTGTCGAGCGTGCTTGGGACGTCATACCAGGAGGACTGGAAGGAGGTGACGGACGTTGCGCCCGAAACGCTGGTTTCCTCCGTATTCTGATACTGAACCTGAAGACGGTGATCTGCGTTGATATCCCAGTCGATACGGGCAAACAGACGCTCGGTTTCTTCCGGCAGGGCAACCTGCAACGGACGGCCGCCCATATCGATGCCATAGGTATCCAGAACGAGTTGGTTCAGCGAGTCATAGAATTGCTGCGAATAACCAGCCGAGGCAGCGGAAGCAGAAATGTCGACCTGCTGAGCAGTCTGGAACTTGTCATAGGACAGCGAGAAGAAGAGCTTGTCCTTGATGATCGGGCCACGAAGCGTGGCGCCGTATTCTTTTTCTTCGAAGATACCGGGGTTGTAGGAACGCTCACCGCCGAAAACGCTGGTGCCGATATAGTCCTGATCGCGGTAGTAGTAGAACGCCGAACCGTCGATTTCGTTCGAACCGCCCTTGGTGACAACGTTCACCAGACCGCCGGTGAAGCCCGAAGCAGTGACGGTGTAGTCAGAAGCGACAAGCGAAACAGCCTCGACGATATCAAGGTTGATCGGCGAACGGGCTGTCGGGAAGGTGTTGCTACCGAGACCGAGGTTATCGGCCTGGCGTGCGCCATCGATGGTGACAGCGTTGTAGCGCGGGTTGACACCGGCAACCGAAAGGTTGTTCGGACCGCTGGAAACGGCGAGCGGGTCGCGGTTCAGGGTCGCGATGATGTCGCGTGCGAGCGAAGGCTGGTTTGCCACGTCGCGGGCATTGTAGTTCGAGCCAACGCCGTTGTTCAGGTCGAGCGCGCTGATGGCAGCGCCGGTCACAACGACCGTATCAAGTACAGCCGTGTCGTCCCCGATTGCGGCAAGGCGCAGGCGCAGCGGCGGCTGCGTGCCTGGGTTGAGGCTGAGGCCTTCAACGGCAGAGCCTTCAAAACCAGGTGCAGTGACAGTGATCGAGTAAGGACCGCCCGGACGAAGGCCAGTCTGGAAGAAACCACCGTTCGAGCTGGTGGTCATGACGCTGGACGAGCCTGTGGGCCCGTGCAGGATGGTAACAGTAGCGCCAGCAACTGCTGCGCCGCTCTGATCCACAATCGAGCCACGAAGCTCGGACGCAGTCTCCTGAGCGTAAACCGCAGCTACAGGCGCAAGCGCCGCAATAGCCACGATCGATGCGCTACGCGCAAAGATATTTTTCATCATAGGACTTCCCCGGATTTCGACCATCACCACGGTCCCCTCGCGAGACCGGGTTTGGCGAGGCCTTAACCCCGCTGAGTGACAGATTAGTGACAAGCGTTTGAAGGTTCAGCATCGCATTTCGGCTGGGGTACGGTTTTTGGGTTGCGATGCAAAAATGACACGCTGTTAATGCCCCGGCCGCCTCTTCTGATGGCACCTGCCTCTGTATCTGGCCCTCCAGAGAGGCCATAAGACCCGCTTCAAACCCTCCGGAACCGCCATGACAGATTCGCCCCTGCTCAAACGCCCGCAGACCTTTGAACGTCTGATCCTGGCCGCCCTTGGTCTGCTGCTGATTCTCCGCATCCTGGTGGTTATGGCCTCCCCTCTCGACCTGTATGCGGACGAAGCCCAATACTGGCGGTGGGGACAGACACTGGAATGGGGTTATTATTCCAAGCCTCCGATGATCGCCTGGGTGATCCACCTCACAACGTCTCTGTTTGGAACGCATGAGTGGTCCATAAGACTGGCTGCGCCGGTGCTCCACACCGCTGCGGCCGCCCTCATCTTCCTGACTGGGCGGACCATGCTGGACGCGCGCACCGGATTTTTCGCCGCGCTGCTCTATGCCCTGATGCCATCCGTCGTTCTCTCATCGGCCGTCCTGTCAACGGACGGAGTTCTCATGCCGTTCTGGTGCGCGGGGCTCTATCTGCTGTGGCGCCTCAGAAGCGGGAGAGGCCTCTGGGTCTCAGCGGTCCTGCTCGGCGGCGTGATCGGTGCCGGCATGCTGTCGAAATACGCGATGATCTATTTCGGGATCGGGATCGGGCTAACCTGCCTGATCGATGCGCCGACCCGCCGGGCCATCCTGTCGCCACACGGCGCATTGACCGGCCTGATTGCAGGACTGATCGTAGCGCCGCACCTGCTCTGGAATGCAGCGAATGATTTCGCCACCGTCAGCCACACTGTCGACAATGCCAATCTTGGCGGCGATCTGTTCAATCCCGAGAACGCACTGACCTGGCTTGTCGATCAGCTGGGCATGTTCGGGCCGATCAGCTTTATAGCGCTCCTCACAGGCATTTTTATGTATCGCACCCGGCAGGGCGAAGAGGCCAGCCGCGAACGCTGGCTGCTCTGCTTCATCCTGCCGGTTCTGATCTTCATCCTGTTTCAGGCGATCCTGTCGCGCGCCCATGCCAACTGGACAGCAACAGCCTATCCTGGCGCGGCGCTTCTGGTCGCAATGTGGTTCAGCCGGGGCAAGGCAATTACCCTGTGGGCGAGCCTTGGCCTCAATCTGCTGGTCGGGGCGTTGTTCATGGTTATGACACTGCTGCCTGCCTCTTCCACGACGGGTCTGGGACTCGATAATGCTGCGAAGCGAACACGCGGATGGGAGACTTCAGCCCAGCAGGTCTTTGCCGAAGCCGAGCGCCTTGGTGCGACTGCCATTCTGGTTGATGAACGGGAAGTCTGGCATGGCCTGGACTTCTATGCCCGCGACCACGATCTGCCGCTGATTTCCTGGCGGCGCTATCCCGGCCCCAAGAGCTTTTCGGAAAGAGTGCCTCTGGAAGGCCCGATCTCGGACAGGGTGCTGATCGCTTCCTTACATGCGGGTCTCCGGCCCCTGATTCGCAGCGATTTTGAAAGTTTTGAGCCAGCCGGTCAGGTGCGTGTCGATCTAGGCACCCGGAGAAATGGCTGCCCGATCACGCGGGTTTTCCAGCTGTATATCGGAGGAGGCTACAACCCAGCCGAGCGCACGCGGGAATGGGAAGACCGCTTCATCGGTGAAAAGGAGTTCCCCGAGCCGCCCTGCCCCACCGCCGCATTCGGCGGTTGAACACGCGCTCAGAGCGAAGGCGTGTTGCTGCCCCAGACTTCCATCAGCCGCTGATCGCGCCCGCAAGCGTCACGCTCGATTGTGTACTTGGCCGCGTTTCTCAGGGAATAATCCTGATACTGGTCCTCAGCAGGCCAGAAGGTCGTCAGTGGGCGGATTTCCGTTACAACTTCCTTGCCGAGCAGGCGCTGGGCACTGGACACAGTGGCCGCAGCCGCATTGCGCTCGCTCTGGCCAGAAACGAAGATGGCGCTGCGATAGCTTTCGCCCCTGTCGCAGAACTGGCCTTCATCATCTGTCGGGTCAATGGAACGGATGAAATTGGCCGCGAGATCTTCGTAGGAAATGCGCGAAGGATCGTAGGTAACCTTGACCGCTTCGTAATGTCCGGTACCGCCGGCCTCAACCTGCTTGTGCGTCGGCTGGCCGGCCACACCGCCTGTATAGCCAGAGACGGTTTCGATAACGCCTGCGACTTTATCAAAATCCGCCTCGACACAGGAGAAGCAGCCACCTGCGAAAACAGCCGTCGCTACCCGAATCGGCGCGTCCTCAGCACGGCGGTCTTCAACGCCAGCGTCAGACATGAACGCAACGCTGGAAGCAAGCACGCCGGACACAATGGCAATGAGAACAGCTGGACGATTGGTTAGCACGTTTCGGCTCTTTAACTCTTACACTGCCGGTACCCGAAGGGGTACTTATACGCGGCAATCTCGAATTAGTTGCTACAGGCGGCACAAAAAAGGCATCAAATGCGTTAAGGTGTATTTTGTCACGCCCATGTGACCTGATGCACACAATAATATCAGGCTGGATCTTCAGTCAGCACACGGACGCGCACACGGCTGGAGCGACCGGCTCCATCCACGGCGGTTACAAGATAGAAGCCCGGCTGAGCAGGCCGCCAGACAGGCGCCCCGGCATCGTCCAGCGTCGCGGGCTCTCCATCAATGAACCAGTTCAGAGCGCCCGCGCCGCGCCCGGCGAGCACAAACGGCCTCGGTGCGCGCCCGTCCACCCTTCCCGCCCATAGCTCCGCGCCTTGGGGCGGGAAAAGGATTTCCGGTGGCCTGTCCGTGGAAAAGGCCCGCAGCGCCCCCTTTGACGGCGTCAGTGGCATCGCGCTGAGGCGTAGTTCACTGTCGCCATCATCGCGCAGATGATGGGCCACCCTGTCTGCCATCTCGAACAGGATAGGAAGGGCAATATCACGGCCGGTGACGCCTGTGCGCGGTGCGCCGTCGGCCCGGCCGACCCAGACCACGATCGCATGCTCGCCAGAAACAGCCGCCGCCCAGGCATCGCGATACCCATATGACGTGCCCGTCTTGAAGGCGATCTGGGGCGCGTCCTGGGTGAGCCGGCCAGGCATTCGCCCCTGAGGTGAGGGAGACCCCAGCAGGATTCGGAGGATCTCAGAGGCACTCGCCTCGCTCATCAGGCGCCGGCCAGAATCGGCGCGGCTGGCCGCCTCTTCTTCAGCCCGCCAGACCAGCGGCTTTGCCACGCCGCCATCCCCGAGCGCCGAATAGAGTATGGCAAGTTCCCTGCCCGTCAGCCCTGCTCCGCCAAGAGCAATCGCCAGGCCGGCTGACTGGCCCCTGGCGCCGGACACGCGCGGCCTTGCACCCGCGATGGCGAGCTGCGCCGAGAAACGCTCCGCCCCGATCCGGTCCAGCATCAGCACTGCCGGCACGTTCAGGGAATGCTGCAAGGCATCTGACACGCGCACATCGCCGTGGAACATGCGGTCAAAATTTTCGGGCTGGTAACCTGCAAACCGGCTCGGCAGATCCTGGATGCGGGTGTCGGAAGAGGCCGTCCCATCATCAAAGGCGAGCCCGTAGATAAAGGGCTTGAGGGTCGATCCCGGCGACCTGGGACGATTGGTGAGGTCGAGCCAGCCGCCTGCCCGCTCCCGCGAGGCCGACCCCACCAGCGCGCGGACTGCGCGGGACGGAATATGCACGACAATTACGGAGACCTGAACATCTGCCCCCTCCAGCTCAGCCCGTGTCAGGGCAATCCGCTCAAGCTCCGCCTGGAGAGCAGAGTCCAGGGTTGAGCGGACGTCTGCACGCGGGCCACTTGCCAGAACGGCGTCGGCCCCGTGCCAGGCGCGGTCAGGGAAGTCGAGCCGCCGGACCGGGACGGATGTCGAGGCAACATCCAGAACGTCGTTATCCGAGAACACCCCATAGCGCGCGAGCTTCTGCGCGACCCAGTCGCGTGAGCGGGCAGCAAATTCCGGCCGCCTATCAGGGCGGCGCACTTCAGGAGACTGAGGCAGGGCAATCAGCAGGGCAATCTCATCCGTTGAGAGCCGGTCGGCTTCATGGCCGAAATAGCTCCAGCTGGCGGCGCGCACGCCTTCAAGATTGCCGCCATAGGGCGTGAGCGAGAGGTAGAGCTCCAGGATCTCGCGCTTGGAGAGGCGGCGCTCGAGCTGGTTTGCCCGCCATATCTCGATCAGCTTCGAGCCAGCATTGCGCGGGCGAGGCTCCAGCATCCGCGCGGTCTGCATGGTGAGGGTGGAGCCGCCTGAGACAATCTCGCCGGCCGTGACGCTGTCAAAGGCGGCCCTGAAGAGACCCAGCCAGTCCGTACCGTGATGATCCCAGAAACGCTTGTCCTCGACCCGCACCAGCGCATCGACAAAATCCGGATCAATCCGGGCAAGCTCAACATCAAACCGCCAGCGGCCATCAGGCGTCGGAAACGCCCGCAGCGGCTTGCCCGCGCGGTCTGTCACGAGGACGGAAACGCCCCCCGCGCGCGTCAGCGGCGGGGGGAATATCACATCAATCAGCAGGACAGCCACTATGAGGGCGGCCAGTCCCGCAAGGAGGCGTTTCGGCACGGACTGGCCCAAAGACTGGCCCAAACTGCCCTCCCCCTCGATCAGCGTCCGCCCGCTGCGCCCTGCGCGGCGAGCACGGTCACACGGCCGGGCGCCGAACGGGCGAAGACTTCAGGGCGGTACATGTCCTCGGCAACAACGCCGGGGATCGCAAAGCTGCCCGGGCTGACCGCACGCACGACATAGGCGAGCGTCACCGGGTTCTCGGTCACGTCGATCGCCGCCACAAACCGGTCGTCCTGCGACTGAGCGCTTTGCGGGCGGCCTATCTCGCCAAGGAAGCCGAAAGCGCCGGCACGGACACGGTTTTCACCTGAACGCCAGTCATACTCGTAGAGACGGCCATCGGCTGGACGCAGGACCGCTTCGATCTCGAAGCCTGCGGGCAGAAGATCGGCCACGATCACCGGGTTCACGCGGCGTTCTTCCGGCGTGATCGTCAGGGCAATGACAATACGTTCGCCCTGACGGATCTGGTCGAGATTCATCTGCTCGCCGCCCATCGCATAGAAGCGCTTGTCCACGCTGAGTTTGGAGGAAACAGCCGGAGGCGGCGAAGCCGGCGCACCGGTCACCAGCACCGTGCGGAAGAGCGGGGTATCCCCACCGAGGCGGAAGCTCGCCCCACCCCGCGCCTGAGCCTCGCTGAGGCTGTATTGGCGCTCATTGTCCTGGCCATTCCCGAGTCCTTCGACCTTTACCTGTACAGCGGTCTCACCCTTGGTGAGGCTGTTGACGGCCAGAAGAAGGTAAGCCTTTTCCTGCGTTGTCAGGCTGGGCGCATCGGGCACGTCCTTGCCGAGGCGCTCGCCCAGACGGGCGACAGTCTCGGGAAGCTGGGCTTCGGCGGCCAGGGCAACGATGGCTGCCAGATCGCGCAGCGGCGTCTGATAGTAGTCACCCGTGTTGCGATAGCCGAGCTTCTGCTCTGCCGACTTGAATGCCGAGGCAGCGCGCGCCCGGTCACCGAGATAGGCAAGGCCAGCCCCGATATGCGCGCGGGCGAGCGGGCTCTCGATATTGTTGAGTTCCCGGTCATGCAGATACCGCAGGCGGGAGATGTCCGCCTCGCCCGCCTTGGCCAGCACATAAAGCGCGTAGGCCGAGGAGCGGTACATCATCTGCTGCACCGTATCGTTGGAATAGCGGCTTTCATACACATCCGTGTCGTAGCCATAAACACGCCACGTATCGCCGGTGGCAACATTGCGGAGCGCGCCATAGGCCCGTGTCAGGGCTTCGTCGGGCACGGCATAGCCAGCCTCTTTGGCCCGGAAGATGAAGTCTGTCGCATAAGCGCCGAGCCAGGGATTGGCGTAGCCATCCCCTTCCCGCCACAGGCCGAATGCGCCATCCGCCCCCTGACGGTTGAGAACCGTGCTCACGGCCGTCTGGATCTTGTCGCGCGGATTATCCCGTGACTCCTTGGCGCCCATCGTGACGAGCTGCTCAGAATAGAGAAGCGGCACGGCACGGCTGGTGATCTGTTCGGTGCATCCATAGGGATACCGGTCGAGCGAGGCATAAAGTGTCGGCGCATCGATCGGCAGGGGCGAGAAACCAACCGATACTTCGGTTGAGCCCGGCACATAGCCCGTCAGAAGAGCCTGGCTGACCGAGAAGGTTTCACCGGGCCGCATCAGCTGGCTCGTCGCCCGCGTCTCGGGCAGGTAGGGCGAGCGTGTCTGGATCTCATAGGTCCGGTCAGTGCGGTAATTGTCCGGGCCGGTGACATTCAGGCTGAGGCTGGAAATGCCTTCTCCCGAAGCCGACACACGCACCGGAATATCTGCGCGCTGGCCTTTCTGAAGCGTCCGCGTCAGCGCCGTTTCGGCAACGCTCAACTGCCCCGTCCCGGCAACTTTGGCACTGAACTGGCCGCTGCTGAGTTCGATATTATCCACACTGGCTGTGATGACAGCTTCATCGCCCGGGGCAAGAAAGCGCGGCATAACGAGGTCAGACGGCGCCCTGTCGCGCACGGTCATCTTCTTGTCTGCCGAGCCAACGCCAGTCTTCGACCAGGCAACCGCCATGATCCGCAGCTGGCCATTGAACTCCGGGATATCAAGCCGCACGCGGGCTTTGCCCGACCGGCCTACATCCACGAGACCGGAATAGAGCACGACTGACTTGACCGGAACAACCGAGAGGCCTTCCCCGCCAAGCTGGTCACCCCCGGAGCGGACTTCAGCGGGCATGCCAAGATTGGGATCAAGCAAGCGGCCATAGTCGTCATAGAGTTCGACGCCCAGCGCCTTGCGGCCAAAGTAGTGGGCCACAGGGTCGGGCGACTTGAACTTGGTCAGCTGGAGGATGCCTTCATCCACAGCTGCCACAGTGAGGAAGACCGGCTCGCGCGGGCCGCCCTGGATATCCACCTCGATCAACTGCTCACCGCGCGGGCGGGCAAGGTCGGGCGCGTTAATCGTCAGGGCAAAGGTGCGGGCCGCCATATCGACGGGCACATGGGCGATGCCCACGGCGCGGCGGGGCTTTGCTCGCAGCATGGGGTCGCGGCCGGAATAGACGCTGACCATCACATAGGCGCCCTCGCCCCATTCTTCCGTAACCGGAAGAGTGATGCGGGTGCCCACAGCGCTGACCGAGACGTTCTGGACAGACAGCACGCGGTCTGTTGCCACAACAATCTGAGCCTGTCCGTCATAGGGCGGCAGGATTGTCAGTTCAGCATTCTGGCCAACTTTCGGGGTCTTCTCGGCGGCGACAACCTTCACGCGGTCAGGCGCTTCGGTACCATCTGCGCTCGCCCAGCCGCCCCAACCGACATAGAAGCCTGTTGAGGCGCCCACCGAAGCATTCGGGCCTTGCCCTTCGACAACCAGTTCATGGCTGCCCCAGTCGAGCGCGGCCACCTTGATCTCTGCTGTGCCACCGGCGGGCGTGCTGACCACGCCTTCGTTTACCTTGGTGACCGTGCGCGAGCGGCGCCAGTTCCAGGTGTCGCCTTCGCGGTACCAGTCATAGTGATAGTTGATCTGAAGCACTTTCCAGGAGAGCCGCTGAGCTGAAGCCTGGCCATCGGCATTGACGGACACCACCTCGAAGCTGGCTTCCCCGCCCTCCTGCACTGAACTCTCAAAGCCCGGCTTGAGACCGACATAGAGGTTCTCGGGGCGATACGGGACGCGGACACTTTCAGACACAGCGCGGCCACCGGGCTCCAGTACGCTGACAACCGTGTTGAGGCGCAGCGGGATGCCGGAATTGGAACCAGCGGTGCCGGGTGAGAGGCGCACCAGCGCCTTGCCAGCGCCATCTGTCGTCACATCGCTGAACTCAAGGATCTGCTGCTCGAAGCTTTGATCATGGCGGCCATAGGTGAAGCCCTCAAAAGCCTTGAAGGGTTTGGGGTCAGGCTCCATCCGGGCTTCGGTCTTGACCGTCAGGCCCGCGCCGGGCGCGCCATAGAGGAAGCGGGCAGCGATATCAACGTTGCGGGATGCGCCCGCTTTCATCGGCGCTTCCTGATCGGCGGTGACATCCACCGCGATCCGCTGGGGCACGAAATCCTCCACCGCGAAGCGCATTTCTCCGGCAGGCGCTGTCAGGCCGTCGATCTCAATGCTGGCGCGCCATTCACCGCGCGAGGCGCCGCGAGGCAGCGCAAAGCTCTGTGTCACCGCGCCGGGTTTGGGATCGGTGAAGCGGGTCTTGGAGGCAACAAGGCCATTGGGACGATAGATCACGAGATGGCCATTGCGGCCGGTGACCTGACGGCCGGCGCGGTCGCGCAGCATTGCGGTCAACTCGACCGTTTCGCCGGGGCGATAGATGCCGCGATCGGAGTAGACATAAGCATCGACCGGGCCGGGCGTGCGGCGCCCGCCGACCGTATATTCTGAAAGGTCCACAGGCGACCGGTTGAGGTCCAGCGCAGCGAGCTCGCCTTTGGTGTTCGTGGCAACGACGAGCCGGGGCGCCATCGTTCCCTTGCCGCTGAGGAGCGGCTTGTCGAACGAGATACGGCCGGAAGCGTCCGGCTTGGTCTCCGCCAGAACCGAGTTATTGGCGGCGATAAGCTGGACAGTGGCATCGCTGACGGTCTTGCCATCCTTCAGCGAGCGCAGGGTCACGTCGAGCCCCTGCTCTCCATAATAGGCGGTCAGGGCAAGGTCTGTGAGGAGAATCCAGCGGCCGGAAGCGGCCGGAGGGCCTTCAGAAGCGGTGAGCTTTGCGGCATCTTCAACCCGGACGAAATAGGCCCCTGGCTTCATCGGGCCGACAACATCCTGAAGCGGGAAAACGGTGACGACCGGCGCGTTCGGGACGTTGGTCACATCCATCATGCCGGCGAAGATTTCTTCGCCTACATCTTCAGGCGAATCTTCGCCCCACAGCCAGGACCACTGGCCCTGACGGGTCGTCTGGCCTTCGCTGACATTCTTGAACACGATGGCGCGGTCGTTGACGCGGGTGACGGTGATCTTGACCCCATCCACATTGACCGTCTCCACGGGGAGACCGTCTGCATTTTCGCGGGGCAGGATCACGCCGGTGCCCTTGAAACCAACGAAAGGCGGGCGGTCTGCAAAGTCGATCGGAACGGTTTCGCCGCGCTTCAGCGTACGGCCATCGGCGGCGGGCAGGCCCGCGAGAATGGTGGCCGTGCGGCTGGTGCCGAAGGTGAGGCCGCCGACGCAAAGCTCGCGGCCTTCAACGGTCAGCGCAGCGCGGAAGGAGGGGCGGAACTCCACATAGGGGGAGTAGTCCGTCTGAGGATCAAGGGCGGCAGAAAACACAAAGCAGGCAAGGGGTTGTTCGGTGGCTGTGTCGATCCGGTAACGGAAGTAGGAGAAGTCCTGCGTTTCGGCTTCACGAGCCTTGCGGCGGGCTTCCTCCCGCTTGCGGGCGGCAACCTGGTCTGCCGGGGAGCGCGCGACGAGGACAGCGGCGTCTGCATCTTCATCTGCGGTCGTCGCTGTCTGCGAGCCGCCACATGCCGCGAGACCAGTCAAAAGCAATGTAAAAACAACGGCCTTAAGCCCATTTAAGGGGCCACGTAAATGCAGTGCCATGATTGTCGTCCTCTGGTTCCACCCACCCCACCTTACACCTGATAAGGCCGGCGCCAACAGGGCACGATTGAGGCTAAGTCGCGAAAATCAGAGAAATATTTTTCACATTTCAGCGGCGAGAATGGCGGCGAGTCCCTCTTTGTAGGTCGGATAGGCGGGGTGCCAGCCCAGGGCGGCTTTGGCCCGGGCATTGGAGACGCGCTTGCACTCGGCATAGAAGCTGGCCGCCATGGGGGACAAGTCTGCCGCTTCGAAGGGAATTTCGGGCGGGGGCGGCATGCCGAGAAGCTTGGCCGCATATGTAATGACATCCTGCGGCGGGGCGGGCAGCTCATCGCAGAGATGAAAGACCCCCGTTGCGTCCGGGCGCTGCATCAGCGCTTCAAGGCCCGAAGCGATGTCATCGACATGGATACGCGAGAAGACCTGGCCGTCCTTGACGATGCGCCGGGCGGTGCCATCGCGCAGCCGGTCGAAGGCCGACCTGCCCGGCCCGTAAATGCCCGGCAGGCGGACAAGGCGCGTCCTGGCCCCCGCATAAGCGAGCCACTGTCCCTCAGCCGTAACGCGGGCTGCGGCCCTCGGCGAACCGGGGAAAACCTCGCTCCACTCGGTCACCCAGCCACCTTTCATGTCCCCATAGACGCCAGTCGTGGACAGATAGGTGACAGATCGGGACAATTCAGGACACTTTGGGACAGCTAAAAAGGCCGGGCAGCCTTCCTTTCCGGGCGGCACGGTGATCAGCCAATGGGCCCCCTCGGGCACCTCGACCGGCCCTTCCCCGGACCAGACCCGGGCATCAATCCCCCGTGCCTGGAGTTCGGCCGCTTTACCCTCACTGCGGACGGTGCCGGCGACCTGCCAGCCCGCTGCCAAAAGGCGGCTGGCCAACTGCTGGGCAGAGTAGCCAAGTCCGAATACAAACAGCAGAGATGGCTGAACTGTCATTTGCCAAGGGTGCTCCGATTGCGCCTAAGAACAATGAGATAGAGGCTTTGGAGTGTCCTGCCCATGTCGCTTATTGCTATGGTCGCCGGTGCGGCGCTTTTCCTGCAACAGAACCTGGGGGCCGAACTCGCCGCCGCCGAAGCGGCCAAGCTGGAAGCCTGTATCGCCAAGATCGAAATTTCGCCTGAAGACGCCTATGAAGATGGCCTGGCCTGGACGTTTGAGGGCAACCGGCCCGGCGCGCGCCAGTGTACGGCCCTGGCCCTGATTGCCCTGGGCAATGCGGAAGAAGGCGCCGTGCGGCTGGAGAACCTGGCGATGTCGACCGATGGCGGCTCGATGGAACAGCGCGCAATCTACCTCTCGCAGGCAGGCAATGCCTGGCTGCAAATCGGCGCGGCAGAAGCGGCCACCGTTTCCTTCTCCGAGGCCCTGAGACTTGCCCCGAACGAGAATGACCTGCTGCTCGACCGGGCAACCTCCTACATGCTGATCGACAAATGGGACGAGGCGCTAACTGATCTCAACGTTGCGATCGCGAACGCGCCAGCCGATGCGACAGCCCACCAGATGCGCGCAGAGGTGCACCTCAACAAGGACGCGCTCGACCTGGCGATGAAGGACGTGGAAACCGCGATGACAGCGGACCCGAAGAATATCGACACGCTGCTGGTGCGCGGACGCGTGCGCGAAGCGATGCGGCTGAAGGAAGGCAAATAGCCTCCCTTCTCCGCGTCAGACTGCCCCGTATCAGACCGCCGGATAGCGTTTTTCCAGCATTGCCCAGACTGCGCGCAGGCCGCAGGCGGCGCCGCCATCGGGGCGGCCGTATTTGGCTTTGCGCCAGGCCCAGATGTCGAAATGCGCCCAGCTTTTGGCCGAGACGAACTGTTTGAGAAAGACCGCGGCCGTGATCGAGCCGGCCATCCCTGCCCCGCCGGAGTTTACAAGATCGGCCACCGGGCTTTGCATATAGCTGAGATAGGGCTCCCAGAGCGGCATGCGCCAGACCGGATCACCGACCTCTTCGGAGGCGGCGAGAATGTCGGCGGCGAGTTGCTCGTCATCGGTGTAAAGCGGGGCGAGGTCCGGGCCGAGGGCGACACGGGCGGCGCCGGTGAGGGTGGCAAAGTCGATCAGGAGGTCGGGCTGGTCTTCGCTGGCGCGGGTGAGCGCGTCGGCCAGAACGAGGCGGCCTTCGGCGTCTGTATTGTCGATCTCGACGGTCAGGCCCTTGCGGCTTTGCAGGATGTCTCCGGGGCGGAAGGCGTCGCCTGCGATGGCGTTTTCGGCCGCTGACACGAAAAGGCGCAGATGGACGGGGAGACGCGCTTCCATGACGAGCTGCGCCAGCGCGATGGCATGGGCGGCCCCGCCCATATCCTTCTTCATGATGCGCATGCCGTCGCCGACCTTGATGTTGAGGCCGCCGGTATCGAAGGTGATGCCCTTGCCGCAAAGCGAGACTTTCGGGGCGCCGGGCGTGCCCCATTCCAGCATCAGGAAGCGGGGCGGCTTTACAGCGGCGCGCCCGACGGCGTGAACCATCGGATAATTCTCATCAATCAGCGTATCGCCCACGACAGCAGCGACGCGCGCGCCGTGACGCTCGCCCAGCGCGCTCATGCGGGCATGGATCTGTTCGGGCCCCATATCGGCCGCCGGGGTGTTGACGAGATCGCGCAGGGCGCAAATGGCGTCAGCTTCCCATGAGAGGCGCGTGGCATCTTCCGAAGCCGGGATGAGGAGGCGCGGGGGAACGGCTTTCTCGGTCTTGTAACCGTCGAAACGGTAGGCCCCGTCCGCCCAGCCTGCCGCAATGCTGGCGAAGGGATACCCGCCGGCAAAGGCAATTTCATAATCGCCGGCCGAAAGCTTTGCCGACAGCGCCGCCAGGGCAAGCTGATCTGCGCCGAGCCCGAGGCCATAGAGAATGTCGGACGTGCGGCCATCCGGGCCGGGCACAAGCACACTCTGCCCTGCCCCGCCGGTGAAGCCCTGCGCCGCTGCAATCGCCCGAGCATTAGGGAACGGATCGTTCTCCAGCGCGCCGAACAGGGGGCTCGTATAGAGCCAGACCCGGACGGTTTGGGGGGCGTCGGTGGTGAAGGACTTATGCATGACTGGCCTTTCCTGGTGTCTGGCCGGGCTTCTGGTTGGTTAATGGTGCAGGCTTCGGCGTTAACCGAACTTTGACCCGGCGAGGGCAAAGTAACCTCTGACCTACAGGGATACATACACGGAGCCTGCCGATGTCCAGTGCCAAAAAGCCCTTTACCGGCCTTGCCCTCGCCCTTGCGGCGGTGGCCAGCGCCTGTGCATCGACCGGGCAAAGCCAGGCAGACAAGGAACTGGCCCAGGCGGTTGAAGCCGCCCTCGCCCCCGCCTCTCAGGCGGAACGCGACGCAGCCAACCGCGCCGATCCGCTGACGCGGGCAAATTTCTGGTCGAAAGAATATCAGAAAGACCCGCAGAGCATCGAGATTTCCCTGCAATTTGCCGATGCGCTACGTGCAATGGGCAGCCAGGAACGGGCCCTTGATGTGGTGACCAAATCGCTGGTGATCCATCCGGGCAATCCCGACCTGCTGATGGTCAACGGGCGCATCCGGATGGCAGAGGGCAAATACGAGGCCGCGCGGTCGAGCTTCGAACAGGTGACCCGTGCCGCGCCGGAACGGGCGGATGGCTGGGCAGCCCTTGGCACCGCGTTCGACCAGATGGAAATGCACCGCCAGGCACAGACGAACTATCAACGCGCGCTGGCGATTGACCCCAACCGGATGACGACGCTGACCAATTATGGCCTGTCCCTGCTGCTTTCGGGCGACCTGCCGGGAGCTGAAGTCCAGCTGCGCACTGCGGCCGCCCAGCCCGGCGCGGGCAGCCGCGTGACAGAAAACCTTGCGCTCGTGATCGGTCTTCAGGGCCGGTTTGACGAGATGAAGGAAGTCAGTATCCAGAATGCACCTGACAGGGTGGCCGAGCAGAATGCCGCCCTGCTGCGCGGCCTGGTACAGCCGGCGCGCAGCTATGACGCGCTGAAGGGCAACAGCGATACTTCGGGCACCACTTCGCCCGGCGCCAAGCGCCAGTTGCGCGGCACGCTGAACCCGTAAGCAGCGCTTCAGATCAATCGGGCAGATCGAAGCGGATGCCCTGAGCCAGCGGCAGGGCGCGCGAATAGTTGATCGTATTGGTGGCTCGTCGCATATAGCCTTTCCAGGCATCTGACCCGGACTCTCGGCCGCCACCGGTTTCCTTCTCTCCGCCGAACGCGCCGCCGATCTCTGCGCCAGAGGTGCCGATGTTGACGTTGGCGATGCCGCAGTCCGAACCGGAAGCGGAGAGGAAGCGCTCTGCCTCACGCAGGTCTGTCGTGAAAACCGCAGAGGAGAGCCCGGCGCCCGCCGCATTGTTCAGGGCGATGGCTTCAGAAAGATCCGTATAAGGCACTATATAGAGGATAGGCGCGAAAGTCTCCCGCAGCATCGGGCCCACCTGGCCGGGCATCTCCACTATGGCCGGACGGACATAAACGCCTTCACCGGGAAGGCGCCCGCCACCTGTGACCACAGCACCCAGGGCGCTGGCCTCGCTGAGGGCGTCCTGCATTGCCTCTGCGGCCGCTTCGTCGATCAGTGGCCCGACAAGGACACCCTCCTCGCGCGGGTCACCTACCTTTACCGATGCAAAGGCTGACTTGAGGCGCGCAGTAAGCGCCGCCTTGACACTGTCGTGCACGAACAGGCGGCGCATCGTGGTGCAGCGCTGACCAGCTGTGCCAAGAGCCGAGAAGGTGATGGCGCGCAGGGCAAGGTCAATATCCGCTGACGGACAGACAATGCCGGCATTGTTTCCGCCAAGCTCAAGGATCATCTTGCCGAAACGCTGGGCGACAACCGGCGCGACGGCGCGGCCCATGCGGGTGGACCCTGTGGCGGAGAGGATGGCGATACGCCCATCCTCCGCAAGACGGGCGCCCGTTTCTGCCCCGCCTATGAGACAGGACAGAAGGCCTTCCGGCACTTCGCCAAACTTTCTGGCAGCCCGTTCTGCGACAGCGCTGACCGCAAGCGCGGTAAGCGGGGTTTTTTCAGACGGTTTCCAGATGACCGGATTACCGCAAACCAGCGCGAGCGCCGCGTTCCACGCCCAGACTGCCACAGGAAAATTGAACGCGGTGATTATGGCGGTGACGCCAGCCGAGTGCCAGGTTTCCATCATCCGGTGGCCGGGGCGCTCGGACGCGATGGTGAGGCCGTGAAGCTGGCGGGAGAGCCCGGTTGCGAAGTCGCAGATGTCGATCATTTCCTGCACTTCGCCGGCAGCTTCCGACGGGATCTTGCCGGCTTCAAGCGTAACGAGAATGGCCAGGTCTTCCTTGGCCGCACGAAGCTCCTCCCCCAGCAGGCGAACAAGCTCGCCGCGCCGGGGGGCGGGCACATCGCGCCAGGCAAGGAAGGCCTGCTGTGCGCGGCTGACGGCGCTTTCATGATCCCCCAGACTGGCGGCCGGTAGATATCCGAGTACGGAGCCATCAAGCGGTGAGCGGCAGGCTATTGCGCCGCTGGCAGAAGGCATGGGGACGCCCAGGCGGGCGAGGCTGGTGCGAGCAACGTCAAACGGTTTCATGGCAGCGGTCTAGCCGCCCTGAAAGGCCGGGGAAAGCCCTCAGGCGAGATCGTTGGTGCGCTCGACCTGAGTAACCTGCGGGGCAGCCGCGTTCTTTTTCTGCATAGCATTGTACTTGATATAAGCCGGGCCAAGCACGACCAGGAACAGCACCGGCAAGAAGAAGAGGATCATCGGCACCGTAAGCTTTGCAGGGAGCGAGGCGGCCTTCTTCTCGGCCTCTGACATACGCATCTCGCGGTTTTCCTTGGCCATCATGCGGAGCGCGTCGCCCATAGGCGTGCCGTAACGCTCAGCCTGGCCGAGCGCCATGCAGACAGCTTTGACGCCCTCATGGCCGGTGCGCAGCGCGAGATTTTCATACGCGAGGCGGCGGTCCGGCAGATAGGATAGCTCCGCAACGGTGATACCGAACTCTTCGGCAAGTTCCGGAGATGCCGAGCCGATTTCCTGGCTGACCTTGTTGAAGCCCATCTCGATCGACATACCCGCCTCAACACAAATCAGAAGCATGTCGAGCGCGTCCGGGAAGGCGCGCATGATGGACTTCTGACGCTTCTGGGCAAGGTTGGAGATATAAAGGTTGGGCGCGTAGAACCCGGCAGCCGCGCCGAAGATAACCGAGCCATACTTCATGAACTGGCTGAGGCCGTGATCATTGACAAAGAAGATGTAGAAGAACATCAGACCCGCGCCAGCAAAGGGCATGGCCATGCGGGCGAAATAAAAGGCGGATATGGGGCCGGGGCCACGCAGGCCAGCCTGGTTCATAAGCTTCACGACGTTAGGGTCTTCAAGCGCCTGGGCCAGATTCAGCTTTGAGGAAATTGATCCAACGACACTGTTATCCTTGCGACGCAGCCCTTTCTGTTCAAGGGCCGCGCGGCTCTGCTTGCGCAGTTTCTCGCGCTGGCTGGCGACAGCTTTCAGACGGGTCTCAAGCTTGTTGCCCTGCAAATATGGCAGGAAGATCGTCAGGAAGGTGCCGAAGACAGCCGCAGCAACCAGATAGGCCGCCAGTGTCTGGGGCTTTGTGAAGGAGACGAGGAATTCATACATGCCGCGCCGCGCCTTACATATCAAAGTTGATCATGTTGCGCATGACCGTGATGCCTGTACCCATCATGGCAGCGGCCAGAACAAGTATGACGTGACCCGTCTCGGTCGTGAACAGTTCCATGATGTATTCCGGTGTCGTCAGGAAAACCATCAGCCCGACAGCAAACGGAAGGCAGCCGATAATCATCGCGGATGCCTTGGCTTCAGAGGACAGCGCTTTCACTTTCTCACGCATCATCTTCCGGGAACGGATGACGGTGGAGAGGTTGTGGAGCGCTTCAGACAGGTTGCCGCCCGCCTTCGACTGGATCATCAGAACAATCGCGAAGAAGTTGATCTCCTGCAAGGGTAGCCGCTTGTAGAGCGCGGCAAGAGACCGGTCGAGGCCAGCGCCCATAGCGAGGTTGTCAGCAAAGGTATTGAACTCCTTGCGCAGCGGCTCGGGGCTCTCCTTGGCGATGACGCGAATACACTCGTTCAGAGGAAGGCCGGAGCGGACACCGCGCACGATGATGTCCAGCGCGTCAGCGAACTGGTTGACCATTTTACCGTGGCGGCCCTTGATGAGGAACCCCAGAACGAACTGCGGAATGCCCAGAGTGCCGCCAAAGAAAGCCGCTGCAACAAGCACTGGCCGGCTCTTGAGTGAGAGCCCGTTGATCACAAGGCCATCAGCACCAGAAATATAGACAAGGCCGGCACTCATCACACCGCAAACTACGGAGAGCGCCCAGAACATCGGCACGGGAATTTCTAGGCCTGCCTGGGTCAGCTTCGATCCGACATTCCGCATGGGATCATTGCGGCGGCGCTCCTTATCCTGCTTGCGCAGGTTTTCAAGCATCTCCTGGGTCTTGGCACGGCGGCGGATGTTTTCATCAACGACTTTACCACCTTTGACCTGCCCTCCCCGGCCGGAACTGATCGCCTTTGCGCGTTTCCGGGCCGCATCATTGTTGCCCCCCGTCATCACGAGGCCAAGCCCCACGATAGCGAGGAAGGCCAAGGCTGCCACGATATAGGGAACCATCGAACCGGACATCAGGCACCATTCAGTTCATCGAGAGCTGCGGCGAGTTCGCGCTCAAGGTTGTAATAGGAAGCGCGTTCCCAGAAACGCGGGCGGCCGATGCCCATGCCGCGATGGCGGCCGATAATCTTGCCGTCGTCGTCCTCGCCGTCGATTTCGTATTTTAGGATATCCTGAAGAACGATCGTATCGCCTTCAAGGCCAAGCACTTCGGTGATGCACATGATACGGCGCGAACCATCGCGCAGGCGTGAGGCCTGAACGACGATATCAATGGAGCCGACAATCATTTCACGGATGGTCTTTGCCGGCAGTGAGAACCCGCCCATCGTAATCATTGATTCCACGCGGCTGAGGGCTTCACGCGGGCTGTTGGCGTGCAGAGTGCCCATCGAGCCATCATGGCCTGTGTTCATGGCTTGGAGAAGGTCGAACGCTTCAGGGCCGCGCACCTCGCCCACGATGATCCGTTCAGGACGCATCCGCAGACAGTTCTTCACCAACTCCCGCATTGTGACCTCGCCCGAGCCTTCAATATTGGGCGGGCGGGTTTCAAGGCGCACGACATGGGGCTGCTGGAGCTGAAGTTCAGCGGAGTCTTCGCAGGTGATGACGCGCTCGCCCGGCTCGATGAAGCCGGTAAGACAGTTAAGAAGCGTTGTCTTGCCCGAGCCTGTACCGCCGGAGATCAGGACGTTGCAGCGGCTATGACCGATGATACGGAGAATCTCGGCGCCGCACTCGCTGATCGACCCGAAGCGCACCAGGTCGCTCAGCTTCAGCTTGTCCTTCTTGAACTTACGAATGGTAAGCGTTGGCCCATCAATCGCCAGCGGCGGGGCAATGACGTTCACACGCGAACCGTCCAGCAGGCGCGCGTCGCAGATCGGAGAGCTTTCATCGACACGGCGGCCAACCTGGCTGACGATCCGCTGACAGATGTTCATCAGCTGCGCATTGTCGCGGAAGCGGATGTTTGTCCGCTCAATCTTGCCGTTGACCTCGATATAGGTCGTGTCGGCGCCATTGACCATGATGTCAGCAATGTCGTCCCGGGCCAGAAGCGGCTCAAGCGGGCCGTAACCGAGCACATCGTTGCAGATATCGTCGAGCAGGTATTCCTGCTCCGAGATCGACATCACGACATTCTTGATACTGATGATCTCTACAACGATATCGCGAATTTCCTCGCGGGCGCTCTCGGTGTCGAGCTGCGCAAGCTGGGAGAGGTCAATCGTGTCGATCAGCGCGTTGAAAATGGTGGTCTTCGTGGCGTAATACTGATCCGAGTGCTGGTTTACCTTGCGAACCGGCTCCGGCTTGACCTCAGGGGTCTTGAGCTTGCTGGGCACGGCAGGGGCAGGCTCGGGCGCACGCGCTGCGGACGCAGGCGGCGCAGCGGGCGCTGGCATAGCCGGCTTCGGCGCCGCCGCAGGCGCCGGAGGCGGCAGCGTTGCCGAAGATGTACCCGAGCGTTTGCCAAAAGCCATGTTCTATCCCGTCGTCCTGATCGTCCTACTTACCCAGCAGTTTCTTGAGGAATGATTTCTCAGCCCTCTGGATCGTCCGCCCACTCAGGGCCGCCGCCAGTTCATCAATGGCTATTGCGGGCCGGGATGTCGGCCCGGTCTCCGAAATCATCTGGCCGTTATTGGCCGCGGTCCCGAACACCTCAGGATCAAACGGCACGACAATTTCCGGATCCACACCAATGGCCGCAGCAAAATCCTTCACCGGAATCTCGGGGCGTTTGGGCATACCGCACATGTTCAGCACGAGCCGGGGCGGATTGTCGTTGACCCGGTGACCCTTGAGCTGGTCGATCAGGTTCTTGCCGTTACGCAGCGAGGCCAGATCAGGCTGGCACACCACAATCACTTCATCCGACTGGATCAATGTGGTGCGCAGCCAGTGGTTCCATACATGCGGCAGATCCAGCACCATGTAAGGAACATTCCGGCGAACCCCCTGAATAACGGTCGTGTACGAATCATCGGGAATATCAATGATCTGGTTGATGTGAGCAGGCGCGGTGAACAATGAGAGGCGCTCGGTAGCGCGTGCCAGAAGACGCTCAATCACAGCGTCATCGGCCCGTTCGGGAGCAAGGAGCGCGTCCGCAATCGTTTGGGGCGTTTCCTGGTTGAAGTCGAGCGCGGTTGTGCCGAAGGAAAGATCAAGGTCAACGAGCGTGGTGTTGACCATGATATTCTCGGCGAGCGACCAGGCAAGGTTGTGCGCAATGGTGGAGGCCCCTACCCCGCCCTTGGCGCCAACTACGGAAATCTGCCGGCCAACAAAGGGCGCGTCCGGGTCGGTGAAGAGGTTCGAGATCGCGCGGATGATCTGTAGCGGCTGGAATGGGGGAACGAGATATTCAGATACGCCGCGCGCCATCAGCTGGCGATACAGCATGATGTCGTTGACCGCGCCGATGACGAGCACCTTCACATGTTCATCGCAATGCTCAGCAAGCGCATCAACTTCGCTGATCACCTGGGCAGCGACCGAGCCGGATTCAATGAGGATAAGGTTGGGCGTCGGGCTGCTGCGCAGATAATGGATCGCCGACGGAATACCGCCCGGCAGGCACTCCACTGTAGCCCGCCCCATGCGGCGATCCTGGGCGCACAACTCCATAAGGAGGCGGGTTTCCTCACGCTCATAGAACAGCTTGATCGAAATGGCCGGGAGCAAGGCGTCTCCGCCCTCATCTCCTGAAGAGAATACGGGCATATTGTAGTTTGCCGGACGCCCTGCAAAATCGACAACAGGCTGAATCGGTGTCGCCGACGTTTCACCAAAAATCGCGGCAGCTGCCTTTTCAATCGGCGTAGACGGCGCGTCGTCACCGAAGACATCCTCGAATTCAGGGTCGATGTCATCTTCGAACATCGTGTTGTCCTTGCCCATCTTCTTTATGCTCCCCGTGGCTCTCGCCTAGATACTATCGGACGGCTGATGAAACAGCGCCAGATTCCTGATTGGACCGCTCCGAAGCGGTCGGCTGTCCTGCACGGAACTTCTCGAGAATGACCTCGCGGCGAGAGAGATCGGAAGGATCCAACGGCCGGCTGCCCAGGAGATCGCCCGGATCAATGATCATTGCGGCGAGATTGGTTCGAACCGAACAGCCAAGCGTCGGCAAATGATTATTGGAATCGATGTTGCTGAAATCAATCGTCGACTTGGGTGGGCAATGCGGCGCAATCGCCTCATAGCTCTGATAGGCCAGGATCATCGGCTCACTGGCCGATGAGCGCGATCCATGCGCGGTCCCAGACATCTCCTCATATTCAACACCCATATCCCAGGCGATGGCGCGCGCTTCTGCGATAGCGGCGACCGCCAGCTGCGGATTGGCAGAAACCTGCGGCAAGGAGAGAACCAGCGGTCCGTGTCCGCGCTTCACATAGCCCCCGAGAAATTCACGGATACGCGCCCGCTCGCTGCTGGAGAGTTCGCTGGCATAGGCATCAATCGACACTTCGAGGAACTCGGTGCGTTTCTCGACCTGGATTGCATTCACATCCAGGGGTGAGGTCTGCAAATAAGCAGCGGGCACGGCTGTCGGCGCCACGCTGGCGCAGGCGGTGATCGTCACCGCACTGGCGCCGAGTGCGATGAGAGCTGGTAGCGATCGGATTTGACGGGTCATGTCTGTCTTGCCCTACTCTTCCATGAAGCCCACAGGGGCACGGTATTCGTCAGCCTTGATGGGAGCGCCATCGCGGCCATAGGTTTCATTCAGCTTGCCGAAGAAGATGGTCTTGGCGTCGGAAGCGTTGGCATAGCCATCAGCAGGCGATTTCATGTTTGCCTTGCTGGCCGGGCCAACGAGGTATGGCGTCACCATCACCACAAGCTCGGTTTCATCCGACAGGAAGTCACGCGACTGGAAAAGCGAGCCCAATATTGGCAGCTTCTTCAGCCCTGGAAGCTGATCGATTGTCTGGCGGTCCTTCACAGAGATAAGACCGGCCATCATCATCGAGCCGCCCGACGGAAGCTCGACCACAGATTCAGCGCGCCGCACAGACAGAGCCGGCAGGGTTGCGCCCTGGATGATCGTGGTGTTGCCATCACCATCCGTGACTGTCCTGGCAGTCCCCTGGAAGGCGCCCTGGGAAGTCAGCTCCGACACTTCTGTCGATACTTTCAGGGAGATGCGGCCTTCGGAAAGAACGACCGGCGTAAACGCCAGGCCCACACCATAAGGCTTGAACTCGACCGTGATCTGACCGTTCTGGTTCTGCCCGACCGGCACCGGAAACTCGCCGCCTGCGAGGAATTTTGCGCTCTCGCCAGACATCGCAACAATGTTGGGCTCCGCCAGGGTACGGACGATACCAACCCGCTCCATAGCGTCGATGGCGGCCCCCGCAGATGATTGCAGCCGGCCGTTATTATAGTTGCTGTAGCCGGTCTCCAGCGAGATACCGCCGAGCGCCTGCCCCTGGACGTTGAAGCCGTTGGAGGCACTGCCTGAGAACGAATTGCTGTAGGGTCCGCTCGGCTGGATCGCCTCAACGGCCGTGCCCTGTCCGGTCGTGTTGTACAGGCCTGTTGCCGCGTCAAAGAACACCGGCAGTCCGTTCTGGAAAACCTGCTGAAGGGACTGGCTGGCCAGTTCCCCGAAACTCATCGAACCGGAAAGATTGATGCCCAGCTGCTTGATCACGCTGCGCTGCATCTCAACGATGCGGACTTCAAGCAGAACCTGATCGGCCGCATTGACGTTCAGCATATTGACGATCTGAAGCTCGCCGCCGCCCGCAGCCTCCGGGAAGAAAGCCCTCACCAGACGGCTGACCTGATCGGATTGAGAGAGGTTATCAACCTTCCCTGTCAGGATGACATTTCCGTTGAAACTTTCGATTTTGACGCGTGCATCGGGCACATGGCGCGAGATGGTCTCTTCAAGCACGGAAAGGTCTGTTTCGACCGAGATGTTGAGATCAAGGAGCGTGCGCCCTGCCCTGTCGAAGATCAGGGCATTGGTCTGGCCGAACTTGATGCCGCGGAAAATGATCCGCTGCGCGGTCTGCACCACGGCATCGGCAATCTCGGGATTGGAAATGACGACATCTGCTGCCGGCGCTTCCAGATCGACGATCATCGATTTGTCCACTCCAAGCGTCACCTTACGGGAGACAGCCTGATCGCCAGGTTTGGTAATGCTGGTGCCCATGCCGTTGGGAACCGTCTGCGCCAGAACAAAAGGCGCAGGCGCTGCGGCCAGAATAACAGCGCAGGAGAGCGCCTGGATAACGCGCTTCATCAGTTGCCCCCCATTGCCGTCAATGTCGGCTGGCTATTTCGGATTATCATGACAGCGCTCCCCTCATCGTCTCCGCTGTTCAGTCCCAGGCGCGGCTTACGCGGCGCGCTGATGGCCATCTCATCGAGCGGACGCAGGGCCAGCGTCAGCCGGCCCTTTCTCTGGGACAGGGCAACAAGTTCGGCTTCGGACGGCGTCACTTCCAGTGTCGCCGTATTGCCCAGACGTGCTGTTTCTTCGGCGGTGGTGGGCGCGTAGGTCTGATCGATCGCCAGCACCCGGACGTTCTGCAAGATGGTCTGCGAAACCGTGCGGGAATCGCGCAGGCCGTTTGTGGCTGTCGGCGTCAGTTCATATGTCAGGATGAGATCAACCCGGTCATTGGGCAGAATGAAGCCGCCGGACGCAGATTCAGGGGATATCTCGACAGAGACAGCGCGCATGTCCGCACTCATGAGGAGCGGAAGAAGGCCCGCTTCGCCGCGCTTCACAATCCGCTGCGGCATGATGGGCTCAGACTTGTAGATCGGCAGTTTCACGGTGGCGCCCGTAATCTCCTCAATGGCGCCCGGCGCGGCCGTTTCGATGAACTGACCTTCCACGACGCCCTTTTCAGGCCATACCGACCATTTGAGATCATCCGCCTTGATCTGATCGCCGATCGCCAGGTCGCGTGACGTGATCAGAACCTTGATTTCGGAGACCTGTTCTGTCTGAACGACGGTCAGATCGCGGGTAACCGTTTCGGTCACGATCTGCGGCTGGCTCATCCGGCTTACAAGCAGGGCAGCCCCGCCGGCCGCCACAAGCGCCAGCAACAGGATGATAATGCGTATAGGCGACATGTGACGCCACTCCCTCCGAATTCCGCGAACAAAGGTAAATGTTCACGGCCAACCAGTTCATACAGTTGGGAAAATTGCATGCGCCGCCTAAAGGATCGTTAACCGGTGATTCCGGCGACCCTGAAGAGATCTGCAAGGAGGGGGGAATTGGAGCCCGCCAGAAGCGCACCTGCTGCAATGGCGACCCCATACGGCACGCTGGCTTTATTTTCGAAGGGCTTGCGCATGAAGCCAGGGATGACTTCCACCGGCATGCTGCGCCGGACGATCAGGATAAGGAGGGCACAGGCGCCGCCCACCAGTGCCATGTAATAGGCAAACGGAAAGGCTGCGGCCGGCCCCATCCAGAGTACCACGGCCGGGATCATCTTGGCGTCCCCGCCCCCAAAGATACGGAAAGCAAACAGGCCATAGGCAATTACGAAAGCCAGGCCACCGGCCATCAGATGCCCACCGATGATTTCCAGCGGCAGGCCCGAAACGGCAGCCGCCGGAACAAACAGGCCGGCAATCGTGAGGTTCAGCCAGTTGGGAATCCTCAGCTGGTTCATATCAAACAGCGCCGCCACGACGCAGAGAACAAGGAACAGAGCGGCGAGGACCATGAGAACCATCTGGTTTCTCCCATATTTTTAAGGCTGGAGCAGACCCTGCCTCAAAAGCCTGAAAGAAGCCTTGAAGCCCCTGCGCCTGCCCCAAACGAAAAGAGCCGCCGGAAGACCGGCGGCTCTCTCGTATCAAGCAGTTGGCTAAAGATTAGCCTTCACCGCCGCCTTCGCCGCCCGACGGGGCGTTCTTCATACCCTCGGTAACGGAGTCGAAGGTAGCGGCCGTTTGACCACCAAGAGCCGAAACACCACCGATAATGGCCACAGCGATCAGAGCGGCGATCAGGCCGTACTCGATAGCGGTTGCGCCGGACTCATCTTTCAGAAAACGTGCAAACATTGGAAACTCCCATCATGCGTTTGAAAAGTCCCGGCTAGAAACTTTTATTCCCGGAACACAGATGGTTGTATACGAGCAGTCCTGATATCTCGTTTCCACAAATGGAAAAATCATGAAGCGAAATCAGGGGGTTGTTTACCGATTCGGAGGCGGAACTCACAAGCCCTCACGCGCGCGTGATTCGTATATATATACCCGGGAGAACACCGCCCCTGCCCCCTGCTCTCTCCGGTCACGGCCTGAATTAGGAAATGGGAAACTAAAATAGAGGACGTTCCGGAAACACCGCGCCGGAGCCTCCTTACAATGAAGACTTTCGTGAAGCCTGCCCTCATTGCAATCGCAAGCCTGGTCATCGCCGGCGCGTCGCAGGCCCAGCAGCTTTCGGTCGAGGCTTCCAAGACCGTGCCCCTCCGCCTGAACGGCCCTGCCGCCAGCATTGTCGTCGGTAACAAGAATATTGCTGATGTCGCCGTTCACGATGACCGGCTGATCTTCGTCACCGGCAAGAGCTATGGCACGACCAATCTGATGGTCTTCAACAAGGCGGGAGAGGAAGTCTACAGCGCGGAAGTCGTTGTCACCGCCAATTCCTCAAACCTGGTAACCGTCAACCGCGCCGGCCAGAACCAGACTTATGACTGCGCCCCGGTCTGCCGGTCTGCCCTGACCCTTGGCGATGACCCGGCCTACTTCTCGACGCTGATCCAGCAGCAACTTCAGGCGCAGGCTCTGACGGACGGCAACTAGGCACCGCGCCTTCACGGGCGAATGCATGAAATTGCATCGACCTGCTGAACCCCCTGCAAACCGGAACATGATAGGCATTCAAGCTGGTCCCAGTGGGGGAATAGCCTGATTATGCCTAGCGTTCGTAACAGTCTTGCAGCCCGGCTGCGCGATCACTTCGGTGCTTACGCCGCCGACAAACGCGGCGTTGCGGCCGTGGAATTTGCGTTGATCGCGGCGCCGTTCTTCTTCCTGATCTTTGGCCTGCTCGAAGTGTGCATTCTGTTCATTATGACCGCGATTCTCGATCATGGTGTTGCCGAGGCTTCCCGCCCCCTGCGGACAGGCGCCGTCCAGGAAGCCGAAATGAACGCAGAAGAGTACCGTGAACTGATCTGTGCACAGCTCATGGGGATGATGGATTGCGAAAACCGCCTTCATTTTGATGTGCAGACCGTGAGCGGCTTTAACAACACGCCGACCGGCACGCCTATCGATTCTGCCGGCCTGGTGGACAATAGCAGCTTTGGTTTCAACCCCGGCGGGCCAAACGACATTGTTGCTGTGCGCGTGTTCTACGAATGGGATCTGCTGACCCCCGGCCTGACGGCGCCGCTCGCCAACATGCATGGCAACAAGCATCTGATCCAATCCAATGCCGTATTCCGTAACGAGCCCTTCGGGAGTGACTTCGAATGATGTTCAATCGCTATTTCGAGGCCCGTATTCGCCGGAAGAATGCGCCGAGGAAGCTCGGACTGAAAAGCCTGTTGCGGAACGAGGACGGGGTCTCTGCCGTAGAGTTTGCCATTATCGCACCGGTCATGGTGCTGATCTTCTTCGGCTGTATTGAGCTCAGCTTTCTGATGCGTGTCGACCGCCGGGTAACCGCGACGGCGGCCAGCCTGGGCGACCTCACCGCACGCCTCGTATCTGTAACAGATGACGACATGCGCGAACTCTACAATGCAGCAAACGTGATGATGCAGCCCTACCGCGCATCGGAAACCCGTATGCGGATCACCTCGATCGTCGACAATGGCAATGGCCAGAAGCGCGTAGCCTGGTCTGATGGTTACCGGATCGAACCCCGCCCTGTCGGATCGGTCGTCTTGGTGCCCGACGGTATCGTGCCCCAGCCAGGCTCAATCATCCTTACCGAAGTCGAGTATGATTATTCGAGCAGTTTCGGTTTTGTGATCGACACCTCGATGACGATGACGGACACATTCTATCTGCGCCCGCGCCGTGTCACGAACATTCAGCGCATCACAAGTGGCGGAGGCGGATCGCCTGCTTTCGGCCCAACCAGCTGACGAAGGCGGTCAGCCCGCCCTGCGGACCGGAGGATCAGACTTGACGGTCGCAAGGACTGCCAGGCCGAGGAAGAACAGAAGCGCGATGGCCGACATACCGATCCGCTGATCGCCCGACCAGCGGGTGAACTGTTCGATCAGCAGCGGCCCGAGCCAGACGGTGACCGTGCCGGCAATCGCAAACAGGCCGAAGAACTCCCCCCGCATGTGCGCGGGTGCGACATGGATCAGCATCGACCGGCTGGAGGAAATGTTGGCCGTCGCAAACACCGCAATCAGCGCGCCCTGGACCAGATAGATCAGGTCTGACGACCCCGAGAAGAACGGCGTATCCCAGACTTTGACGTTTGGAACGAGCCCGAAGAAGGCCGAGTCGCGAGTGACCGACAGGCCGAGGAACAAGATCAGCACGATCGCCGCAATCTCGACCATCAGGGCATTCTTGGGACCGAGCCGCTGATCGAGCCAGCCGCCGAAGATGCCCCCTGCCACGCCCCAGGCCGAGGCCCAGATGGCATAGATGGTCAGCTCGATCAGCCCCCAGCCGAGGAACAGGCTGACATAAACCGCGCCAATCGTCAGCAGGGCGAACATGCCGTCGGCATAGATCGTCCGGGCGATGAGGTATTTGAAAGCTTCCTTATGGTGCGCGGCCTGACGGATGGTACGGATGACGCCTCTGGCGCCTTCGCTGATCGCGCGCAGAGGCGGCGTGCCGCGGATGCCCGTATCCTTCGCATAGAGGAAGAATGGGATCATTGCAGCGAGCATCCATATCCCGCAGATCGGCCCGGCAATGCGGAACTGTTCGTACTGCGCCGCATCAATCCCGAAGAGGGGCTGCGCAAACGGCCAGGCCAGCGCCAGCGGCAACGCAAACATGAACACGATGGCGACGAACATCAGCGTCGCCATGCCATTGCCCAGCGCCAGCCCCAGGCCGGAGACGGCTGGCAACGCATCAAGGCGCGCGGCGTCCGGCAGCATCGAATTGTGCGCCACCTCGCTATAGCTGTAGCAGACATACGCAATGATCAGCAGGGACATGACCGCCCCGGTCGACAGGCCCGCCGGGCCCGGGATCGCCCACCAGAGCGAGATGCCGATCAGCGAGATCAGCGACAGGCAGAAGAAGATCAGCGGCTTGCGGCGCAGACCCCGGTCAAACGCGGCGCCAAGAAACGGCGCGGTGAGGGCGGCGATGTAGCCGGCGGTCTTGGAAAGATTGGCGACCATCGCCTGGCCTTCGGCCCCGGCAACTTTCTGGGCTTCTTCCGGGGTGAGGCCTTCCAGCTTGCCGCTGGCGAGAATGTCCGCCCCGACAATGTCGCGCGCGAAATAGGGCGCGAACACATAGATGACGATCAGGATGTAATAGGGGTTCCGCGCTGCCTCAAACCAGGCCCAGGAGAACCCGGTCTTGCCGAGGGCCCCGCCTTCACCGGCATGTTTGTGAGACAGGTTGCCGCTAGCGGCATCCACGATCGCTTGAGCCATTCGCATCCTCCCGGCGCGTGTGCCCGCGCATATGTTGGGAAGACTAGACGCTTATGCATAAAGCGGAAGGCGCTTTTATCTGTGACCTTGCGTCAGGCCTGAAGCTTGCCTGCAAGGTCACCGGCATAGCGGGTGATATCCCCTGCCCCCAGGCAAACAACCATCGCGCCCGGCCCGGCCAATGACCTCACAACCTCCGGAAGCTCGGCCAGCGAGGTCAGCGCGCGCGCGCTGCGATGCCCGTTGCGCTGGATCGAGCGCACGAGGGTTTCATGCGTGATGCCGGGAATGGGCGTCTCACCTGCTTCATAGACGGGCGCGACAAGCACATGATCGGCCTGGTCAAAACAGCGGGAGAATTCCTCGAAAAGATCGTTCAGACGAGAATAGCGGTGGGGCTGGCAGACCGCGATCAATGTTCGGTCGCCCTGCATTGCACGGGCCGCTTTCAGGACGGCGGCAATCTCCACGGGGTGGTGACCATAGTCATCAATAATCCTGACAGGCTCTGCGCCGGCGACAGGCAGCCATTCTCCGACGGCTGTGAACCGCCGCTTCACACCGCCGAATTTGGCCAGCGATATACGGATCTGCTCATCGGTTGCCCCGAGCTCCAGCGCCACGGTGATCGCCGCCAGGGAGTTCTGCACATTGTGCTCGCCCGCCATCGGCAGGGTCAGCTCCTCGATGCGGCGGGGCGCTTCACCGGCGGCGCGGCGGATTTCGACATCGAAATGCGCGCCCCCCAGATCGGTCGTCAGGTTGACCGCGCGCACATCGGCCTGGAGATTGAAACCATAGGTGATGCGGCGGCGGTCAGTAACGCGGGCGGCAAGGGCCTGCACTTCCGGGTGATCCGTACACAGAACAGCAAAGCCATAAAAGGGCAGGTTCTCGACAAAGGTATCGAACGCCTCACGCAGCTTATCCATCGTGCCGTAATGGTCCATGTGTTCCGCGTCGATATTGGTGACGATGGCGCAGGTAGGGTGGAGCTTGGCGAAGGTGCCGTCACTCTCATCGCTCTCCACGACCATCCAGTCGCTCTCGCCCGCTTTGTAGTTTGACCCATAGGCATGGATGATGCCGCCATTGATGACGGTCGGGTCAATGCCCGCGCCATCCAGCAGGCAGGCGACAAGGGAAGTGGTAGTCGTCTTGCCATGTGTGCCGGCGACGCAGACTGTGTATTTCAGGCGTGTGATTTCCGCGAGCATGTTGGCCCGGCGCACGACGGGAATACCGGCTGCGCGCGCTGCCAGAACTTCGGGATTTTCGCGCCGGATGGCGGTCGAGATGATGACCGTGCCTGCGCCTTCGACATTCCCGGCCTCATGGCCAATGAAGACCTTCACGCCGCGCGCGCGCAGGCGCTCGACATTGGCGCTTTCGGCGACGTCCGAGCCCTGAACCTCATAGCCCATTGTGAGCATGACATCAGCGATGCCCGACATGCCGATGCCGCCGATACCGACGATATGAGCGGGGCCTACAGGAAAAGGGGTGGGGGTCGTCATGAGAAACCTTGAACTCCTACATCGTTCGCCGGGTCAGTGACATGAACAGGCCGATAATCGCAACAAGCAGCATCCCGCCGATCATCAGCGTCAGCGGGCCCTCACCTCTGGGCACATCAATGCCATCGACCAAAGTCTCGATATGAGAAAAGTATGACATCCAGAAAACACCGACCGTC
The DNA here is from genome assembly GCA_046293975.1 of Hyphomonas sp. Lineage (GTDB taxonomy): Bacteria > Pseudomonadota > Alphaproteobacteria > Caulobacterales > Hyphomonadaceae > Hyphomonas. Next base: position 14,080 of record JBKBIZ010000011.1, on the reverse strand, counting down.
ACCCCCCAGGCAGCAGACAGCAGGCGGGATGACCCCTGATTGAGTGTGCGCAAGCCTCCCCAGATCAGCGCGCCCGCCGCAATGAAATCGACAGCCCAGAAAGGCCAGGGCTGCCAGTTCCCCCAATTTCGCGCGAATTCAAATATCACGAGAAACAGGCCAAAGAAGAGAGCGATGAAAGCAGACTTGCGGATCATAGTTCCGCTATCCTCTCCGCCATATCGGCCAGTTTTTGGGCAGCATCCGGGCGGGCTGCAGATTTTGCGGCCATAGCGCGAGCCGTCAGCTCTGCGCCATCCGACAAGCGCGCCGAGATCAGCTCCCCGAGCAGCTTTGGCGTCACATTGGCTTCCAGGATCATGTCGGCCGCGCCAACGGCAGTCAGCGCCTCGGCGTTCGCCGCCTGGTGATCGTCCATCGCAATCGCCAGCGGAATGAGGATAGATGGGCGCCCAACCGTGGCAAGCTCGCTGACCGTACCGGCGCCCGAACGCGCAATCACGAGATGTGAAGCCGCCAGGCGTTCGGGCATGTCGCCAAAGAAGGCGGAAAGTTCGCACTCAACACCGGAGTTGCGATAGATGTTTGAGACAATCTCATACTGCTCTTCCCGCACCTGCTGGACCAGCTTGAGACGCACGCGCAGCGGCGGCGCAACATGGTTGGCGATCGCAAGCGGAACCATCTCACCGATGATGCGCGATCCCTGGCTGCCGCCGGTGACAAATATGTTCAGTGCGCCATCCGCAGTCGGAAAAGGCCTTTTACCAGCCTCGATGATTGCTGCGCGCACAGGATTTCCGATCGGCATATGTGCCGAACCAGGGGGCAGGCGGTCGAGCCGTTCAAAACCGCTCGCCACCAGCTTTGCGTGTTTGGCAAACTGCCGGTTCACCCGGCCAAGCACCGCGTTCTGTTCGTGGATGATCATCGGCACACCAAGGCGGCGGGCCGCCGCCAGAGCCGGGAAGGCCGGATATCCACCAAAGCCCGCCACCAGCGCAGGCCGGTGCTGTTTCATCAGCCGGCGGGCGCGGGCTATGCCTGCATTGATCTTGAGAGCCGCGCCCGGCACGGTCCAGGGCTTGCGGAAATTGGGGCTTGCCGCTTCGATCTCTTCTTTCCAGTCCGCCGGAAAATCAGACGCATAGCGCAGGCCGCGCGAGTCCGAGATCAACGCCGTAGCCCAACCCCGCGCGCGCATTTCGTCGGCAAAGGCGCGCGCCGGGAACATGTGGCCGCCGGTGCCGCCGGCCGCGATGATGACGAGTTTTGAATCCAGTGTGTCAGCCATACTGGCCACGGCTCCTTGTGCCTTCGCCGCGGACGAGAGCAAGCGCAAGGCCGAGCGTCAATCCCATACCCATCATCGAAGAGCCGCCATACGAGACAAAAGGCAGCGTCATGCCGGTTGGGGGCAGGATTGCAAGGTTTACCCCGATATTTACCGCCGCCTGAAGGCTGAACAGGGTGAAGAGACCTGCCGCCGCCGTGCGGGCATAGCCGTCCTCGATCCGGGCTGCCGCGCGGAACCCGCGGATCGCCATCATGGCAAAGATCGCCATCAGGACAACAATTGCCACGAGACCGAACTCTTCGGCCATGACGGCAAAGATGAAATCGGTATGCGCATCCGGCAGGCGCGCCTTCACGAGCCCCTCCCCCGGACCGACGCCGAAAAGTCCGCCCCGGCTGATCGCTTCGGCGGCACTTTTGAGCTGGTAACTATCGACGCTTCCAGGATTGAGAATGACATCCACCCGGGCCTTCACATAAGGCAGGATATTGTAGAGCAGGACCGCCAGCGCGCCGCCCCCAACGGCAAAAAGCGCAACCCAGCGTTTGGGCAGACCACTGACGAAGAAAGTGATTACAAAGGCACCCGTCAGCAAGGCCGACTGGCCGACATCGGGCTGCATCAGAAGGAGCCCCAGCGTGACCGCATAGAACACGAAGGCGATCAGCGCCCAAGGGCCTTTGGGGTAGAGCTCTCGCTGCGCGAGCAGCCAGCCGCAAAGCAGGATCAGCGCCGGCTTTGCGGTCTCACTCGGCTGAAAGGAAATACCGGCAAAACGGAGCCAGCGCTGCGCGCCCTTCGCCTCATGCCCGATACCGAGCACAATCACCATCATCACGAGACTGACGAAGAAGATCAATGTCGCCGCACGCCGCGCCCATTTCCGGTCAAGGAAACTCATGACCATCATGATCGTGAAGCCGATGGCGGCGAGCGCGGCCTGCCGGTAGACGAAGTGGTAAGGATCCTCATAGCCGATGCGCGCCGAGGCAGACGGCCCCGCAGCCAGCGACATGAGGAGGCCGATGCTCAGCAACAGGACGGCGCCGGCAACCAGCCCCCAGTCCAGAGTACGGCGCCATTCGGTGAACCAGGATGTATCCGAACGCGGCAGCAGCGGTGCGTTGGCCGTGTAGCTCACGCGGTCACCTTGAGGCTCGCGGGTACGATGCCGTGTACGAGGGTGCGGAACACGTCGCCCCGGTGCTCGTAATCCTTGAACTGATCGAAGCTGGCGCAGGCGGGCGACAGAAGAATGATGGCGCCCGGCTCGCCGGCAGCCTTCGCGTCGCGGTAGGCTGCTTCCACGGCCCGGTCGAGCGCCCCGCAGACCTGGGCGGGCACCTTGCCGTTCAGGGTCGCGGCGAAGACATCTTCGGCCTGGCCGATAAGATAGGCCTTGGTGACATTGGGAAATAACGGGGCGAGCGGGGCGATACCCTCCGCCTTCGGAACACCGCCGGCGATCCAGTAGATGTTCTTGAACGAGCGCAGCGCCTGTTCGGCGGCCTGGGCGTTGGTTGCCTTGGAATCGTTGATGAAGCGGATGCCGTCGATTTCGCCGACCGCTTCCATCCTGTGGGCAAGGCCCGGGAAGGTGCGTAGGCCCGCCATGATCGTCGCCGGATCCAGGCCGAGCGCGCGGCAGGCAGCATACGCGGCCGCCGCGTTCTGGGAATTGTGACGCCCGATCAGAGCCGGACACTCATCCAGCTTGCCGACGAATTCCGCCTTGCCGGACTGGTTGTCATAGAGGCGGCCATCCACCGCGCTGATCCCCTTGCCGAGGGTATAGGTAGAGGATATCTGCACGACCCGTTGCGGCCCCTTGGCCGAAAGACCGATGGCGATCGACTGAGTGTAGACATCATCAAAACCGATGACGGCCACGTCCTTTTCCGCCTGGTTCTGGAAGATACGCATCTTCGCCGCCTGATAGCCATCCATGCCGCCATGCCGGTCGAGATGATCGGGCGAGAGGTTCATGAAAACGGCCACATCGCAGCGCAGGCTCTTTACCAGGTCGAGCTGGTAGGAGGACAATTCCAGCACATAGATGGCGTTGGAGTGCAGCGCCGCGAGGTCGAGTACGCCGGTCCCGATATTGCCGCCCACGCGCACATCTCGGCCCGCCTGTTTCAGGATATGCCCGATCAGCGCAGTGGTGGTCGATTTGCCATTGGTGCCGGTGATGCCGACGACCTTCGGACGCGCGCGCTCTGGCAGAGCCTGCACGGCACGGGCGAAAAGCTCCATGTCGCCGATCACCGGAACGCCGGTCATCTCCGCCATGCGCACCAGGCGGTGGGGCTGGGGATATTTGTAAGGGATACCCGGCGACAGGACGAGCGCGGCGAAGGTCTGCCAGTCGCGCTTGTTGATGTCGGAGAGGGCAATGCCGGCCGCTTCGGCCTTGGTGCGGGTTTCCTCATTATCATCCCACGCATGGACGCGCGCGCCGCCAGCCTTGAGGGCTTTGGCCGCGCTGAGACCGGTGCGGCCCAGGCCGTACACCGCAACGTCTTTTCCAGCGTATTCGGTAATGGGGATCATCTGGCGCGCGTTACCTCAGCTTCAGTGTTGCGAGGCCCGCGAGGGCGAACAGGACAGAGAGTATCCAGAAGCGCACGACAACCCGCGTTTCGGGCCAGTTCTTCTTCTGGAAATGGTGATGCAACGGCGCCATCAGGAAGATGCGCTGACCCTCACCCGTCAGGCGCTTGGTGATCTTGAACCAGCCGATCTGGGTCAACACGGACAGCGCTTCGAGCACGAACAGGCCACCGATCACAACGAGGGCAAACTCGTGCTTGGTGGCCACGGCCACGACGCCGAGCATACCGCCCAAGCCAAGCGAGCCGGTGTCGCCCATGAACACTTTGGCGGGGTAGGCATTGTACCAGAGGAACCCCATGCCCGAGCCGATCACCGCGCCGAGCAGGACTGAAAGCTCGCCCGCCCCCGGCGCAAACTGGATGCCGAGATAGGAGGCAAAGACAAAGTTACCGGTGAGATAGGCAATCGTCGCATAGGCGGCGGCCGCAAATGTCATGGGCACGATGGCAAGGCCATCAAGGCCATCGGTGAAGTTTACCGCGTTTGCCGCACCCACGATGACGATCATTCCAAAGAGGATGAAGAACCCGCCAAGGGGCAGGAAATAATTGTTGACGAAGGGCACAGCGACGCCGCCGGAGAAGTTCGGGTCTGCCGGCTGCACAGACGTCTTTGGCGCAAACCCGGCGATCCATTCGGCCAGCGGGGTCAGCGGCCCCCAATCGGCATGGCCAGCCGGGGTGTGGGCGCCGTGCAGGCCCATGATGACCGCGCAGGCGAGCGCGGCAATGGCGAAGCCCGCGATCAGGCGCGCGCCTGCGGAGACCCCGTCGGTCGATTGCTTGGTGACTTTCGCATAATCATCGAGGAAGCCGAGGACCGCGTAGGAAAAAGTGACGAACAGGGTGACCCACACATAGGGGTTCTGCAAGTTGCCCCACAGCGCGACGCCGACAATCAGCCCGAGCCAGATCAGGAAGCCACCCATCGTCGGGGTGCCCTGCTTGGACATCTGCATTTCCAGCGACAGATCGCGGATCGGTTGGCCCTTGCCCTGACGCGCCCGCAGGAAGTTGATCAGCATGTCGCCGAACAGCACCGTCACCAGAAATGCGGTGACCACCGCCGCACCTGTGCGGAAGGTGATGTAGTTCAGAAGGTTGAATAGACCGCTGTCTGCGGCCAGCAGTTCGTATAGCATCAGCTTACCCTCGCAGCCCCTTCTGGACCGCCATCCATCTTGCCCAGTCCGGCCGGCACGCTCCATTGGCGCAGCCGGTCCGCTAACTTGCCCATCCCGGACGCATTCGACCCTTTGATCAAGAGAACATCCCCAGCCCGCAATGCTTTTTGCAGCTGATTCCACAACTCATCAGCCGTCTGAGCAGATATCTGTTGCAGATCGCGCGGAAGCGCCTCGGAAAGGTGTTGCATTTCAGCACCAGCGAGGAACACGCCATCCACGCCTGCCTCAACGACAGCGCTTGCAAGTCCCCGGTGTTCCGCCGCCGAAGAGTCGCCAATTTCGCGCATGTCACCCAAAGCGGCCAGGCGGCGCGTACCGGCGCGCTGCGCCAGTCCTTTGAGCGCGGCGCGCATGCTGGCGGGGTTGGCGTTGTAGGCGTCATCAATCAGCGTAATTTCGCCGATTTCCGGCAAATTTAGTGTTTCGGTCGTGCCTCGGCCCGGCGGCGGCGCGTAGCCTGAGAGCGCCGCGGCGCAATCCTTCAGGGAGAGCCCGGCCTGGCTTGCTGCGAGCAGCGAAGCGGCCACATTCTGCGCCCAGTGCGCACCCACAGCATTCAGCGTCACGCTGGCGCGCTGGCCGACGATATCCACGTCCACCCGGCTCGTGCGCCCATCGGTTTCATAGGCGGCAATCCGCGCGGTGGCATCGGGCGAGGCACCAAATGTTTCGATATTACCCGTCGGGCAAAAACTCCGTGCACGCTCAGAGAGATAATCAAGGAAGGCATCATCCGCCGGCAGAATGATTGTGCCGCCCGCCTCGAGACCCGCGAAGATGTTTGCCTTCTCCTCGGCGATCCCCTCAACTGAGCCAAGTCCCTGAAGATGGGCGGCGGCAATGCAGGTCACGATGCCGGTATGCGGGCGCACCATCTGGCTGCGCGGGGCGATCTCGCCGGGCGTATTCATGCCGATCTCGAACACCGCGCGCTGGGTATCTTCAGGCATCCGCGCCAGTGTCAGCGGCACGCCCCAGTGATTGTTGAAACTCTTGACGTTCCAGTGTGCCGGGCCGAACGCGCGATAGATCTGCGCCAGCATCTCCTTCACCGAGGTCTTGCCCGCAGAGCCCGTCACCGCGGTACGGTGCGCGCCGCAGCGCACGCGGGCGGCAATGCCCATCTGCGTCAGCGCCTCAAGCACATCCTCGACCTGGACCACGGGTCCGCCCGGCATCGGCTGCGCAACCAGCGCGCCTGTCGCGCCCGCCTTGAAGGCCGCTTCCACGAAATCATGCCCGTCGCGCTGATCCTTCAGCGCCACGAACAGGTCGCCCTTCTGAAGCGAGCGCGTGTCGATGGAGATCGACCCCGTAACGTCAAAGGGCGCGCTGGCGTTCCCGCCAGTGGTCAGTTCGATGTCGCTTGAGGTCCAGAGCGGGCGTGTCATCGCGCAAGGCCCTTCAGGGCGGCCAGCGCCTCATCCTGATCAGAGAAAGGCAGCACCTGCGAGCCGATGATCTGGCCCGTCTCATGCCCCTTGCCGGCGATCACCAGCGTGTCGCCTTTTTTCAGCTCACGGATCACCGCATGGATCGCCTCAGCGCGGTCGCCGATCTCGCGCGCGTCCCTGGCCCCGCCCAGCACCGAAGCGCGGATCTTGGCCGGATCTTCCGAGCGCGGGTTATCATCAGTCACGATCACATCATCGGCCTGACGGCTGGCAATCTCGCCCATGATCGGGCGCTTCTTGGCGTCGCGGTCTCCGCCACACCCGAAGATCACCTTCAGCCTGCCGGCCGTATGCGGACGGACCGCACGCAGCAGCACATCGAGCCCGTCAGGCGTATGGGCGTAGTCCACAAACACACCCGCGCCGGTTTCGGTCTTGCCAACAAATTCAAGGCGGCCCTTCACAGGCTTCAGATTTGCCAGCCCCTCGGCCACCGCGGAAAACTCCATGCCCAGCGAGAGGCAGAGCGCGGCCGCCGCCAGGGCGTTGAGCGTCTGGAACTCACCGATCAGTGGCAGCTCAATCGGCTTCTGCTCGACATCCTTCCAATAGAGAAACAGCGTCTGGCCGGTCGCCTTGGGCATCAGTTCGTCGATCCAGAGATCCTCGCCGCGCCAGCCGAACGAGACCACCTGAAGGCCCGCCTTGCGCGCGACCTCCTCGACGACTTCACGGTGCGCGCTGTCGGCGTTGACGATGGCCGGAATGCCCTTGGGCGCCAGGTCGCGGAAGAGGCGCAGCTTGGCCTCCAGATAGGCATCCATCGTCGCGTGATAATCGAGATGGTCCTGTGTCAGATTAAGAAACGCGACGGCGGCAAGATCCACCCCGTCGAGCCGGTGCTGCTCCAGGCCGTGGCTGGACGCCTCCATCGCGCAATGCGTGACGCCCTGCCCGGCGAGGGCTTTCATCGTCTCACTGACGGTAACAGGGTCCGGCGTTGTATGGCCAATCTCGACCTTGCCGCCCGGCCCGATGGCGCCCAGCGTGCCCATCGAAGCGGCCTTGATCCCGGCGCGGCTCCAGATCTGGCGGGCAAAATCGACCGTCGAAGATTTCCCGTTGGTCCCGGTCACGGCAACCACGAATTCCGGCTGCACGCCGCAGAAGCGTTTAGCCGCGAGCGCCAGCGCCCGGCGCGGCTCATCGGCAATCACATGCGGCGCGGACACGTCCCCGATGCTGCCATCCGACAGGATCGCGGCAGCGCCCTGCTGTATGGCCTGGGGCACAAATTTGCCCCCGTCATGCACGCTGCCTTTTAGCGCCGCAAACAGCCAGCCGGGCTGAACCTTGCGGCTGTCCGAGGTCATTCCGAGGATCTCGGTCTCGCCATTCTCGGCAAGTGGAAAGAGGTCCGAAAGTTTCAAAGTTCACTCCTGTTCTGGGAGAGGGTCTTGGGCGGGGATGTCGCGGGCCGAAGATCCTCAAATCGCGGATCGACCTCGAGAAGCGGCGCCACACGCTCGATAATGCGCCCGGCAACCGGCGCAGCATTCACAGCGGCGGTCATGCTTCCGTCCTCGATGGCCTTGGGCTCATCCAGCGTCACAATCAGGGCATATTGGGGGCTGTCTGCGGGAAACACAGCAGCAAAGCTCGAAACGTTCCGGTCCTTGGCATAGCCGCCGGGGATCGGCTTCTCTGCCGTCCCGGTCTTCCCGGCAACGCGGTATCCGGCGACGTCAGCGCGCCGGGCCGTGCCGTCCAGAACCGTATCGCGCATCATCTGCGTCACAAGGCGGGTCGTCTCTTCAGAGAACAGGCGCACAGGCGCTTCGCGCGCAACCGCCGCGTCCTCCACCAGCACCGGCGGAGCCATCAGCCCGTCATTCCCGAAGGCGGAAAATGCCAGCAGGAAAGCCAGCGGCGTCACCGAGATGCCATGGCCATAGGAAACCGTTGCCGCCGTCACCTCGTCCAGCCGCTGCGGCATAAGGGGCGCGGCCGATCCCGGCAGGCTCACCGGCGCGCGGCGCGTCAGGCCTGCCCTCTCAAGTAGCTGCATCTGGCGCTCCGGCCCAAGCGCCAGGTTGACCTGCACCGTCCCGATGTTGGAGCTCTCAGAGAGAATTTTCGAGGCATTTGCCTCCTGCGCAAACCAGTGGGTATCCGTAATCCTGACATTGCGCACCATCAGCGGCTGGCCGACCTGGAACCGGTCTTCCGGCCGGATGACGCCTGCCTCCAGAGCCGCTGCAATCGTCAACGGTTTGAAGATCGAGCCAAGCTCATACACGGCGCCGACAGCCCGGTTCGTCCGCGCCGGATCGCCTGCGGGCGTGTCGCTGGCGCGGTTGGGATCAAAGGGCGGCCAGCTGGCCATGCCGCGGATTTCGCCAGTGCGCGTATCCATCAGGATCGCCGCCCCGCCGATCATGTCATAATCCATCGCGGCGGTGGCAAGCTCTGCCTCCAGCGCCGCCTGCGCGCCGATATCCAGCGTCAGGCGAACGGGCTCTCCTCCCGCCTGCAACGCGTCGTCATAAGCCAGCTCAATGCCTGCGATGCCTTTGCCGTCAACATTGGTATAGCCCAGAATCTGGCCCGCCAGCACACCGCGCGGATAGGCCCGGCGCGCTTCCTCGCGGAAATCCAGCCCCTCCAGGCCGAGCGCCACGACATGCTCGCGCTGGCGAGGCGTCAGGCCGCGCTTAACCCAGACAAACTTGCGGTCGGGATCAGAAAGCCGGGCGGCGAGATCTGCCTCGTTGATGTCCGGCAAAACGCCCGCCAGCTGCTTGGCGGCGTCCGCGCCATTCCAGATCAGGCTCGGATTGGCCCAGAGCGACCAGGAAACGACCGACGTTGCGAGCAGCTCGCCATTGCGATCAACAATGTCAGCGCGCGATTCAAGCGGCGCCATCAGGGGATTTGTGCGTGCACTGGAAGGCGCATCCGATAGCGCCAGGAAGCCACCCCGGCCCGCCATCAGCACGAAGAGCAGGCCAATGGCCAGCCCGACGAGCCGTGTGCGATCCCGGGAAGCTTCGCTCATCTGGGCGCCTCCGCAGGGATCTCGGCGCCCTCTTCAGACATCGACATGACGTGCAAGCTGGTCACCGGGGGGCCGACGACCTCATCAAGATCGCTCTCATGGGCCATCTGGCCGGGCTTGGGCGGGGCCATGCCCAGCTCCTTGCGGGCAAATTCCTCGATCCAGTCGCGCCGGCTCATATGCGCCAGATCCGTCTCCAGCAGAGCCTTTTCGCGCTGCGCTTCCTCGATCTGGGCTTCCACCGCCATCAGTTCGGCAGCGGTATCCTTCGCGCCATATTTTGCCCGGTAGAGGCTGAAAATCAGCAACCCGGCGACCAGAAGACCAAAGAAAAATACCTTGCGGCTCATCGCGACTTCTCCAGCTCCGCGAGCGGCGGCAAGTTCATACCATCGCTCGCCTCATCCAGGGCCGCGTCCGCGTTGGTGCGGATCGCCGCCCGCAACTTTGCAGACCGTGCGCGTGGATTGGTTTCCACTTCCTTTTCAGAAGGCTGCACCGCCTTGTTTTCCTGCAATTCAAAGGCGGGTTTTGGCCCCCTGGACATCAGCGGCATATGCCGCGAACCGCCTGGCACAGCGCCGGCTCGCTCGCGCAGCCATTGCTTGACGAGACGGTCCTCCAGCGAGTGGAAAGTGACCACCACCAGCCGCCCGCCGGGCTTGAGGATGCGCTCTGCTGCGCGCAAGCCGCGCGCAAGCTCGCCAAGCTCATCGTTCACATACATGCGGATCGCCTGGAAAGTCAGCGTCGCGGGATGGGACCGCGCCCCGCGCCGCCCACCAACAGCCTCCTCAACCACGGCGGCAAGATCAGCCGTCGTCTCGAACGGCGCCTGCGTCCGGCGCTGCACCAGCACACGCGCAATGCGCCGTGAATTCTTCTCTTCGCCGAGGCGGAAGATCACATCCGCCAGGCCTTTTTCGCTCATCTTGTTGACGACATCAGCCGCAGACGGACCACTCCCGCCCATACGCATGTCGAGCGGGCCATCCTTCATGAAGGAGAAGCCACGCTCGGCCTGGTCGATCTGGAAACTGGAGACGCCGATATCGAGCACGACGCCATCAACGCCAGGGTACCCCGCCTGCTCGGCCAGCGTATCGAGATCGCCGAAACAGCCCATAAGCGGCAAAAGGCGCGGATTGGCCTCTGCCATCTTCTCGGCCCGGACGATCGCGTCGAGATCGCGGTCTATGCCGAGCACGGTACAGTTTGCCGCGTTGAGGATGGCGGCCGTATAGCCGCCGCCGCCAAAGGTGCCATCGACGATCACGTCGCCATCCGCCGGGGCGAGCGCATTCAGCACTTCGGCCAGCATCACCGGAAGGTGGCCCGGCTCGGCGGGATTACGAGGGGTCGTGCGCAAAGACATCAGCTGCCCTCCCCGCCGCGGCCAGCCGCCGCCCGGCGCTGGCGCACCTTGTTATAAGCCGTCGCAAAGGCGTCGAGCGTTTCGGGCGCGTTGACGATGGAGCGCATCCGCATCTGGTGCAGGCTGAACCGCTCGGGATTCCATATCCGGAAACTGTCCATCTGGCCGGAGAACTTGATCTTGCCATTCAGCTCTGCCGCCTCACACAGGTCTTCGGGCAACTTGACCCGTCCCGTCTCGTCGATCTTCAGATCTGCCGACGCCGCGATGATGCAGGTGACAATCGCTTCCCGGATAGGGGATTGCAGCGGCAATTCGGCGAGGGTTTCGCGATAGAGCTCCATCAGCTCCTCACCGCCCCCCTCCAATGCGCCGGAACCATCGGGCGCCTGCCACACGAATACGCGGCTCGATCCCCCCAAAGCGGCGCGGAAAGGCGCGGGTATCGAAACCCGTCCCTTTGCATCAATAGCGCCCTCATAGGTGGAAACGAACACCCGCCTAGCCCAATCTTGTTTGCCTAAACCCCGCCATGGGTAAACCATGTGTAAATTTGGAGTATCATGGGCATGCATGGGCCTCAATGGGCACCACTGGTGAATCAGAATTTCCACATTGGACTAATTAGAGAACAAACCACGACCAACCACGGAACGCCATATGACGGCGGCATGGGCGGGTATGGGTGGGATCATAAAATCCAAACGGAAACCGGGCCTTAACGCGCTGTGTTGCGATGCCGCATCGCTTGCCCGTCAGAGATGCAGAAGCGCTGAACTTTTTACTTCGTTACCAAGAATACATGCCATTCGCCCGGAATGACCGCATTTCACCAAAAGAAAGCCCCCAGACCCATACCGGCCCAGGGGCTCCCATAATCTCGCCGAATGCAAACCGGCTCAGGCAGGCTCAGCCGCGAGCGCCGCTTCTGCCGCCAGAACACGCGCCGCCGCATTCACGACCGCGCCGATCCGGATCGCCGCCTGGATCTGCTCGCTGGTCACGCCATGCTTGCGCAGCTCGGCTTCGTGCGCGTCCAGGCACATCCCGCAGCCATTGATTGCCGACACCGCCAGCGACCACAGCTCGAAATCGGCCTTCTCGACGCCCGGATTACCGATGACGTTCATGCGCAGGCGCGCGGGCATCGTCGTATAGGTCGTGTTCGAGACAAGATGCGTGGCACGGTAATAGACATTGTTCATGCCCATGATGGCGCTCGCTGCCTTAGCCGCGTTCAGCGCTTCGGCCGACAGCTTGCCGCGCACTTCAGCCTCGATCGCGCGCAGCGTCTGCGCTTCGCCAACCGCATGGGCCGAGGCGAGATAGCAGCCGTATTTCTGCTGCTCGCTGAGGATCGTTTCGTTCGCCAGAGAGCCGATATTGAGACGGATATCCTTGGCATAGTCCGGAATCAGGGTCTTCAGGGTTTCAAGCGACATCGCGCGCTCCTGTCAGAAAATCGGGAATGATATTGAGGAACAACCAGCCGGTCCCGGGCCGCGCCCACCGTGGGTGGGGGAACGCGGGGCGGGCGCGAGAGCCCGGAACCAGCTGGCATTCAGTTGCCCTTAGGCGAGCTCAAGTGTCTTGCCGCCAACCGGGCGGTTGCATGGGCAAAGCTCGTCCGTTTGCAGAGCGTCGAGTACGCGCAGGGTGTCCTGCGGGTTACGGCCAACGTTCAGGTTGGTGACGTAAACGTGCTGGATGACATTGTGCGGGTCAACGATGTAGGTCGCGCGATAGGCAACGCCGGCGCCGGTTTCGCGCACGCCAAGGCCGTCAACTAGCGAACCGTTGGTGTCCGCAAATTGCCAGATCGGCAGCTCCCGCAGATCGGCATGCTCACGGCGCCAGGCGAGCTTCACGAACTCGTTGTCTGTCGAGCCGCCGAGGATAACGGCATCACGATCAGCAAATTCCGGCGCAAGGCGCGCAAACTCTGCGATTTCGGTCGGGCAGACGAAGGTGAAGTCTTTCGGGTAGAAGAAGATGACTTTCCAGAGGCCCGGGAAGCTGTCCTGGTTCAGCGGCTCGAAAGCGCTTTCGCCATTCTGTTCATGTTGCATGAATTTCGGTTTCACGCCGGTGATCTGGAAGTCAGGCAGTTTCTGGCCGATGCCAAGCATTGGGAGGTCTCCTATAACGGGTTTGTGGCCTGCGTCGGTGGCGGCAGGCCCTTACGAATTGGTGCAGCGCACATAATAAAGAAAATTGATAATTCCGATTTATCATATAGATATCTTCTATGAACATTCCAACCCTCCGCCAGCTTCAATTCCTCGTCGCCTTGGGCGAATCGGGCTCGTTCTCCCGTGCGGCCGAGGCATGTCACGTCACCCAGCCCACACTTTCTGCGGGTATAAAGGAGCTTGAAGATCTCTTTGGGGTGTCGCTCGCCGAGCGCGAATCGCGCGGTGCAACATTGACGCATGCTGGGGAAATCGCCGTCGCGCGCGCCTCGGCCCTGCTGGCGGATGCCCACGCCCTCGTCCAGGCCGTCACCAGCGCGGGCGCGCTTTTCTCCGGCCCCTTCCATCTGGGCGCCATCCCGACCATCGCGCCCTTCGTGCTGCCCCAGATCGTGGGCCAGCTGACCCGGCGCTATCCCGAGCTCAAACTCTACCTCACCGAAGACCGCACCCACCGCCTGATCGACCAGCTGCGCGCCCGGACGCTCGACGCCGCCTTCATCGCGCTACCCTGGGACGCGCCCGGCATCGAGATGATGACACTCTTCGACGATGAATTCCTCCTCGCCGCCCCGGCCGGCCACCCGCTCAGCCGCAAGAACGGCCTCTCCCCGGAAGATCTTCAGGGCGAAGACCTGCTCCTGCTGGAAGACGGTCACTGCCTGCGCGATCACGCCGTCTCGATCTGCCGCCTCAAGACCGGCGCCGGGCGCGAGCAGGTCGCCGCCACCTCGCTCGGCACGCTCGTCAACATGGTTGCCGGCGGGCTCGGCGTATCGCTCATCCCGCGCCTTGCCGCCGATAACGGCCTGGCGCTGGGGCCAGACGTGGCCATCCGCTCTTTCGTCACGCCCATCATCGGCCGTCAGGTGGGGATCGCCTGGAAATCCGGCAGCCCGCGCGAGGCTGAGGCCCGGACGCTCGGAGAGCTCGTCCGCCAACAGCTCCGCTCGCAGATCAAC
>JBKBIZ010000119.1:0-4916 GCA_046293975.1 Hyphomonas sp. | reverse complement strand
ACCCTTTGGCCGAAGCCTCGGGGCGGTTTCCTTTCTGTGGCACTTTCCCTCGGCTCACGCCGGGCGGCCGTTAGCCGTCGCCCTGTCCACCTGGAGCCCGGACTTTCCTCCAGTATGGGGTTACCCCCATACCAGCGGCTGCCCGGCCATCTGGTCTGGCGGGGGATATAGGGGAGTTGGCAGCGAAGCGCAAATGGGGGAGGTGAGGGCGCGCGAAGCGCGGAACCCCAAACACAAGAAAGCACGACCCTCTTGCGAGTGTCGTGCCTTCCCGTGTGTTTCGAATCGGTCTACCGAGACACTGTGCTAGCACTCGATTTCGGTCTTCGATCGACATCAGGCTCTGGAGACAATCCGTTCGAGCGGATTCCCTTACATCACCCTCCGGACCCGGACGTTCGCCTTTGCAGGCGCACGGCTTCCGGTTCCGTCGCCACGCGCACAACCGGGGGGTTGCCTGCACGCAGCTGACCGCCTGCGTTTGCCATTGCTGGCACTCACTTCTTGGTCACCGTTTACGGATCGCGCCCCGTTACGGCATACGGCCCCGTTTGGTGGGTCTAGCGCCCGCCTCCCGGCCATCGCCTGCTTTATCCCGTCATCTCCACCTGGTCCTTTGCGCGGCCAGTCTCCCGGCTTTGCTCCTGACCCGGTTTCGTCCGGGGGCGATGGACTTGTCCTCCGGTTCCGGTGGCGGGTTTGCTCCCGCCGGGAATACCGTTGGCTTACCGAAACGATCTCATATGGCCTCGCTTGAGTCGAGAGCCTGTCCAGTTTTTTTCGTTCTGCACGTGAAGAATCTCACAGGTTTTCGGTGTGCCTGTGGAATGATTGTGAGGCTTCTGTGAAAAAGGCAACAAAATCAACCGGACAAGGACGAATCCTTTCCGGGGGTACTTTGGCCGGGAGTCCTGCGGATGGGCGTTTGCCCAATTCGTCCGGAGACGGAATATTTTAGAGTATTGATTTGAATGAGATGTCCCCGGCGTCCCGGCTCTGCCCCATCCGCAGGAAGGCGGCCATTGGGGAAGGAGATCCCGCCGGCCACCCGGTAAAGGTCCGGCTGGTGAGGGCCGGACTGGACGTAGAATGGCATAGGAAGAAGCCCAGCCGGATAGGCGCTCGATTTGTTCGGCCTGTGCTGTAGCGGCTACAGGTGTCAGGGGCGTGGACAGGCCCTGCGGGAATGCGTTGTTTTTTTCTTAGGCCGGCCGTGTCAGAACTGTTCGGATGCTCGAGCGCTGGCGACCCGACTTCATCGATCCTGCTGTCCAGGCTGTGCGCCGGCTTGTGCGCCCGGATGTGCGGATCGTCACCGGCGGCATTGCCTTCTATGCGCTGTTCTCGATCTTTCCGCTGATCTACATGACGCTGACGCTGCTGACTTTTTTTCTGCCGCCGGAACTCGCGCACCAGCTGGCCAAACCGGTTACCAATTTCTTCAGCCAGAGCGTGGAACCGCTGACCTTCGAAGAGGTGAATGCGATCCAGAAGATGACGCCGGCGGGTTTGAGTGTGCGGGCCTTCCTGGCGGCGATCCTGGTGCTGTTTACCGCGACGTCCGGAGCCAAGGCGCTGATTACCGGCATCCGGATGATTGCGGGCACGGCAGACCGGACACGGTTTGCGCGGTTTCAGGGCACCTCTCTGCTGCTGACGGCAACGCTGATCCTGATCGTGTGGCTGCTTGGTCTGTTACAGCTGGTGGTGACCGTGGCGGTGCAGGAGTCTGGCGATATAGCGCTGCGGTTTGCAGGCGAGATTGCGACACTGGTGGACTCGCTCTGGATCTCCAAGGGGATTGCCAGCTTTCTCGTATTCTATCTGATCCTGGTGATGTCGCTGCGTGGTCATGTACGGCCAGGCACGCGGGCGCTGGCGGCAGGCGCAGCGGCGGCAGCGGTGGCGTTCCTGGGGGTGACATTCCTGTTCCAGCTCTACCTGCACTATTCGGTGCTGAGTACGATCTATGGTGCGCTGGCTTCGCTGATCCTGGGCTTTATCTGGCTGTCAGCATCGGTGTCATCTCTGTTGCTGGGCGCCGCGCTGGCGACCGAGTGGGCTCATGCCTGGGGCGAGGATGAGCCGAAAGGGCCCGAGGTGTAAGCCCCGGCGATCTGGGCGAGGCGGGCGAGGGTGGCGGTGTCGGCAAGGCCGGTGATCGCGGCGGGCATCCAGCGGCGCTGGAAGGCGCGCAGGGCGGCGGGGATGTCGGCGGTGTCATAGCCGATGGCGGCGAGTTGGGCGTTGAGGCGGGAAGCGTCGCCGCCGGACCAGACGCAGGATGCGCCGGTTTCAGGCTGGGGCCAGAGGCCGAGGCCGGCGTCTGCCAGGCGGGCCCACGGGAAATGCTCGCCGGGGTCGATCTTGCGGGCGGGCGCAATATCCGAATGAGCGACGAGGCCGGTGGGCGGGATGTCATGCTGGGCCATGATTTCACGGGCAAGGGCGATGACGGCCGCTATCTGCGCGTCGGGATAGGGCGGGAGCGCGCCGCCGGGGGCGGGGTAGTCATGGCCGCCATTGACGATCTCGATGCCGATGGAGCGGGAGTTCAAATCCTCCAGACCCTGCCATTTCGAGACACCGGCATGCCAGGCGCGGGCATTTTCAGCCACGAGGCGGGCAATGCGGCCATCTTCCCAGACCATATAATGGGCCGAGACCTTGGCCTGGGGATCGCGCATCCGGGCGAGGGCGGCTTCGCCTGTTGCCATGCCGGTATAGTGCAGCACCAACAGGGTGACGGCGTGCTTGCGCGCGTCAAAGTTCGGGCTGGGGGTGTCTTCGATCTGCATCAGGAGTCTCCCGAGGCGACCTTCTTGCCGAGGGCCGCTTCAGGCATTTTCTCGTTCGGGCGGAGGGCGATGACAAGCACCCCTGACAGCGAGATGATGGCGCCGAGGATGAGGCGCCAGGTAACGGGCTCGTGCAGCAGGACGATGCCGAAGATGACGCCCCAGATCGGCGTCATCAGGGTCAGCGGGGAGAGGAGGGAGACGTCATACTTCTTCAGGAGGGTGTAGAAGGCCGAATGGCCGAATACCGACACGCCAAGGATGGCGAAGGCGCTGGCGGCCCAGACCATCCAGCCGCCATTGAGATAAGCGTCGAACTGGTTTGTCTCGGTGAAGAAGGAAAGCGCAAACAGGGGCGCAAAGCTGAAGGCGCCGACCCAGGCCTGCATGCGCAGGGCGGAGATCTTGGGCATCGACTTCATGATGATGCCCCCTGCCGAGCCAACGAAGGCTGAGGCGATGATGTAGAGCAGCCCATAGGAGACCGAGAAGCTGCCCGGATCGAAGGCGATGACGACCACGCCGATGAACGCCAGGAAGATGCCAAGGGCGCGGCGCCAGCGGATGACTTCGCCCAGGAACATCATGCTCATCAGCGTGGAGAAGGGCACGCCGAGCTGGCCGGTGACGGCGACAGCGGAGGCCTCGGCATGTTGCAGGCCGATGAAGAGCAGCGCGAAATGGACGCTGCCGATCATGATCGAGACAAAGAACAGCGTGCGCAGGTTAGGCGGGCGCGGGAAGAGGAATGGCACAAGGCAGACCGCGACGCCGAGGAAGCGCAGCGCGGCAAAGAAGATCGGCGGAATGGCCATATCGGCCACCGCCCAGCGCGTCACGACCAGGTTGAGCCCCCAGACGAGGCAGACGGCGCAGAGCAGGATGAAGTCACGTATGGCCATGATGGGGCAGGCCCTATCAGGGTTTTGCGGGCATGGGCAGGGGGCGCGTCGGGGTAGGGCGGCAGGGGAGCTATGCGGGGCGTGCGGGCGGTGTGCCGGGTGGAGAGGTGCCCCACCCCATCCCTCCCCATAGTCATGAGGAGGGGGCCTGTTGCTCTTTGGGGAGAGGGCGGGCTGTTAGTTGCCGAGCCGGTTTACCGGCAGGCGCAGGTAGGTCTGGCCGTCGGATTCTGGCGGGGGCAATGTGCCGGCGCGGATGTTGACCTGGAGGGAGGGGAGGATCAGGCGCGGGGCGGCGAGGGTTTTGTCGCGGGCCTGGCGCATGTCGACGAAGGCGTCTTCGGTGACGCCGTCATGGACGTGGATATTGGCGGCGCGGTGCTGCGCGACGGTGGCTTCCCAGGCATGGGTTTTGCGGCCTTCGGGGAGATAGTCATGGCCGGTGAAGATGCGGGTTTCGGGCGGCAGGGCGAGGAGCTTGCGGATCGAGTTATAAAGCGCGTGGGCGTCGCCGCCGGGAAAGTCTGCGCGGGCGGTGCCATAGTCTGGCATGAAGACGGTATCGCCCACGAAGGCGGCGTCGCCGATCAGATAGGTGAGGCAGGCGGCGGTGTGGCCGGGTGTGTGCAGTACACGGATGGTCTCGTTGCCGAGCGGGATTTCGTCGCCTTCATTGAAAAGCGCGTCGAACACGGTTTCATCCGGCGTGTCGCTGGTGGGGCCAAACATCGGGCGGAAGATTTTCTGAACGTCGGTGATATGCGCGCCGATGCCGACCTTTGCGCCGGTTTTCTGGCGGACATAATCGGCCGCCGAAAGGTGATCGGCATGGGCGTGGGTGTCGAGCGCCCAGAGGATTTTCAGGCCTTCGGCCTCCGCGGCGGCGAGGACTTCATCGGCAGATTCTGTAGAGAGGCGGGCGGGGGCCGGATCGAAGTCCAGCACCGGATCAATGATCACCGCCTCGCGGGTGGCCGCGTCCCAGACCAGATAGGTGACTGTGTTCGTGGCTGTGTCGAAGAAGGCTTTGATGGTGGGCATGTCCGGTTTCCTCTTTGGCGGTCGTCTCGTATCTGCGATGATCCCAACATATGAGTTGTTGCTAATTTAGCAAGTTCTCATATATTTGCATTTCGACATGCCGCGCAGGACCATAAGGCAAAGCGGCAGGGGAGCGGGACGCAGATGGAACTTGAACCTTTTGTCATTGTTGCGG
>JBKBIZ010000118.1:0-5250 GCA_046293975.1 Hyphomonas sp. | reverse complement strand
GGAGTGGTCAGGGAGGCGAGACGGTCCCGGATCGGCCCTTTGGGCCGTCCGGGATGACACGGGGTGTGTGGTTGGAGTTTTTTGGGAAAAACTCCAACGAAACTCCAACGGCATTTTCGGACAGATCGGGACAATCCGGGACAGTTTGGGACAGATCAGGACAAGTTGGGACAAAACCTGACGCGGCCGCGACAGTGCGGGGCGGCTTTGCGGGGCTCTCCCATCTGATCTAGACAGAAGGCTCAGCCTGGAGACCCATGATGAGTGACCTGCGCCGCCTCTATCCTGAAATTGAGCCCTTCGAGACGGGCTTCCTGGAGACCGGGGATGGCCACCGGGTCTATTGGGAGCGGGTGGGGACGAAGGGGGCAAAGCCGGCCGTGTTCCTGCATGGCGGGCCGGGCGGGGGATTTTCACCGAGCCATCGGCGCCTGTTTGATCCGGCGCTTTATGATGTGATCCTGTTCGATCAGCGGGGATGCGGGCGGTCGAGGCCGTTTGCGAGCCTGGAAAACAATACGACCTGGCATCTGGTGGCCGACATTGAGCGGTTGCGCGAGATGATCGGGGCGGCGAACTGGCTGGTCTTCGGCGGCTCGTGGGGCTCGACGCTGGCGCTGACCTATGCGCAGAAACACCCCCAGCGGGTCAGCGAACTTGTTGTGCGCGGCATCTACATGCTGACCAAGGCGGAAATGGACTGGTATTACCAGTTTGGCGTCTCGGAGATGTTTCCGGAGAAATGGGAGGGCTTCATTGCGCCGATCCCGGAAGCGGAACGGGGCGACATGGTGGCCGCCTATCGCAGGCGCCTTGTGGGCGAGGACCGGGAGGAACAGCTGCGCTGCGCCAAGGCGTGGAGTATCTGGGAGGGGGAGACGATCACCCTGCTGCCGGAGCCTGAAACGTCCGGCGCGTTTCATGACCCTGACTACGCACTCGCCTTTGCGCGGATCGAGAACCATTATTTCACGTATGCCGGATGGTTGGAGGAGGGGCAGCTTTTACGGGATGCGGGCAGGCTGGCGGATATTCCGGGTGCGATCATTCATGGCCGCTACGACATGCCGTGCCCGATGCGCTATGCCTGGCTTCTGCACAAGGCCTGGCCGAAGGCAGATTTCCATATGATCGAAGGGGCGGGGCACGCGTATTCCGAGCCGGGGATTCTCGACCGTCTGATCCGGGCGACAGATTTGTATGCCGGGAAAAGCTGAGCCGCTTTAAAGCGGCAGACCCTGACAAAAAAACCCCGCCGGAGGTCCGGCGGGGTTTTGTTTTGGGGCGGAGGGATTGCCGCTTATTTGCGTTCGTCGACTTCTTCGAAGTCGGCGTCGACGACGTCGTCATTGCCGGAGGTTGGCGCTTCATCGTCGCCGGCGGCGCCGGCGCCCGAGGCGGCGTAGATGGCTTCGCCGAGTTTCATCGCGGCGTTCATCAGGGCCTGATGCTTGGCGGCGATGTCGGCGGCGTTGTCGCCGGTCGCGGCTTCCTTGAGATCGGCGATGGCTTTTTCGATCTCCTCTTTGACCGCGTCGGTCACTTTGGCGCCGTGCTCGATGAGCTGCTTCTCGGTCTGGTGGACGAGGGCTTCGGCGTGGTTTTTCGCTTCGACGAGTTCGCGGCGGGCTTTGTCCGTGCTGGCATTGGACTCAGCGTCGGCCATCATGTTCTTGATGTCGGCTTCGGAGAGGCCGCCATCTGCCTGGATGGTGATCTGCTGTTCCTTGCCGGTGGCCTTGTCCTTGGCCGAGACCGAGACGATGCCGTTGGCGTCGATGTCGAAGGTGACTTCGATCTGCGGCAGGCCGCGCGGGGCCGGGGCAATGCCTTCGAGGTTGAACTGGCCGAGCTGTTTGTTGTCAGACGCCATTTCGCGCTCGCCCTGGGCAACCTTGATGGTCACCGCAGGCTGGTTGTCTTCGGCGGTGGAGAAGACTTGGCTCTTCTTCGTCGGGATGGTCGTGTTGCGCTCGATCAGGCGGGTGAAGATGCCGCCGAGGGTTTCGATGCCGAGCGAGAGCGGGGTGACGTCGAGAAGCACAACATCCTTCACGTCGCCTTGCAGGACGCCGCCCTGGATCGCGGCGCCGATGGCGACGACTTCATCCGGGTTGACGCCCTTGTGGGGCTCGCGGTTGAAGAATTTCTTCACCGCTTCCTGCACGGCGGGCATGCGCGTCATGCCGCCGACGAGGACGACTTCGTCAATGTCGGCCGGCGTTTTGCCAGCGTCCTTGAGGGCCTTGCGGCAAGGCTCGATGGTGCGCTGGACGAGGTCTTCGACCAGGCTTTCGAACTTGGCGCGCGTCAGCTTGATGTTGAGGTGTTTGGGGCCGGTGGCGTCAGCCGTGATGAAGGGGAGGTTCACTTCATACTGGCTGGCCGAGGAGAGCTCTTTCTTGGCTTTCTCGGCTTCTTCCTTGAGGCGCTGAAGGGCGAGCTTGTCGGTCTTCAGGTCGATGCCCTGTTCTTTCTTGAACTCCGAAGCGAGGAAGTCGACGACGCGAAGGTCGAAGTCTTCACCGCCGAGGAAGGTGTCACCATTGGTGGAGAGCACTTCGAACACGCCGTCGCCGATTTCGAGCAGGGAGACGTCGAATGTGCCCCCGCCAAGGTCGTAAACCGCGATGGTCTTGTTGCCGCCTTTGTCGAGGCCGTAGGCGAGGGCGGCGGCGGTGGGCTCGTTGATGATGCGGAGCACTTCAAGGCCGGCGATGCGGCCAGCATCCTTGGTGGCCTGGCGCTGGGCGTCGTTGAAATAGGCCGGGACGGTGATGACGGCCTGGGTGACCTTGGCGCCGAGATAGGCTTCGGCGGTCTCCTTCATCTTGGTGAGAATGAAGGCGGAGATTTCCTGGGGCGAGTATTCCTTGTCGCGGCCTTTGACCCACGCGTCGCCATTGGGGGCCTTGACGATGCTGAAGGGGCTCATGGCCTTGTCCTTCTGCGCGGTCGGGTCGTCAAAGGTGCGCCCGATGAGGCGTTTGATGGCGTAGAAGGTGAAGTCCGGGTTGGTCACGCCTTGCCGGCGGGCCGGCTGGCCGATCAGGCGGTCGCCGTTTTCGGTGAAGGCCACGACCGAGGGGGTGGTACGGGCGCCTTCGGCGTTCTCGATAACCTTCGCCTGGCCGCCTTCCATCACAGCAACGCAGGAGTTGGTGGTGCCAAGGTCGATGCCAATGATCTTGCTCATGTAAGTCTCTCTCTTTTGTCAGCCGCCACTGGCTTCGTTTGGGTTCGGTCTGCTCAGCAGCCCCGGGCCGCCAGATGGCTCTATATACAAGGGTTCGTTTTTGAGCAGCGAGTTGGGTGTTAAATACCGCTCGCTTCTTTGGCCGTCGATATGGGGAACTGTGGAGCAGGCTCAAGAGGCCATGACAGATTTGCCCCATAGGCGCGCTCTATGACGCGGGCAACCTGTATCTATTTGAAAATCATTCTCAAAAGCGCCAGATTGAGTTCTATGAGAATGAGGTTCCCTCCGATGCCCCGCCCCGCCCTGAAGACTTTGACTTACAGTGTCATGCATTTTGCCGTCGCCATCACGGTCGCGTTCGCCCTGACGCGCAGCTGGAAGGCGGCGCTCGCCATCGGCATGATCGAGCCGCTGGTGCAGACGGTGGCCTATACCCTGCATGAGCGGGCCTGGGCGCGGGCAGGGGTAAAACAACGCCCCGTCCAGCCCGCCCCCGTCTAGTCACAGGGCGTTTTGTCCCTATCTGAGAGTCAGAAAGAGGGCTCTCCCATGAAATACACCAAACTCGGACGCACCGGACTGGTTGTGTCGAAACTCTGCCTTGGCACGATGACATTCGGCGGCGATGGCGGCATCTGGAAGTTCATCGGGAAGCAGCAGCAGGACGAAGCCGATGCGCTGGTCCGCAGGGCGTTCGACAGGGGCATCAATTTCTTCGATACGGCAGATGTCTATTCGGCCGGCCGGTCAGAGGAGATCCTCGGGCAGGCGATCCGCAATACCAATCTGCCGCGCGACGAGATCGTCGTCGCGACAAAGGTGTTCGGGCGCGTGTCGATGCTGGTCGGGGAGGATGCGACCGGAGCCCAGATGGCCGAGGCTGAACGGCGCGAAAAACTGGCCCGGAATATTTCCGGTCTCTCCCGCAAGCATATCTTCGACGGAGTGGACGCGAGCCTTGAGCGGCTCAGGCTCGACTATATCGACCTCTACCAGGTTCACGGATCGGACCCGTTGACGCCGATTGAGGAGACGGTCGAAGCGCTGGATGCGGTCGTCCGCTCCGGCAAGGTGCGATATGTCGGGCTGTGCAACATGCCTGCCTGGCAGATCATGAAGGCGGTGGCGTATGCCGAGAAACGCGGTCTAAGCCGTTTCGAGAGCTGCCAGATGTATTATTCCATCGCGGGCCGTGATCTGGAACGCGAAGTTGTGCCAATGGCGAAAGATCAAGGCCTTGCCATCCTGCCCTGGAGTCCGCTCGCGGGCGGATTTCTGTCCGGGAAGTTCACGCGGGATGGTGCCGGCCCGAACGATGCGCGCCGGACAATCTTCGATTTCCCGCCGGTCGAAAAGGAGAAGGGTTTCGACATCATCGACGCGATGCGCGACATCGCTGCGAACAAGGGCGTAACCGTGCCACAGGTGGCGCTCGGTTGGCTGCTGCACCAGGACCACGTGACCAGCGTGATCATCGGAACGCGCACGCTCGAACAGCTGGAAGACAATCTCGGATCGTTGGATGTGGTGCTCGATGCGGATGATCTTGCCCGGCTTGAGACGATGTCCGCGTTGAAGCCCGAATATCCGGGCTGGATGGTTGACCGGCAGGGCATGGACCGTCGCGGTCAGGTCTGACGGGGCATTGCTGCGACGGCAAGGCTGGCCAGCTCCCGGCCGGTGAGGCATGGTCTCTCCGAGAAACGTCTTGGGAGGACTTCATGCGCCTGTTTGCCACCGCTGCCGGTATCGCCATTTCCATTGCCCTGTCAGCCTGTGGGGGCAGCGATCTGCCTGCCGATGAGGCCGGCGCGGTGGACGCGGCCGTTGCCACAGAAGCGGCGGCAGCGCCGGATACGGCGGCGGCCACTGCCCCGCGCCTCGAACAGCTCTGGGTGGCGACGGGCTTTGAGGCCCCTGAAGGGGCCGCGCTGGGGCCAGATGGCACCTATTTCATTTCCAATGTGGCGGGCGATGGCAGCGCCAAAGCCGGCAACGGGTTTGTGTCCAAGGTCGATACTGATGGCACGGTGCTGATGCTGCGCTGGGCC
>JBKBIZ010000117.1:0-5552 GCA_046293975.1 Hyphomonas sp. | reverse complement strand
ACGGCGATTGAGCAGTGCGCGACCGCCGCGCTCGCGTCCGGCGTCCCCGTCATCGCCGATGGCGGGATCAAATTCTCCGGCGACTTCGCCAAGGCCCTCGCTGCCGGCGCATCGACCGCCATGATGGGCTCAATGTTTGCGGGCACCGAAGAAGCACCCGGCGAGGTCTTCCTCTACCAGGGGCGCAGCTACAAAGCCTATCGCGGCATGGGCAGCCTCGGCGCCATGGCGCGCGGCTCGGCCGATCGCTACTTCCAGAAGGACGCTGCCGCTGAGAAACTCGTGCCAGAAGGCATCGAAGGGCAGGTGCCCTTCAAAGGACCGGTCGGCGCGATCATCCACCAGATGGTCGGCGGCCTGCGCGCTGCGATGGGCTATGTCGGCGCCAAGGACATTGCCGAGCTTCATGCCAAGGCCGAATTCGTCCAGATCACCGGCGCCGGCCTCAACGAAAGCCATGTCCACGACGTGATGATGACACGTGAAGCGCCAAATTACTCGCTGTCGAGGGGATAAGAGTCTCCTAAAGCCCCTTGGGCTCCCGCCACATCGCTTCGAGGGGCGGGCCGCCCGGGCCGGGCTCGAACAGTTTCATCCGCTCAAAACCGTGGCTCATGTAAAAGCCGGAGTTAGCCGGGTTTGAGTTCTCCAGATAACAGGGCAGGTGCGCTTTGTCGGCGGCGGCCAAAGTTGGGCTGATAAGCTGCTTTCCCAGTCCTTTGCCGCGCGCTGCCTTCCTTGTGCCAATCGTGAAGAGATAGAGGTGAGGGGCCGCTGGATGTTCGCGTGCCATCGCTTCACCGGCCGAAAGGGCGCGTTTGGCGGCACCTTTTGATCCTAGCCGCATGAGCGTCCAGACCAGACCAAGGGTCGGAAGAGGGCCGAGCTCCTTGCGCTTGTCAGACAGGCTCCACATCGTGGCGCCCCCATCGCCCGCCAGGTGGCAGATGCCATTTGGCAGGTAGAGATGGCGCGCCAGCAGGGAAAAAACCGGCTTGAGCGCCTCTGTTTTCCCGAATATCCACAGATTGACCGGGTCATCGGCAAAAGCTTCGCCTGTAATGTCGCCCAGTTGGCGCCAATCGGCCCGTGACGCATCGCGCAGGCCTTCCGGCAGGTGAATCTCCAGCATCTTCAGCCCTTTATTGTTTTCACTGGCGCCATAGAAGGCTAACACCCGCCTCTACGCAACCGGAGAGCCGACACATGCGCAATGGCGGACGCATCAGCGCAGCAATTACCGTCC
Organism: Hyphomonas sp.; assembly: GCA_046293975.1. Classification (GTDB taxonomy): domain Bacteria; phylum Pseudomonadota; class Alphaproteobacteria; order Caulobacterales; family Hyphomonadaceae; genus Hyphomonas. Next base: position 4,306 of record JBKBIZ010000117.1, on the reverse strand, counting down.
TGACGGATGTGATCGGGCGACACCAGCCTGTGAAAATCGCCGTGCGCGACTGGGGTAAGAGCGCGCGATACGCAGGCTCGAAAGATCGCGCCTGGGTCTCCGGCCTCGTTCTCGATGCCCTGCGGCGGCGCAATTCGACAGCTCATATGATGGGTTTCGATGATCCTCGCGCCCTGGTCCTCGGCACGCTGCGCTTCGTCTGGGACTGGCCTGCGCAAGATATCGAGCAGGCCTGTTATGACGAACATGGTCCCACGCCGCTGACCAATGCGGAGCGCGACGCTCTCCTGGTCACCGCGCTCGATCCCGCAGCGCCCCTCCACATCCAGGGAGACTTTCCTGAATGGATGACCCCGCATATGGAGCGCGTGTTTGGGACCGATACGGTTGCTGAAACAAAGGCTATGGCGGTCCGCGCGGACGTGGACCTGCGCGTCAACTCCCTGAAAAGCGACAGCGAAAAAGCTGCCCTCCCGCTGAAGACCATTCGCGGCGAACCGTCGAAACTGCTCAATAACGCCTACAACATTCCCGCGCGCGACCCCACGCTACGCGAAGACTCCATCGAAGGCATTCCGGCTTTTTCCAAAGGCTGGGTAGAAGTCCAGGATGCCGGCAGCCAGATTGCGGCCGCCGCCGCCAATGCAAAGCCGGGCGAACAGGTGCTCGACTTCTGCGCCGGGGGCGGGGGTAAAACCCTCGCGCTCGCTGCGCAGATGGATGGCAAGGGTCAGATCTACGCCTACGACATTGACGGCAAGCGCCTCTCTGCGCTGGTCCCACGCCTCAAACGGGCGGGGGTTCACAATGTCCAGCTCGTTCACCCCAGCGAAGGCACGAGCCTCGATCCACTGATCGCCCAGATGGACCTCGTCTTTGTGGACGCGCCGTGCACAGGAACCGGAACCTGGCGCCGGAAGCCAGATTCTAAATGGCGGGTAAAGCCTGGCCAGCTCGAAAAGCGCATTGAAGACCAGCGCCAGATCCTCGCTGAAGCCGCCAACTATGTGAAGCCCGGCGGCCGCATGCTGTATGCGACCTGCTCCTTCCTTATCGAAGAAGACGAAGACGGCGTAACGGAGTTCCTGGCAGCAGATGCGCGCTTCACCGAAGAAGACGCCGCCGAGGCCGCCATCGCGTCAGGCCTTCTGACCGATCATGGCGCCGCAATTGTCCGGAAATTCCGCGGCCCCACCGGAAGTGTGCGCCTCACGCCAGAGCGTGCAGGCACAGATGGCTTCTTCTTCGCAGTGCTGCGGCGAACTTCTTAACCGTTCAGGTTTCCCGCGCGATCGCATCGCCCGTATAGTCAGAAATTGCTGCGACAAGGGCGGCAATCTGTTCGCGCTCTGGAACAGTGATTTCTGGTCTCCAGAAATCAAAAAGGAGTACGACGCGCGTTTCATCCGCTTCGTTCTTGGCTTCATGCTCTATGGAGTCGTCGAACACCACGAGTTTGCCTTCCTTCCAGTGATGGACCTCGTTGCCGACACGAAGCCAGGCCGGCCCCGGTACAAGCAAGGGCAGGTGTCCGATCAGGCGTGTGTTTATGAGGCCCGTATGCGGCGGGATATGCGCGGCTGGCTTAAGTCTTGAAAACAATACCGAGGGCGCCTGGCCTGGGAGGAAGTCCAGGGGAACCGATTCAAACGCACCTGCGGTCACCGGGCATCGGCGGGCATTCTCCTCGACCCGCACGCCGTCTTTCCAGATATAGAAAGCCGCCCAATCCATGCTGCCTTGCAGCTGATGAGAGCGCACATGGGGACGAGACATGTCTTCTTCAGGAAGGTAAGGCGCAAACGCGTCTGTTTCCGTCATCACTGCGATCAGCTCCTCGCGAATCTGATCCGTCTTCGCCTCTAACTCTGAGGCCCAGTCGAACAGCGCCGTATCGTAAAACTGGATCTGAGGCAGGCCGGGAAAATAGAACTTTGTGGGCTGCTGGACGAATATCTGCCGATGGCCCAGCAGGATATCCAGAGCCTGATCAAAACGGGGCTCTAGCGCGCCGCTTGGCAGGCGTCTGCGCAGAAAGGTCTCATACGCTGCCGAGTATTCGGCGCGTCGCGCCTCTGCACGCTGCAAGGCCTGGCGAATGCCTTCGGGTATGGAAGCCGGATTGATCTGCTGGGCCAGCTTGAGGCCTATCCCGTAAGCATGCCCCGCCTCAGTTTTCTGGCCCGCAGCGTGATGCGCGTCGCCCAGATAAAGGATCAGGCCAATGTCACGGGGGGCCTGCTTCAGGGCCTCGTTTAGAGCGTCTACCGCTATCTGCGGGTTGCCGCCGGGCTGCAAGGCTTGCCGGGCGTGTGTGATCAGTTGCGGTACAGTCTGTAGGGGAGCGTTCATGGCCCCTAGCTAATGCCTTCCTGCCCAAATAGGCAATTGGCGCCTTTGACAGCCTTTCGCGATGGCCAAACCCTCGCTAATAGGGGCCATGACACAGCAAGCCGATTCCGCCCCCACCGCCCATGAACGCGTTCTGATCGTTGATTTCGGCAGTCAGGTCACACAACTGATCGCTCGGCGCCTGCGCGAAAGCGGCGTCTATTGTGAGATCCACCCCTTCAACAAGGTCGATGGCGCCTTCCTGAGCGCCTTCGGGCCACAGGCGGTTATCCTGTCCGGCGGCCCGGCGAGCGTTACCTGGAAAGACGCACCCCTGGCAGACCAATGCATTTTTGACAGCGGCCTGCCCATCCTGGGTATTTGCTATGGCCAGCAGGTGATGATGCACCAACTGGGCGGCAAAGTAGAAAGCGGTACGAGCCGGGAATTTGGCCGCGCCTTCATTGAGCGTATGCAGGTTGACCCCATTCTTGATGGTCTGTTTGAGGGGGGCAATTCAGAACAGGTCTGGATGAGTCATGGCGACCATGTTGCTGAAATGGCGCCCGGCTTCGGCGTGATCGCCAAGTCTCCCGGCGCGCCCTATGCGGTCATCGCCGATCCGGAACGCAAATTCTACGGCACCCAGTTCCACCCTGAAGTCGTCCACACGACGCATGGCGCGCGCCTGTTGCGCAACTTCACGCACGGCGTTGCGGGCCTGAAAGGCGATTGGACGATGGCGGCTTACCGCGCCGAGGCCATCCAGAAAATCCGCGCGCAGGTCGGCAAGGGCAGGGTCATCTGCGGTCTTTCCGGAGGTGTGGACTCGTCCGTAGCCGCCGTACTTATCCATGAAGCCATCGGAGACCAGCTTACCTGCGTTTACGTCGACCACGGACTGATGCGGGCCGGCGAGAGCGAGCAGGTCGTCAGCCTCTTCCGCGAGCATTACAACATCCCGCTCGTGCATGTAGACGCCTCCGAACTCTTCCTGGGCCAGCTTGAGGGCGTCACCGACCCGGAGAAGAAACGCAAGATCATCGGCGGTCTGTTCATCGACGTGTTCGATGCAGAAGCCGCCAAGATCGGTGGCGCAGACTTCCTCGCTCAGGGCACTCTGTATCCGGATGTCATCGAAAGCGTATCGGCAATAGGTGGTCCCTCGGTGACTATCAAAAGCCACCACAATGTCGGCGGCCTGCCGGCCCGCATGAAAATGAAACTGGTCGAGCCGTTGCGCGAACTCTTCAAGGATGAAGTCCGCGCCCTCGGCCGTGAACTCGGACTTCCGGAAGCCTTTGTCGGCCGCCATCCTTTCCCCGGCCCAGGCCTCGCCATCCGTATCCCCGGCGCGATCACGCGGGAAAAGGCAGACACGCTCCGCAAGGCCGACGCGATCTATATTGATGAGATCCGCAAGGCCGGCCTCTATGATGAAATCTGGCAGGCGTTCAGTGTACTGCTCCCGGTGAATACCGTCGGCGTGATGGGAGATGAACGCACGTACGAGGCCGTTCTTGCGCTTCGCGCGGTGACCTCAACCGATGGTATGACGGCGGACTATTATCCCTTCGAGCACGCATTCCTCGGCCGCGTCGCCACACGCATCATCAACGAAGTAAAAGGCGTAAACCGCGTCGTCTACGATGTCACCTCAAAGCCGCCGGGAACGATTGAGTGGGAATAGGCAGGGCCAGCCTTCCGGGCCAATCCTATTGTGAAATAAGCACAGATGCCCCATCGCTCTGCGCTACCTCAGGGCGTCGCCTGGCATGAATATTGCTGCTGCCACGCCTGCGGGGACAATGGGAAGCGTCTAGGTCAGGCGGTCTTCGGGCTGGCCAGCGCGCCCCACGGGTCTATATGTGTTGAGTGGCTGACAGGGGTCGCATTTGAGCGTTTGGTTTCAAGGGCATTGCGAATTGAGCACAGCAGCGGAATTCAGAGGCATGGGCGGGCTCATCCTTCAAGG
>JBKBIZ010000116.1:0-5639 GCA_046293975.1 Hyphomonas sp. | reverse complement strand
TCACCGTGCCAAAGCCGATATGCTCCAGCCGGTTTTCCTCGATCAGGCCGAGCAGATCGGCGGCGCGGAACACCTGCTCGAAATGCAGCGCCTGGCGCTGGTCAACCACATAGAGCATCCGCTCGGGCGTGGGGGTCAGCGAGTCCATCCGGTCGAGGATCGTGGCCAGGTCTGTCGTGTGATAGCCCGTACCGCCGCGGCTGTTGACCAGCATGACGGGCGGCATCTCTTTCTTGTCACTCTCGCGGGCCACATGCACGATCAGCGCGCCGTCGCTCTCCTCGGCAAGGCCCGCCTGCTTGAAGCGCTCCACCAGGCCGGGGATCAGCTCGTCCACATCGCTCTCGCCCTTCCAGAGGTCGAAGGAGACATTGAGGAAGCCATAGTCGGCTTTGAGCGCCTCGATCGACACATCAATGAAATGGCGCAGCAGCGCGCGGTAGCCCGGCCGGCCGGCCTGCAACTCCGCCACCGCCATCTGGCTACGCTCATTGCGGGCCGCGTCGGCCTTCGCCTTGTTGCTGGCCTGGGGATAAAGCCGGCCGAGATCGTCGATGGTGACGGGCGGCTCAGCCGGGTAGGGGCCGGTATAGGCGGCGTCGAAATAGATGAGGCCCGGCTGCTCATCACACAGCTCGGTGACGAGGTGGCCCATCTGGAGGCCCCAATCGCCCAGGTGGACGTCAGAGGTGACCTGATCGCCGGCAAACCGGCAAATCCGTTGCAGCGTATCGCCGATCACGGCGGAGCGCAGATGGCCCACATGCATCGGCTTGGCGACATTCGCCCCGCCAAAGTCGATCACGGTCACGGCGGCGTCGGCGGCTTTCTCCGCCCCCGCCATCACGTCCCCGCGCACATATTCGGCGCGCGCCGACAGCGCGGCGTCAGACACCCGCAAATTGATAAATCCCGGCCCGGCCACTTCCGCCGACAGCACAGAGCCATGTTCCTTCAGCCGCGCGGCAATCTCCCCGGCAATCTCGCGCGGGTTACGGCCCGCAGCCTTGGCCGCCGCCATCGCGCCATTGCACTGGAAGTCTGCCAGCTCCGGCTTGTCGCTCCGGCGCACATCGCCGAAACGCGCCTCCAGCCCCATTGCCTCAAAGGCGGCGCCAGCGGCCGCAGACAGGTTCTTCGCGAGGCTCGTCATGTCTTACTCCGACAGGCCCGAGCCCGCATCAAGGCGGAATCGCTTGCCGGCGCGGTTGAATTCCAGCTGCTCGGCCGTCAGCTCAAAGCCCACGACAATCTCGAAGTTCACTCCCGAGATCGAGCTGTCAGCCCGCGGGATGGTGATGCGGTTCACCAGTTCGGATTTGCTCGTCAGCGTCTTGCCGCGGAACTCAGCCTGTGTGGCAAAGGTTTCCCGCGCCAGAACCTTGCCATTGCGGCGGGTGACGGCGACGAAATACGGATAGGTGTGGCTGTCGCCGCGCGCCTGCGGGCCCTTGCCGAAGGCAAAATCGACCTCGATTTCAGCCGCCAGCGGGTGGTCATCGGTATAGCGGCAGAAGATGCGAACATCGGTGATCTCGCCGGTAAACTCGATATCCGAGTAAAGCTCGCCCGAGCCATCCACGAATTTCACATAGCGGGCCGCGTCATAGACCGAGCCGATGACGGGGCAGGGGCCGGCATTTGGCGTCGAGTCCAGGCTCTGGGCGAGGCGGCTGCTGCGGCAGCCGGTCACCGCCGTAGCGGCCAGGAAGGAAGCGGCGAGGATAAGGGCAATTCTGCGCATGCGTCGGCGTGTCCATCTTGGCCTGAGAAAAGGCCTGTCCATGTAATAGCTCGACCGTGTTAAAGGCCTTGCAGGCGCCGCGCAACGCATTCGGCGCAGGAGAAATACGCCAGATGACGACGAAACCGCCCCTCACCCTCCGCCTGGCCGCCCCGCGCGGCTTCTGCGCGGGCGTGGACCGCGCCATCCAGATCGTCGAGGAAGCCCTGAAAAAATGGGGCGCCCCGGTCTATGTGCGCCATGAAATCGTCCACAACCGGCATGTGGTGGAGCGTCTGGAGGCGCTGGGCGCCATCTTTGTGGAGGAGCTGGAAGAATGCCCCGATGACCGCCCGGTCATCTTCTCCGCCCATGGCGTGCCCAAATCCGTCCCCGCCGAAGCCGGCCGGCGCAACATGATCTATGTCGACGCGACCTGCCCGCTGGTCTCCAAGGTGCATGTCGAGGCCGAGCGCCATTTCAATGCCGCCCGCGAAATCGTCCTCATCGGCCATGCCGGCCACCCCGAAGTGATCGGCACGATGGGCCAGCTCCCCGAGGGCTCCGTCGCCCTCATCGAGACGGTGGAGGACGCGCGCGCCTTCCAGCCCCGCGACCCCGCCAACCTCGCCTTCATCACGCAGACGACGCTCAGCGTGGACGACACCGCAGACATCGTCGCCGCCCTCCAGTCCCGCTTCCCCGGCATCGCCACGCCGCACAAGGAAGACATCTGCTACGCCACCACCAATCGTCAGGAGGCGGTCAAAGTCTTCGCGCCCGGCGCAGGCCTTGTGCTGGTGATCGGTGCCCGGACGAGTTCAAACTCCGTCCGCCTCGTCGAAGTCGCCCTGCGCGCCGGCGCCACCAGCGCCCAGCTCATCGCCAGCGCCGAAGACATAGACTGGTCCTGGTTCGAAGGCGTTACAGTGCTCGGCCTCACCGCCGGGGCGTCCGCCCCGGAAGACCTGGTGCAAGGCGTCATCGAAGCCTGCCGCGAACGATTTGACGTGACGGTGGAAACCGTCAAGACGGCGGACGAAACCGTGACGTTTAAATTGCCGCGGGTTTTGGTGGGGTAAGCTCCGGAAACAGGTTTTCGGTATTAGGGGGAAAGCTGATGGCTGAACGGCCGATTATGAATCTTGAAGGCGCAATGCTGGGTTTGGTTAAACGATCAGACGACCCCGCTCGTCCCATTCTGGAGGCGGTGACGAACTCAATCGAAGCAATCGCCAGCAAAGAGTTTGATGGGGAAGAGACGCCAAGAATTGAAATTACTTTGAATTTCATAGGCTTGCTGGATGAGGCGGTCGATCTCGATTCGATCCTTGTTTTTGACAATGGAATAGGGTTCGGGCAGAAAAACCGCTTGCGCTTTGCGGAATTTTTTGATCGCAGCAAAGGCTATAACAATCGGGGTTCCGGACGATTTCAGTTCTTTCATCGCTTCAAGCAGCTTGAGATTGAAAGTGTGTACAGCGCTGAGGCTGGAAAAGAATATCGGAGGCTTCTTTGCGACTCAAAGCAATTCATACTGAGTGAAGAAACAGAGGCGCAACCGAGCTCTAGTCTGACCTTCTCGAAAGTCACGATGTCTAACCCACAGTTTTCAAAGGCCGATAAAAAATTCTACGAACAATTCGACATCGACGAATTAAAAAGCAAAATTGTTCAAACATTCATTTTGCGGTTCTACTTAGATAGTCAGCGCCCTGATCAATCGATTCCTGATATCAAAATTAAATACACGAATAACGGAAATTTAGTATCCACACGAACGATAAGTACTGAAGATATCCCTCAGCCTGAGTCGACGGACAGCTTTGAGGTACATTACCAACGGATAAACCGAACTAGCGACGCTGATTTGGAATGGACCCCTGTTTTGGGCAAAACTGAGAAAATTCATTGGGCAAAGTTTAAACTTCCTGCTGATCGTCTTGCTAGAAATGGGGCATTTCTGTGCAGCAAAGACATCGCCATCGAAAGCTTGAATATTCCAAAAATCAAAGCCTCAGATTCGCTAGATGGTCACAGATATATCGCAGCGTTCTACGGACCGATCCTCGATGAAGCCGACAACGTTAGTGATACAGTTGATAGATTCACATTCCCTACCAAGCAAGAAATTGAAGAGAAAGCTGAGAGCTTAGAATTTGATCCCGAAGAGGAGCATCTTCTTCGGGATGAAATTGTTTCAGAATCCACTCGAAGAATACCGCAGATTTTTTCCGAGTACTTCGTTGCCCTCAAAGAGCAGTATGTGGATGTTTCTCAGATTGCACGAGCGCACGGTATCTCAGAAAGCATCGCAGAAAAGTTGAAGACCAAACTTAGCGACGATGAAGAGACGATAACACGACGCCTCTATGAAGAGCACTCCAAGCAGTTGGCAAAAACTGGATTCAAAGTGAAGCAAGTTTTTGACAGCTTAAAAGCGCTCGCACCAAACAAGGATGAGTACCCAGAGGAACTTGAAAAGAAAGTTAGCGAACTTTCGCTGTTGGTCGACAAGCAAAATAAAGAGGAGCTTAGTAGGTATGTTCTGCGCCGAGAGATGGTGGCGCAGGTATTGAAGCTGATTCTTGAGCAGTCCCTGGAAGTGCAGTCTGAGCCAATGCCTCTAGGAAAGAGGAGAGATCCTGAAGGCTTGATTCATGATCTGATTTTTAAGCGCAAAAGCACAACCGAAACCTTGAATGATCTTTGGGTACTGAACGAAGAGTTTCTCCACTTTGAAGGTACATCTGAGCTACCTTTGAAAAAGATAGTTACATCTACCGGCGAGTTGTTATTACGAGATGTGCCTGACGAAATCATAACCAGCTATGGGCTGAAGCTGGACCGAAGACCTGACATCTTTTTGTTTGCGGATGAGGCCAAGTGCGTTCTGATTGAGCTCAAAGCGCCAAATGTGGATTTGTCTGATTACCTTAATCAGTTGCCAAAGTACTGCACGTTGATTGCCAACTTTGGGACAGTTAAAATCACATCATTCTATTGCTATTTGATCGGTGAAAACTTTAATCCGCTAACGGATTTAAACGAGTACGAAGAGACGGTCTCTGGTGATTGGATCAGGAGCGATATGAAAGTTCGCTCTATCATTTCGACAGACCGGGAGACAATCGCGAAGCAGCAGATCGAAATTATCAAGTTGTCATCTTTGTACGCTCGCGCTCATCGCCGAAATCAGAGTTTCGCCGATAGACTGGGCATTCGGGCGCTTCTGGACAACTCCACTGTGCCCGACGAAATCGATAAGTCTGAGCCCGACGAAGCTTTGCCAGAAGTTTAGCCCGACAAGTCCTCACCAAATCCCCGCCCCAATGCCTGCCGCCATGCCCGCGCCCAGCTCGCGGCACGTTGCGAGCGCGGCCTCATCCAGCACCTTCGGCGCGAGGATTTCTTCCGCCGTCTGAGCATGGGTGCGGACGATCATTGGCGGTTGGGCTTCCTTCAGGCGCCAGCCTTTGCAGATGCGGGCGGCCTGGCGGGCGGCGCCTTCGCCGTCTGAGCCCGCCGCGATCATCAGGGCATAGGGCCGCCCTTCGATCCGCCCGAGGACGGGGTAGTAGCAGCGGTCAAAGAATTCCTTCATCTCGCCGGTGAGGCTGGCGAGGTTTTCCGGCGCCGCAAACAGATACCCGTCCGCGCCGAGCAGATCCGCCGCCCCGGCCTCGCCCGCCCGCAGCAGGCGCGGCGCGCACGCCTCGTCACTTTGCGCGCCCTCAAACGCCGCCCGCGCCATCGCCTCCGCCGCCCCGGTCCGCGAATGCCAGATGATGAGGAGCTGTTTCATGGGGCGCAGGATAGGGCGGGGCGGGGAGAGTGTCACCTTCTGCTCCCCTCTCCCCCTCATCCCCCACCCCTTACTCGGGAAATCGCAATGCGATTTCTTTTCCTCGCAAGC
>JBKBIZ010000115.1:0-5798 GCA_046293975.1 Hyphomonas sp. | reverse complement strand
GCGAGACCATGGTCCGGTCGCTGGGCTTCCACTGCAGCGAGCCGGTGACGCCCAAGCGCTCGTGCTCATAGTCCATCCGCAGATAGCGCGGGATCCGCGGGTGCCAGCTGCCCGCGCTGGCGGCGCGCTAGAGCAGAAAGACACCCCCGATGGGACAGGATATTGCGCCGTTTCAGGCGATCTCGATCAGCCGGCGCGCGCATGAGCTGAAAGCCGCCGGGCTGCGCGTGTTGCATATGGAATTTGGCCAGCCCTCGACCGGCGCGCCGAAGGCGGCGATTGCGGCGGCCCATGGCGTGCTCGACCGTGAGGCGATGGGCTATTGGGAAAGCCTGCCGCTGAAGACGCGGATCTGCCAGCATTATCAGGAGAGCTATGGCGTGCGCCTCTCGCCCCGGCGGCTGGTGATTACGTGCGGGGCCTCGCCCGCGCTGGTTCTGGCACTGGCGACCGCGTTCAATCCCGGCGACCGCATCGCCATCGCGCGGCCGGGCTATGTGGCCTATCGCAATACCGTGCGTGCCCTGAATATGGAGCCGGTGGAGATTGCCTGCGGGGGCGATGTGCGCTTCCAGCTTTCGGCCGCCGCGCTGGAGGCTCTGGAGCCTGCGCCGCGCGGCGTGATCATCGCCAGCCCGGCGAACCCCACCGGCACGATTATACCGAAGGATGAACTCGCCGCGATTGCGGAGGTCTGCCAGAGGCGGGGCATACAGATCATCTCGGATGAGATCTATCACGGGCTCTCCTATGGGCCGAAGATCCATTCGATGCTGGAGTTTGCGCCGGGCGCCTATATCGTCAACAGCTTCTCCAAATACTTCTCGATGGCGGGCTGGCGGCTCGGCTGGCTGGTCTCGCCCGAAGACGGCGTGGCGCGGACTGGGGCGTATATCGGCAACCTCTTCCTGACGGCGCCCTCGCTTGCTCAGCATGCGGGCCTTGTGGCGATGGACTGCCGCGAGGAGCTTGAGGGGCACCTTGATGTTTACCGCAGGAACCGGGCGTTGCTGCTGGAGGCTCTGCCCCGGCTTGGGCTGGAGAAGATCGCGCCGCCCGATGGGGCATTTTATATCTATGCGGATGTTTCGCGTTTTACCGATGACAGCCTGAGCTTTTGCCTGAAGCTGCTGGAGGAGACGGGCGTGGCGACCGCGCCGGGGGTGGACTTTGACCCCGTGGAGGGCGGGCGGTTCATGCGGCTGTCCTTTGCCCTCTCGACGCCAGAAATCGAGGAAGCGCTGGCCCGGCTGGAGCCATGGTTCAAGGCGCAGCCGTTACGCTGATCGCTAAGACCCGCAGGCGGCCCAGAAACTGTCGATACCCGCCATATCGCCCTGCCCGATTTCTTCCTCGGGGACGAAGAGTTCAAAGTCCGCCTCCGGACTGACGCGGATATAGAGGGTGCGCTTCAGGCTGGCCGGGGTTTGCGCCGCTTCTTTCCAGCAGCCCGGCGCAATGGCGCCAAAGCTCAGCTCATTCTCGCCGGGCGCTTCGCGTTTCAGGCGGGCAAGCTCGCCGCTGATCGCCTGCAGGAGGGGACCATCCTCGTTGCGCGTTCCATAGGTCCATATCCTGTAGCCCTCCCGCACCTCTGCGGCCAAAAAAGGGCTTGTCACCTCGCTTGTCTGCACAAGGGGAAAGTCTTCGGCAATGTCTACGCCGAGGCGCGGATTGGTGACGTTGATCTGGAGATAAGCGCCGTCCTCGCGCGCCTCGAAGGCAGCGGGAATACGCATGGCGAGGGCGATGCGGGAGAGATCGAGCGCCGTGGGATCGATCATGGGCGCAGCGTCCCCGGCGGCTTCCTGAACGCTCTCCAGGGGTGAGGTGAGCTCGGCCTGGAGCGTTTCGCCTTCCTCAACCGGCGGCGAGGGCGAACAGGCGGCCAGCAGCGCCGAAGCGGCAATGATCAGATAGCGCATGACGGGCTTCCCCATTTGAAAAAATGTTCCGCATTCTGAGCTTGAGGGCGATACGCTGTCCATGCCCGCTAACATTTAAGTTTGGCAATCATAGGCAGCTTCCGCGCTGCCATCGGGCGCCAGCTCAAGCGTATCCAGCCGGCAGCCTTCGGGCGCGGCCTGCCGGGCGGCGGCTTTCAGCTCCTCGGGGAGCGTGTTCTCGTCGCCCTCCTGAATGCGGAACACGCCATCGGTGACGAGGGTGAGCTTCAGCTTGAAACCCTGCCCATCCAGCGGGGCGGCGAAGAAGCTGTAATTGTCCGTGCCAATGGTCTGGGCGGCGAGCCCGTTCCAGCTGGACGCGCTCCACCGCATTGTGGGCGCACTGGTGCCGGATGCGCAGGCGGCGAGCCAGAGGCCCGCCGCAAGAGGAAGATAACGGAAGATCGACATGGGCGCCTCAGAAGGCAACCTTCGGAGGCTCGTCCATAGCGGAGCGGCCTTCGACGCCGACATCGAAGAATTCGCGGGCCTCGAAATTGAAGCTGCCGGCAATGATCGAGCCGGGGAACTGTTCGCGGGCGGTGTTGTAGTCCTGAACGGCCGAGTTGTAGAAGCGGCGGGCGGCGGCGAGCTTGTCCTCGATCGAGGAAAGCTGCTGCTGGAGTTGCAGGAAGTTGGTGTTTGCCTTGAGGTCCGGATAGGCCTCAGCGAGGGCGAAGAGCTTACCCAGAGCCTGGCTGAGGACGCCTTCTGCCTTGGCCATCTCACCGGCGGTGGACGCGGCCTGGGCGGCGTTGCGGGCGGCGATCACCTGCTGGAAGGTCGCCTGTTCATGGGCGGCGTAGCCCTTGACGGTTTCCACGAGGTTCGGGATCAGGTTCTGGCGCTGTTTGAGCTGCACATCCACGTCCGCGAAGGCTTGGTTGACCCGCTGGCGCTTCATGACGAGGCCGTTATAGATCAGGATGATGACGCCGATCACAGCGACGATGGCGGCAATCACGATCAGAACAGTGTTCATAGGGTGTCCCCTTATTGCTATGAATCAGCGGTAAGGGGTAACGGTGTGTGCCCCCTGGCGCAAGGGCAGGTTGACTTGACCCCGGACGCCCGGTTCTGCACTGATTTTTCAGGGGAGATAGCCCCTCTTCCGTTGGGAGTGACCTATGCCCGACCCGTATCTGCCCAAAGAGCACCATTTCATGCACCGCGTCGGCTGGCTGCGGGCCACCGTTCTGGGCGCCAATGACGGCATCGTTTCCACCGCCAGCCTTGTGATCGGGGTTGCGGCGGCGGCGGCTGCTTCGAGCGAAATCCTGGTGGCGGGCATGGCGGGCCTTGTGGCCGGGGCGATGTCGATGGCGGCGGGGGAATATGTCTCCGTCAGCTCGCAATCCGACACCGAGAAGGCCGACCTGGAGACGGAGCGCAGAGCCCTCCAGAAATTTCCGGCCGAAGAACTGGAGGAACTGACCCTTATCTATGTCGAACGGGGTGTCGAGCTTGAGACGGCCCGCGCCGTTGCCGAGCAATTGTCTCGCAAGGATGCCCTGGGTGCGCATGCCCGCGATGAGCTGGGATTGCACGAGACCGTCGCCGCGCGGCCGATCCAGGCAGCCCTGAGCTCGGCGGCCAGTTTTTCTGTCGGCGCCGCGCTGCCCTTGATTGCGGCTGCGCTGTCGCCGGCGGAGTTGTTGACGCCGGTGGTCGCGGGGGTGTCGCTTCTGAGCCTGGCGCTTTTGGGCTGGCTGTCAGCGAGCGCTGGCGGCGCTGGCAAGGCACGGGCGGTGATCCGCGTGGTGTTCTGGGGGGCGGCCGCGATGATCATCACCGGCCTCATCGGCGCCGCGTTTGGCACGGTGGTTTAGCCCGCCTCCAAAGCCGATTTCAGCTTTGATAGCTTACCCACGGCGGCGACCGCATGCGGGCCGATCCAGCGGTCGTGAATTTCCTTGATCGGCAGGGCGTTGAGATGGTTCCAGCGCACACGGCCGACTTTGTGCGCAATGACGAGGTCTGCCCCTTCGAGAACCTTCAGGTGCTGCATGACCGTGCAGCGATCAATGTCCGGGAAACGGGCGCAAAGCTCGGTTGTGGTCTGAGGGTTATCTTTCAAAGCATCGAGGATGGCGCGGCGCACCGGGGCGGCGAGCGCTTTGAAGATCAGGTCTTCACTGGTTTCGGTGATCACGCTTGACATGTTATGTTTTTATAACATGATTGGGCGAAGATCAAGACCCGGAGGCAAGGATCATGGATTTGAAATTTGAAGTGAGCGGGCGGATCGCGCGGCCCGTGGAGGAGGTGTTCGAGGCGGTGGTGAACCCTGAAAAGCTGTCGGGCTATTTCACGACCGGGGGCGCCAAGGGGCGGCTGGAAACCGGCGCGACGGTAACCTGGGACTTCGCGGACTTCCCCGGTGCCTTTCCGGTATATGTGGCCGAAGTGGAAAAGAACAAGCGCATCATCCTGCACTGGGACGCGAGCGACACGGCCGCGGAACCCGGCGGCACGGCGGGCCATTACCAGACGCAGGTGACGATGCGGTTTGAAGCATTGGAGGACGGGCGCACTCTGGTTTCGATTGCCGAAGAAGGCTGGCGGCAGACGCCGGAGGGGCTGAAATCCACGCTGAGCAACAAGGGCGGCTGGATGCAGATGCTATGTTGCCTGAAGGCATTCCTGGAGCATGGCATCAATCTGCGCGAAGGCATGTTCCGCTAGAAGGCGCCGCGAAATCTGTGTAGCCTCAGCCGCATGACCGAGACTGATGCAAATGACCTCGCCCAGCTGATCCGCAACGCTCACCGCGTGGTGGTGTTTACCGGCGCGGGCATTTCGACCGAAAGCGGCATTCCCGACTTTCGCTCGCCCGGCGGCGTGTGGAGCAAGATGAAGCCGATCATGTTCCAGGATTTCGTGGCCTCGCGCGATGCGCGCCGGGAAGCCTGGACGCGCGTGTTCAACCGCACCGCTGGCTGGACCGGGGCCTCGCCGAATGCCGGGCATTTTGCCGTGGCGCAGCTCGTTGAGGCGGGCAAGGTGACCAGCGTGATCACGCAGAATGTGGACAATTTGCACCAGGATTCCGGCGTGCCCGACAGCAAGGTGATCGAGGTGCACGGCAATGCGAGCTATGCCAAATGCCTGCAATGCGGAAAGCGCTATGAACTCGAGGCGCTGCGCCACCGCTGGGAAGCCGATGATGACATCACCTGCATGTTCTGCACCGGCCTTGTAAAGACCGCGACGATTTCCTTTGGCCAGGCGATGCCCGAAGACGAAATGGCGCGGGCAACCGAGGAGGCGCTGCTGGCAGACCTTTTTCTCGTGCTCGGCTCATCCCTATTGGTGTATCCGGCCGCGAGCCTGCCGCTGGTGGCCAAGAAAGCCGGATCGGACCTCGCAATTGTGAACCGCGAGGCGACGGAGCAAGATCCGTATGCGGACCTCGTGCTTAATACGGATATCGGGCCGTTGATGCGCGCGGTGATGGGGCGGCTTTAGGCCGGCATTACCCGGCACGCAGAAGTTTTGGCCGGACGCAGCTTGGGCTGGCCGGTTTGTTGGGCTGAATTTGGGGGCGGGTGAAA
The DNA here is from genome assembly GCA_046293975.1 of Hyphomonas sp. Lineage (GTDB taxonomy): Bacteria > Pseudomonadota > Alphaproteobacteria > Caulobacterales > Hyphomonadaceae > Hyphomonas. The sequence goes on along the minus strand of JBKBIZ010000115.1, from coordinate 298 downwards.
GCTAGGAGGTGTCGGCGTGCGGGGTGAGGGCAGATGCCCCCTTCGTCAGTCCGCTGCGCGGCCTGCCACTTCCCCCGCTTGCGCAGGGGAAGAAAAGGGGGTGCGGCTCATCGGCGTTGATCTCTGCCGGAAGGGCGGTTGCCCAAGCCGGATCGTCCCAGGCTTTGCGCACGGGCACAAGTGGTCTGCAGGCTGACGGTCTAGGCGCGGGATCGCCATAGTAGGTGATGTCGATGCCGCCCCACCAGTGGACGGTGACGAGGGCCTCGCGGCTGCCGCGCGCGTCCATCAGATCGGC
>JBKBIZ010000114.1:0-5814 GCA_046293975.1 Hyphomonas sp. | reverse complement strand
GTTGAGGTTGGGCGCCGAATACGGCTAGGAACGCACTGAAAGATAACCTTCCGCTGGGAAACCCCATGACCGATCCCAAACCCCTCCGCCTGTTCACTGAAGAGGCTGAAGACCTAAAAATCATCGCTGCCGCCGTGCAGGATTCTGTGGTGAAGGCGGGCAACCTCAAATACGAGCAGAAGCAGCGCCGCTTCAGCCTTGAGATCAACCGCTATCGCTGGGAAACCGCGCCGACCCGCAAGGGGCAGCCGGGCGAGCGCGTACGCTCCATTCTCGGCTTTGACGGGGTGATGGCGGTCAAGACGCGCGGCATCACCAAGGTAGATCCCGAACTGATTCTCTCGCTGTTGAGCGTGGACTTCACGCCGGATGAGGAACCGCCGGGCGGCAAGGTTACGCTGCTGTTTGCCGGGGATGGCGAGATCGTGCTGACGGTCGAGGCCGTGGACGCGACGCTGCTGGACAGCGATTATGTCTGGCCGACGCGCCATGTGCCCAGCCATGAGCGGCGCGGGAGGTAGCGGGGCGTTTCCGCCCCGCCCCCAGATCAGAAGTTCAGGCGGATACCGACGCCGATATAGCGGCCCGGATTGCCGCGCGCGCCGTCTGCGCCGCGATGGGTGATGGCCCGCTCGTCGAAGATGTTGTCGGCCTTGGTATAGACCTCAACCACATCGCTGATGTCGTAGGAGGCGGAGAGATCCATCGTGAGCAGACGTTCCGTGCGCAGATAGGTCGTGTCGACGCCGGCCCGGTCGCAGGTCGTCGTGGTGCAGGTCTCGTCGGTATAGTTGAGGGCTGCATAGACGTCCCAGCCGCGCGCATGCTCCAGGCCGACCTGCAGCACGCCGGTATGGGGCGGGGTGTAGTCCAGCGTGTCGCCGGAGAGGACGCCGCCGGCACTGTCCGAAGCGCGGGTGTATTCGCCGTCCGTATAGGTGTAGGCGAGGCGGGCGGGCACGGTGAAGCCATTGCCTTCAAACAGCGTGGCGAAGGCGCCAAGCTCAAATCCATAGACTTCCTTCGCGCCGCTCTGCAGCGTTGATCCGTCCACGATACCGCCGGGGCAGGGGTTGGCGACGAGGCAGAGGCGCAGGGCGTTGTCATAGTCGCTGAGGAAGGCAATCGCGTCGACGCCGAGGGTGCCATTGCGATACCGCACGCCGGCTTCCCAGTTGACGCTTTCCTCGCCTTTGGAGCCTTCCGTAGCGCTCGATCCGGGCGGGGCAAAGCCTTCATAGACGCCCGCCAGAACGGTCCAGTTGGCGTCCACGGCATAGTTCACGCCGAGGCCTACGGAGGTTTTCGTCAGGCTGTTGCGCGGGGCGGGGTTGAGGACGTTGCCAACGGTCTGGATGTCTTCATGGCGGATGACCGGCAGGAAGCTCCAATTGCCATAGGAGATGCGGTCGCCGAGCCAGACCGACCAGGCTTCTGCTTCGCCTTTGTTCTGGTTAGGGGCGGTCAGACCCTGGAACACCAGGCTTCCATTGACCTGCTGATAAATCTCGTTGCCTGCAGCGGCGACATTGCGGGTCTCGTCCTCATGCCGGCGCACGCCGAAGGTTAGATTGTGGCTGAAGGCGCCGGTCTGGAACTCGCCTTCAAGCTGGGTCTGGATGCCCTGCGAGGTGAATTCCTGGAAGTTGTTGCCATAGCGCACGCCGTTGGGATGGGTGGTGTCGGCGGTGCCATCGAGGATGTCTTGCAACAGCGCGGCATTTGCCCTGCCATTGCTGATCGTGTCCGTGACGCTGCCGATATTGACACCGTTGATCTGGTTGAGGCGGCGATAGTGGCGCTCGGTATCTGTCCAGTAGGCGGATGTTTTCAGCGCCCAGGCATCGGTCAGCTCAAACTCATGATGCAGGCTGAAGCCGGTGCGTCCACGGTCCATGCGTTCGAGTTCGGAGAGGCCATAGCGGCGGTCGGGATCGGCTTTGAAGTCAGCGTCCGTCAGGCCGAGATAGGAGACATTGTGTTCCTCGTCCGCATACTGAGCCTTGAACTCCAGACGCTGGCGCTCGCCTTCCCATTGCAGGCGCAGGATGTATTCCTCGATCTCGTTGCCGGCTGTACGGGCGGAACGGTCGATCTTCTGGAACCCATCGGTCGAGCTCTGGAAGGTTTCAACGAGGAAACCGAACTGGCCGACCGTGTCGCCATAAGAGGCATGAAGGCGGGCGGTGTTGTTCTCCCCGAACTCGGCGCGCACGGAGCCATGTTGCTCCTCCGGAATGGCCGTGGCCAGAAGGTTGACGACGCCGGTCACGGTCTGTGGCCCGTAAAGCAGCGTCTCGGGCCCCTTCAGCACTTCGACGCTGCGCATCCGCGAGATGTTCGGGAAAAAGTAAGCCGAGGTGTTGGCATAAGGCGCCATCGCGGCGGGCACGCCGTCTTCAAGCACCAGCACCCGGTCGCTGCGGCCGGAGGCGGAGGCGCGGATGCCGATGCGCGGGAAGGTGCCCAGGCCATCCTCATCACGCACATAAACGCCCGGAACCGCGCGCAGGACCGAGGTCACATTGCTCGATTCGAACTTTTCCATCTCCCGCTCGGTCACGGTATAGGCCGAGCCATAGGTCGATTGGGGGTCTTCGATGTTTCCGATGACAGTCACCGCGTCGAGCACGCGCACAGCGCGGTCCGCGTCGCTTTCCTCGGGGGATTCGGCAATTGCGGGCAGGGCCAGCGCCATCAGGGCCGCGCCTGTCAGCAGGGCTGCCCGGCGAAGGGTGTGGTTCATGGGGCGGGGTTCATCGGAAAATAGCACAGCTTGGGCTTCCTATGGTCATCGGCCGTTTAGTCGGCCTCGTTATTTTGTACGCCGCTCCTAAACGAGAATGAGTTTGAAAATCAATCGCAAATATGTCACACCGCCATAAATTGCGTTTGCCAGGGATTGTGCAGGTGTTTCGTCACACACTTGCCGCCAGCCACCTGACGCTAGGCCCTACAAGGGTACGCAGGCGTGGCCACTTCGCCGTCTTGCCAGCACAGGCCGCACGGTCCATGTAGCGGGGCTGGAAAAACGCCCTGGAAAGAGCCCGCATGGCCCGCCGTCTGAACGCATCTGAGCCCGGTTTCGAGGAGGCCCTGCGCCGTTTCCTCGACGAGGACCGTGGGCAGGGCGCCGATGTCGCGGGCATCGTGGCGGCCATCATTGCCGATGTGCGCCAGCGGGGCGGGGCAGCCGTAGCCGACTACACCGCGAAATTCGACCGGTTGCAGCTCGACCCGTCAACGCTTCAGTCGGACAATGTGGATCTCGACCTCATCGCCGCGCAGTGCCCGCAGGATCTGCGCGACGCGATCGACTTCGCGCATGACCGCATCGCCGCCTATCACGCCGCCCAGCGCCCGGCAGACCACCGTTTCACCGACGATGCCGGGATCGAGCTTGGCTGGCGCTGGACGGCGCTGGATTCGGTCGGCGTTTATGTGCCGGGCGGGCGGGCGAGCTACCCGTCCTCCGTGCTGATGAATATCGTGCCTGCGCGCATCGCGGGTGTTGAGCGCATCGTCATGGTGGCGCCCGCGCCCGATGGGGAACTCGCCCCGGCGGTTGCCTATGCGGCGCGCAAGGCTGGCGCGACTGAATTCTTCCCCATCGGCGGGGCGCAGGCAGTTGCCGCGCTGGCCTATGGCGCGGGCCCCATCGCGCCTGTGGATAAGATCGTGGGCCCCGGCAACGCCTTCGTCGCCGAGGCCAAGCGTCAGGTGTTTGGCCGGGTCGGCATCGACACCATCGCGGGCCCGTCGGAAATCCTCGTGATCGCTGACGCCACCGCCAATCCGGACTGGGTGGCCGCCGATCTGCTGAGCCAGGCCGAGCATGACCCGTCCAGCCAGTCGATCCTCATCACACTGGACGCCGCGCTTGGCGAGGCTGTTGAGAAGGCTGTGGATACCCAGTTGAAATCGCTGGCGACCGGGGAGCGGGCCCGAGAATCCTGGATCGCCCACGGCGCGATTATCACCGCGCCGGATCTGGCCGCCGCCGCCCGCGCCGCCAACATCATCGCCGCCGAACATGTCGAGCTCTGCATCGCAGACCCTGACGGCATGTTGCCGATGATCAAGCATGCGGGCGCGGTGTTCCTCGGCCACCACACGCCTGAGGCGCTGGGCGATTATGTGACCGGCTCCAACCACGTCCTGCCGACCAGCCGCGCGGCGCGGTTTTCATCCGGCCTCGGACTATATGATTTCCTGAAAAGGATGAGCATCCAGCGCGCCAGCCCCAAGGGCCTTGCCGCGCTTGCGCCCGCTGCCCTGCGCCTGGCTGAGGCCGAGCGCCTGCCGGCGCATGGGCGTTCTGTCTCCATACGAACAAATCAGGGCGGCTGATCTCATGGGCGCCAACCGGCTCGTCGCCGTGCATATCGACGAGGAAACGCTTGGCGCGTCAGGCCCGGACGCCGAGCATGAGCGCCGCGTTGCGATCTTTGACCTGATCGAGGAGAACACCTTCGGCGTGATCGGCGAGGACCGGGGCCCCTATGTCCTCGCCCTCAGCCAGCATGAGCGCCGCCTGGTCTTCGCCATCCGCACAGAGCCGGGCGAAGAGGTCCACACCTTTATCCTGTCGATGGCGCCGTTTCGCGGCGTGATCCGGGATTATTTCACCATCTGCGACAGCTATTATGAAGCCATCCGGATGAGCACGCCCCATCAGATCGAAGCCATCGACATGGCCCGGCGCGGCATCCACAATGAGGGCTCCGAGCTCCTGAAAGAGCGCCTGGAAGGCAAGATCGACATCGACTTCCACACCGCCCGGCGCCTTTTCACCCTCATCTGCGCCCTTCACGCTGGCCAGGGCCGCGCGCCGGGCGCGTGAGTGAGGGCTTGAGGGGTTGTATCCTCCGGCGCTGCCGGAAAACAGCCCATTGCTGCCAGTGTCCAGCTCAGCGCGTCGCGAAGATCCGTATGCGGCTCATGGCCGAGGAATGAGATGAGCTTTTGATTGTCGAGTTCTATCGTCTCCTGCCAGAGGTAACGCATCTCGGCGAGTTCCCGGAACATCCGCACAAATGGCGAGAGCAGGACGAGCGCCGGCCAGGGCAGGAAGCTGATCTTTCCGGCCCCGCCATTGGCCGCGCGGATTGCCTCGGCCATCTCGACGCCGCGCGCAAAGTAATGGCCGCGAAAGTGAAACCGCTCGAAGGGGGCAAGCTCTGCTTCGCGGTCCAGCAGGGCGGCGGCGGTCTCGCCAAAGTCCGGCAGGTAGGCCCAGGCATGGCCCGCGTCTGCGCGGCCTGGATAGGTGATCTTCGTTACCGGCTGGCCGGGCGTCACCATGCCTTGCGAAAACCAGGAATTGCCGGCTGCCGCCCCGAAGAAATCGCCCGCCCGCAGGATCAGGGAGCGCACGCCGTCTGACGCGGCCGCTGCTTCCAGCCGCCGTTCCATCTCTATACGGATGGCGCCTTTGCGCGTATGGGGCTGCTGCGGGGTGTCTTCCGTCAGCAGGGGAAAGGCATCGCGGCCATAATTATAGATCGTGCCCGGCAGGAAGATGCGGGCACCAGAAATCTTCGCCGCCACCAGGGTGTTCTCCAGCATCGGCAGGACGAGCTTTGGCCAGTCTTTATATCCGGGCGGGTTTACCCCGTGCACGATGACGCTGGCGCCGATGGCGGCGGCGGCCACATCCCTGGCGTTCATCGCGTCGCCCGCCACCCATTCAGCTTCCGGCAGACGCGCCGGGTTCGGCGTCCGGGCAAGGGCGCGTACACGCCAGCCGCGCCGGATCAGGGCCTTCGCGATTTCGTATCCCGCCCCGCCTGTCACACCGAGTATCAGTGCCAG
>JBKBIZ010000113.1:0-5999 GCA_046293975.1 Hyphomonas sp. | reverse complement strand
CTCGCACTCGGCGAGCTGGGCAATTCAGGCAATGATGACGAAGACGAAGAGACCCTTGCCGAAGAGCTCGGCATTGATCTCTCCGAACTTGAATCGGAGGGCGGTGATGACGAAGCCGCATCCCGAGAGTGATCCCCGACTGATCGCAGAAAATGCTGAAGATGGCCTGGGCGAGGAAGATGCTTCCTCGCCTGAGCGCCAGTGCGCGGTAACCCGCGAGCGGCTGCCGAAGGCGGCAATGCTGCGCTTTGTGCTGTCGCCAGATGGGGTTGTCACACCTGATATTTCGGAACGCCTGCCGGGCAGGGGTGTCTGGGTGAAGGCGGAGCGGAACCTCATCGAACTGGCGGCCAAGAAGGGTGCCTTTGCGCGCGGCTTCAAGTCCCAGGTTACGGTGCCAGAAGGACTCAGCGACCTGATCGAACGTCTGCTTCTCAAACGCTGTGTCGACACGCTGGCGCTTGCCCGCAAAGCCGGGCAGGCCATATGCGGGTTTGATCAGGTGCGGGACGCCTTGCGCGGCGGATACCCTGCTTTCCTGCTCGAGGCGGCGGACGGTGCGGAAGATGGCCGTACGAAGGTATATTTTCTTGCAAAAGCCCTATATAGCGACGTGAAAGTCGCCGGAGCGCTCAGCGCGCCTGAATTGGGCATGGCATTTGGACGTGACCGTGTGATACACGGGCTCGTCCGCAGGGGGGCCATCGCGGAAACCTGGGAGATTGCCTATCGGCGTCTCATCGGATTTCGCGAGGCACCAGAATTGACCTGGTTCCAGGAAACGGACCGGTAGCGGAAACAGCCGGAACGCGCAGGCGTTCGGGCGTAATATGTGATATGTAGGACGAATGAGCGATACGAACGATCAAGGCAATTCCGGCGGACGCAAGCCGCTGACTGTGGTGCGGAAGTCCGCCGGTACGGTCAAGCAGAGCTTCAGTCATGGGCGCTCCAAACAGGTGGTTGTGGAGACCAAGAAGCGTCGCCCGGTTTCCGGTGGCGGGCAGGGGGGCGATGGGGGCTCTTCGACGCCATCCGCGTCGGATGGGATGGAGGCCAAGCTCATCGCACTCGCTGCGAAGCTGGGCATCACCGTCGCCGAACTCAAGGCCCGGCAGAAGGTGCTCGAGCAGCGTAAGGCTGAAGAGGCTTCCCGTGCCAAGGACACCGAAGCCGAAAGAGCGGCCCAGGACCGTTTGCGCAACGAGCAGGAGCGCAAGCAACTGGAATCTCGTGAACGCGAAGAGGCTGAAGTTCGCCGCCGCGCGGAAGAAGAGGCGGCCAAGCTCGCCGATGTTGCTTCCCGCGAAGCCGTTGAGCGCCCCTCCAAGGCGCCGCGACCTGCCCCGGCAGCTCAGACCCCTCCCGCGCCCGATGGCGAGCCTGAAACAGGTCGCAGCAAGCGTGGCGGTGGCGGCGGCGCGAGTAAGCCTGTACGCGATGACCGTGCCCGTGAAACGGCTACCAAGCCGTCCCGCGGCGATGCCGAGCGTCGCCGTGGCAAGCTGACCATCGCTTCAGCGCTGGGCGATGATGCCGACCGTCAGCGGTCGCTGGCATCGGTTCGCCGTGCCCGTGAGCGGGAACGCGAACGCCGCGTTGGCGGCGGCGATAGCAATGACAAGGTCTCGATCGAGGTCACATTGCCTGAGACGATCACGCTGCAAGACCTTGCCCAGCGTATGAATGAGCGCGTCGCTGACGTCGTGAAGTTCATGTTCAAGCAGGGCGAGATGCTTCGTGGCAACGATATCGTCGACGCCGACATGGCAGAGCTGATTGCCGGTGAATTCGGTCATACCGTTCGGCGCGTTTCCGAAGCTGACGTCGAGATCGGCCTTGAGGGCACGGACGACCGCGAGGAAGATCTCAAGCCGCGTGCCCCGATCGTGACCATCATGGGCCACGTCGACCACGGCAAGACCTCGCTTCTGGACGCCCTCCGCAAGACGGACGTTGCAGGCGGCGAAGCTGGCGGCATTACGCAACATATCGGCGCTTATCAGGTTCAGCTGAAATCGGGTGAGCGGATCACTTTCCTCGACACGCCCGGTCACGCCGCCTTTACGGCCATGCGGGCCCGCGGCGCGAATGCGACCGACATTGCCATCCTGGTTGTATCGGCAGACGATTCGGTGAAGCCGCAGACCATCGAGTCCATCAAGCACGCGAAAGCGGCCGGTGTTCCGATCATTGTTGCGGTTACGAAGTCTGACCTGCACGACGCCAATGTTGAGAAAGTTCTGACCGACCTTCTGCAGCACGACATCCAGGTTGAATCGATGGGCGGCGTTACCCAGGCCGTCCCGGTGTCTGCCAAGACAGGCTCTGGTCTTGATGAGCTGACCGACGCGATTTCGATCCAGGCCGAGCTGCTTGAACTGAAAGCCAACCCTGATCGTCAGGCCGATGGCGTGGTGATCGAGAGCAAGCTCGACAAGGGCCGTGGCCCTGTGGCGACAGTTCTTGTGAAGCGCGGCACGCTGAAGCGGGGCGACATCGTTGTTGCCGGCGCCAACTGGGGCAAGGTGCGGGCGCTCGTTGATGAGCGTGGCCAGCAGCTTGCCGATGCCGGCCCGTCGCTTCCGGTGGAAGTGCTGGGTCTTGATGGCGCGCCCGACCCGGGTGACGCAATCGTCGTGGTCGATAGCGAGGCTCGCGCCCGTGAGATCACCGAATACCGTATCCGGACGAAACGTCAGGTCGCGGGCAACGCATCTGTTGCGGCGCGCGCCTCGCTCGATCAGCTGATGAACCGTCTCAAGGACGGCGCCATCGTGACCAGCGAGCTGCCGATCGTCCTGAAGGGCGATGTGCAGGGCTCTGTCGAGGCGATCACTATGTCGCTGGACAAGATCTCGACCGAGGAAGTCCGCGCGAAGGTCATCCATGGCGCGGTTGGCGGTATTTCGGAATCCGATGTGCTGCTCGCCCGTTCGTCGAATGCGCCGATCTTTGCGTTCAACGTGCGTGCCAACAAGCAGGCACGCGACCTTGCTGAGCGCGAAGGCGTCGAGATCCGTTATTATTCGATCATCTACGACCTGCTGGACGATGTGAAGGCGACCCTGTCGGGCATGCTTGCGCCGGAGAAGCGCGAGACGTTCCTTGGCTATGCCGATATCCTCGAAGTCTTCAATATCACGAAGGTTGGCAAGGTTGCCGGCTGCCGGATTTCCGAAGGCAAGGTTCTGCGGGGCTGCGGTGTGCGCCTCCTGCGCGAGAACATCGTTATCCACGAGGGCAAGCTCAAGACGCTCAAGCGCTTCAAGGACGAAGTGGCCGAGGTCAGTTCCGGCATGGAATGCGGGATGGCGTTCGAACGCTATGAGGATATCCGCGTCGGCGACAAGATCGAGTGCTTCCAGGTCGAGGAAATCGCAAGGACGCTTGCGTAACACCGCCTGATGTCTCGTCGCGCCACACCCCCAGGACTTCCTTCCCAGCGCCAGTTGCGCGCTGGGGAGATCATCCGCCATGCCCTCGCCGAGATCATCTCGCGCGAGGACTTCCGCGATCCTGATCTTACCAATGTGATCGTCACGGTCGGCGAAGTTCGCTGCTCGCCCGATCTCAAGCGCGCGAATATCTTCGTTACCCCCTTGGGCGATGAGTCCGAGGAGGGGCGCAAGCGTCTCACGGATGCGCTGACCCGGGCGAAGGGCTTTCTGCGGGCGCGTCTCGGGCGCGAGATCGAACTGAAGTTCACCCCGGAGCTGCACTTCATCGCGGACGCGTCCTATGATGAAGCCACCGCGATTGACCGGCTGCTGAATGATCCGCGTGTTCGCCGCGACGTCGAAAGCGAAGATTGAAGGCAGGCCGCCGCCGTCTTTCTGCCTTTTTGCTTTGTCATTTGACAGGATGGGGCAGGCCTGCCAGCCCCTGTTATTAGGGTAATGGGGCTCAGAATGGACCGTCAGACACTCGACATGGAAGGTGCCCGTCAGGGCGAGGTTTCCGCCGCATCGCTTCAGATGGGCGATGACACGATCGCTATCCGCCGGATAGCGACCATGTCGGTCGAGCGTCATGAGTTTGCCCCCTGGGACACGCCGCGTAACCGGAAGACGCAGGGTGTATACGCAACTCTGTGTGTTGCGCTCCTTTTCTTTGGCCTGCTTGGGCTTGGCTGGTGGGCCCTTCGTCCCGGCCAGGGCGATGGAGTCATCGGTCTGTTTGCCGGTATCGGCATGTTGGTCCTCGGCGTCCTCCTTGGTATCCGGGCGGCCATGATTGCCGTGAAGCTGAAGGCGCGTGAGCCTTATTACCGGCTTCTGATAGGCACATCGGATGCCCGCCAGATCCCGCTGGTCGACAACAACCGCGATGTTCTGGTGAAGATCCGCGATGTGGTGCGCCACAAGATGGATACCGGCGACACCTCGGTGACCGGCGATTTTGACCTTAACCTCGACATCGTGAACCTGCGGGTACCCAAGAGTGCAGCGCTCGGAGCCGCTGTCGCGGCGCCCGCAGCTGCGCCAGAAGCGCAGGAAGACGATGTCTTTGACGGCCCCAGAATCACTTTCTGAGGCCATTCCAGACACCGCCCGCAGCGGGCGCGATTGACTATGCTGCCGGCTCGCGCATAAGCGCCCCAGCAAATCCCATCCCCCCGCTGGCCTGTGCGTTCGAACCGCCTGCTGGCCATTCTGGAGATACTCTTGGCCCGCCAACGAAAAAGCAAGGGCGAGCCCATCACGGGCTGGATCAACCTTTTCAAGCCGGTCGACATGACCTCCACACAGGCGGTCGCCATTATCAAGCGGCTCTACAATGCCGAGAAGGTGGGTCATGGCGGTACGCTCGATCCGTTGGCGGACGGTATCCTGCCCATCGCGCTCGGCCAGGCGACCAAGACTGTCCAGTGGGCGATGGACGCGCATAAGGAATATGTCTTCACCATTGGCTGGGGCGTCTCGACCGCCAGCCAGGACGCCGAAGCCGAGGTGACGGCGACCTCTGACGTGCGCCCCGAACGCGCGGCCATCGAGGCTGCGCTGAAGGCTTATGTCGGCACGATCCAGCAGGTGCCGCCGAAATACTCTGCCATCAAGGTGGACGGCGAGCGGGCCTATGACCTTGCCCGGGAAGGGGAGGCGTTCGAGCTGGAATCGCGCGAGGTGGATGTTCACGCCGCCAGCGTGATCGGCATGCCGGACGCCGACCATACCGTGATCCATGTGGTCTCCGGCAAGGGCTTTTATGTCCGGGCGCTGGCGCGCGACCTCGCTGCTGATCTGGGGGCGGAGGGCCATATCACCCAGCTGCGCCGCACGCGTGTGGGTGCGTTTGATGCGCCCTCGGCGGTTTCCATCGAGGCGCTTGAGGCGCTGAAGGAAGACAAGCCCGCGCTGATGGCGATCCTGAAGCCGCTGCACGCGGTGCTCTCGGGCATGCCGCAGGTGCAGGTCAGTCAGCACGACGCGGCCAACATCCGTCAGGGCCGTTCTGTCGTTCTCTTGCCGCATGTGGTGGAGGGTTGGCGCGAAGGCCGCCAGGACGAGGACGACCGCGTGGCCCTCGCCCTTGCCGGGGATGAGGCGATTGCGCTGGGCGAAGTGCGCGCGGGGCAGTTTGAGCCGGTGCGCGTCTTCGCGGGCTGATCAGGCATCGAAGGGCACACGCCCACGCGGCCAGCGGGCAGGGTGAAGCAGCGCGGTGATCGCGGCGGGCGTCTGCGCGCGCTGAGCGCGGGCAAGCATCCAGCGCGGAGCGCCGATGTGTTTAAGCAGCAGGTCGCGCTCTTCAGGCGGGAGCCCGTCAAGGCGGAAGCGGCGGACTTTGCGGCGGCGGGGCATGATCTCTCCTTTTTTGGATTGCTCGGCGCTGTTGCTGAGCCCTTCGGTCTCAGCGCGCCTGTGCCTTCGCTTTGCTCGTGAGGGCATCAGGCCATGAGGAGTGGAGAAAGGGTTGTATCCGGACTGGCGGGAGCCATCCGGGTTCGGAGCAGTTCGGGTGGCCCCGAGTGGAGCCTGTGCGCGGCGGGCGCCGCG
>JBKBIZ010000112.1:0-6083 GCA_046293975.1 Hyphomonas sp. | reverse complement strand
TGGGACGAAGACAACAAGAAGGTCGACTTCAGCCACAACCCGTTCTCGATGCCCCAGGGCGGGATGGAGGCGCTGCTGGCAGCCGACACAGCCGAGAAGCAGCTCGCCCTCAAGGCGTTCCAGTATGACATCGTGTGTAACGGCGTGGAGCTCTCCTCGGGTGCCATCCGGAACCACCGCCCGGAAGTGATGCTGAAGGCGTTCGAGATTGCCGGCTATGGCCCTGAAGTAGTCGAGGCGAAGTTTGGCGGCATGCTGAACGCGTTCCGCTTCGGCGCCCCGCCACATGGCGGCATTGCGCCGGGCGTCGACCGTATCGTCATGCTGCTGGCCGAGACCGACAGCCTGCGGGATGTGATCCTCTTCCCGATGAACCAGCAGGCCCGTGACCTTCTGATGGGCGCGCCAAGCCCGGTGGACGAGCGTCAGCTGAAAGAGCTGAACATCCGCCTCGCGCCGGTGGTGAAGGCGTAAGCCTCACTCCGCGCTTCAGGCCCAAAACAAACCGCCGGGTGATGAGCCCGGCGGTTTTGCTTTATGCGGCCGTCAGGGACGGCTCAGTCTTCTTTGCTGATGAGTTCTGCAACGTCGCACAGCGGCAGCCGCAGATCGGCCGGCAGGCGTGTTGAGAGCGAACCGCAGGCGCCTGCGAAGTCAGCTGTGCCAGCGCCGGTAACGCCGGAGAGATCTGCGCCGGGGAGGCGTGCATCGCGGAAAGAGGCGCCGCTAAGGTCTGCGCCGGTGAGGCTCGCTTCGGAAAGGTTTGCTCCGTCGAAGATAGTGCCGCGCAGGTTCGCCCGGTCCAGAATCATGCCCGTGCCGTTTGCGCCGGAAAGATCAGCCGTTTCAAGGCGGGCGAAAAGCAGCGAAGCCCCCTCGAAGTTCACGCCGATGAGGCGCGCCTTTTCAAGGTTTGCGCCCTGCATCCGGGCGCGGCGGAAATCGGCGCCTGAGGCGAGCACATCCTGCATGCGGGCATTGTTGAAGACGGCGTCAGCCAGGCGCGCGCTGGTGAGGTCTGCGCCGCGAAGATCGGCGCCGGTGACATTGGCGCTCTGCATGTTGACGGCGGTGGCGCGTACCCCGCGCATGAAGGCGTAATCGAAGCGGGCACCGGAGTAGTTTGCGCCGTTCAGCGTCCATCCCGAAAGGTTGCGGCCTGAGAGATCACAATCCGCGCAAGCGCCCCCATAGCTGGGAGACCATGCGACGGGCTGGCTTTGTGCCAGCGCCGTGGTGGCGAACGCAGCCGACATGAGACCGGCGACAGAGATGAGGCGCATTTGTGACGCGAACATATGACTTGGATAATGGCAATTTCGAAAACTCTAAACTGAACAAACAGTAAGAAGTGTAAAAGCCCGGTAACTGTTGCTGCCGTGCAATACAGTCTGACGTAGCGGCATAGTTAATTCTCCCCTCAGAAGGGGAATATCAGGCTGGGCTACTCGCCTCGTTGGCTACTGGGTGGCCCTGCATTCCTCGCCGCAGGTGTCGCAGGCCTGATGGCCATCGGCGGACGCCTCAAACAAGGTAAAGCTTCCACAGGCCGGGCAGGGCTGGGCCAGATAGGCCGGGGTGAGGTCGATTACGTCTTCCTCATTGGCCTCAGGGTCTTCGGACGCCTTCTCGGCGCGGCGTTTGTTCAGGATGACGATGTTGTCCGGCAACTGGCCGCGGGAAAAACCCCGCGAGATGATCTGGGCCGCTTCTGTGGTGAAGGCGGCCGTTTGCGCGTTGCGTGTGGCGTCGCCTGCGCCCCGGCCGAGCCCGTCATGGGTGACATCGGCTTCCGCCAGATCGTCGCGTCCAAGATAGGAGAGGGCGAGTTCGCGGAAGATGTAGTCGAGGATGGAGGTGGCCTTGGTAATCCGGTCATTGCCTGTCACTTCGCCGGCTGGCTCGAACCGGGTGAACACGAAGGCGTCGGCATACTCTTCCAGCGGCACGCCATATTGCAGGCCAAGGGAGACCGAGATGGCAAAATTGTTCATCAGGCTGCGGAAAGCGGCGCCTTCCTTATGCATGTCGATGAAGATTTCGCCGAGGCTGCCATCATCGAACTCGCCTGTGTGGAGGTAGACCTTGTGGCCGCCCACGGTCGCCTTCTGGATGTAGCCCTTGCGGCGATCGGGCAGACGGGTGCGGCGGACGGGTGGGCCGGCTTCGGTCAGCACCGGAAGGTCGGGCAAGGCGTCTGCCTCTTCGGCAATTTCGTCAGCCAGCGACAGGATCTGCTCCATCCGCTCACGCACATCTTCCGAAGGTGGCGTGCGGTGGCCGGTGAGCAGCACGGAGAGGTCAGCGGCCATTGCCGACTCAGCCATCTTGAGGCCTTCCCGGGCGGGCACGCGCAGCATGGTCATGCCATTGAGCGCGCGGGCGGCGGCTGATGTGAAGCGCAGCTCAGCGTCCATCGAGACGTTAAGTGACAGGCCCGCGCCCGCGAGGCCCTTGCCGGCGATGTCTTCAACCGCGCCATCAATGGCTTCTTCGGCGGCGGCGATGTCTTTCTTCGAGAAGCCGACCGCCGAGAGCAACGCGCGGCCATCGGAGTCAAACCGGTCCGGCGACAGGCGCAGGTCGTTGCTGATGATCTCATCCCCCAGAACCCAGCGGGAGAAAGCGGCGTTCAGCGGCAGGCCGTCTCCGATGGCGCGGGTGACGCGCTCGATGGCGTCGTCGCTGAAGCCCCGGTCGCGCAGCTTTGTGCGCCCGAGGGCGGCGTCGAGATCCTGTTCCCCGGCGCTGGCGAGGCGGCCGAGCAGAACCGGCAGATGTTCGGGTGCCCGGCGCGCGAGGCCGAGACGCGCTGCGCGGCCAAGGGAGGGGGCTTCTTCGCCATAGGCGAGCACGGTGCGCACCGGCGCGGCGCCTTCGCTTTCACAGTCTGGCAGGAGGGCGGCGAGATCCATGAGTGGCAGGATGGCGATCTGGCAGGCCCGGCGGCCGCCTGCCTTGACCGCTTCCAGGCCGAGAACGCGCGCCTGGGCCGCCGGGAAGGCGGCGCCAGTAGCCGCAGAGCGCACGAGCGCCGTCAGCGCTGCGCCCGCCGCAATGCCTGTGTCGGAGGCGTAGTCGAGCCCGAGCGACATGACCGCAGCGCCAAGGCCAGCGATCACCAGCACGCCATCAGAGAGAGAGCGGCCCGCAGAGTCAGCCGAGGAAACCAGATAATCCGCCTCCAGGCCGTTCGGGCCTATCGCGGCGGCGACATCAATCACCCGGCAGCGCGTGGCAGCGTCTGGCAGAGGCGCGCGGGCAAGGTGGATCTCCGCGCCTTCGTCGAGCAGCGCATCCAGCGCGGCGCTGAGCGTGCCGTCGAGATGGCCCGTCTCGAACATGCCGGGGCGCGGCGAGGGGGTGCTGACGGCGGCGGCGCGCAGGGCGGCGGCGGTTTTCTGGATGCCGCCAGGCTGGCGGAGGGCTTCTTCAAGCACATCCTGCGGCAGGCCGGCGGCGATGGCTTCGGCAAGCTCGGCATTGCGGGGCGCTTCGCCGAGGCGTTCGAGCATCTCGGCTGTCGCAAGCTGGGACACTCCGAGGAGATTCGCCGCGGACCAGGCCGAACGAACCTGTTCAAGCGCGGCTGGCGTCAGGGGTTGAAGGGCGCGCCCGGCCGAGCGGGAAATGTCCCGCATCCGCACTTCGCGGGAGATGAGGCCGTCGGCCTCGGCCGCTTCCAGGATTTCCGCATGCGATTTTGCTGCCATTGTCCCGTGCCTCCTTGCCGAATCACTCCAGCTCAGGGTGCCCGCTTGCCTCCCTTGCGGCAACCGGTTTTGAGGCATCGGAAGCAGCGCAATTCCCGCAATCACGGGGCCCGCGCGCCCACGGCGCATTGCCTGCCTGCGGCGGATGGATTAATCGCCCGGGCATCGCCATATTGCGGCCATTAAACCCAGTCAGGAAAACCTGAGATGCTGAAGCAGATATTCACCTGGTGGAGCGGAAATACCGTCGGAGCCGCTTTCGACATCAAACGGCGTTCAGCTTTTGTCGGCACCGACGAGTACGGCAATCGCTACTTTGAAGAGCGGAAGCCTTCTCTTGAAGGCCGACGCCGCCGGTATGTGATGTATCATGGTCTGGCGGAGCCTTCGAAAGTGCCTGCGGACTGGCATGGTTGGCTGCACCACACGCTGGATGCGCCCCCTACAAAGATGCCCCTGGAGCGCCGGGATTGGGAAACCGATCATACTCCGAACATGACCGGCACGCCTCATGCGGTGAAACCGAAGGGCGCGATGTCCAGCAAGCAGGCGCGCCAGCGCTCAGACTCCGATTACGAGGCCTGGACCCCGGATGCGTGAATCTTTCTTCGAGACACTGATCGGCGCCATTGTCATTGGCGTTGCCGGCTTTTTCCTCTGGTTTGCGCTTGCCCGTGGCGGCGATTCCAGCGGCGTAGGCGCGAGCCAGTATGAAGTGACTGCGCGTTTCAACAGCGTTTCAGGCATTTCCCGCGGTTCGGATGTGCGTATTGCGGGCGTGAAGGCCGGCGTTGTGAAGTCTATCGATGGCGATCCAAAGACATTTGAGGCTGTGCTTAAACTGGCGCTCGATTCCAAATGGGAGCTGCCGGACGACACAGATGCGCGGATTTCCACAGATGGCCTTCTGGGCGGCGCGTATATAGCGCTGGAGCCCGGCGCGGGTTTCGACAACATCGCGCAGGATGGCACCGGCGAGATTCAGTATACGCGCGGTAGCGTCGACCTTTTGACCCTGTTTGCGTCTTTTGCCTCAGGTGGCGGGGGCGGCGAGAGCAGCCGAAACACCGCCTCTGCGGGCGATGACCTCGGACCGATTGATCCCCCAGAAGTTCCTTTTGATGGAGCTGTTGAATGAAGATTGCTTCGCGCCTTCTCGCAGCCGCCGGCCTTGTGGTGGTGGTCGCGCTTACCGCTTCGGCGAGCACGATGGCGCAAAGGAATCAGGCAACCCTGCGCGCGCTCGACAAGATTACCGGCCGCTCGACGGACATCGTCGTGAAGGTTGGCGAGCCGGTGGTTTATGGTTCGCTGCGCGTAGAACTGAAGACCTGCTATCAGGCGCCGCCGGAAGAAGTGCCCGAGAGCGCTGCTTTCCTCCGCATTGCATCAACTCAGCCTGTCGCGGTCGAGACGATGGAAGCGGCCGTTGCCGCGAAGGATGTGCCGCCGTCTGCCACAGAGAATCCGATCCTGTTTTCAGGCTGGATGTATGCCTCTTCACCAGGTCTCAATGCGCTGGAGCATCCGGTCTATGATATCTGGGTGATCCGCTGCACGGCGCCCGATCCGGTGAAGCTGCCTGATCGTGTGACCATCCCGGAGAGCGAAGAGCCGTTGTATGAGGACATGCCTGCGGGTGTCACCGAATCGGAAACGCCGCTGGAAGAAGAAGACATCCCCATCGACTGACCGGATGCAGGCTCTTCGGAGCCTCCGTGAAAATCTGCATTGATCTTGAGAGCCGCTTTCAGGCGGCCTTTGAAGGCGTCGCGGCTGATCTCGACCAGGCCGAACTGAACGAGGTGGGGATTGTGAAACTGTGCGTCGAGCAGCACATAGCCCCGGTCGATCAGGCGCGCGGCGAGGTGGACCAGCGCAATCTTTGAGGCATCCGTCGCGCGGGAGAACATGCTTTCGCCAAAGAACGCCCCGCCGATGGAGACGCCGTAGAGGCCACCCACCAGCTGATCGCCTTCCCAGCACTCGACTGAATGAGCAAAGCCCTGCCGGTGCAGCGCGCTGTAGAGGTTGACGATAGGCGAGTTGATCCAGGTGTTGGGGCGGTTGTCGTGAGGCTCGCCACAGGCTTCGACGACGCGGGTGAAGGCGGTGTCGAAGCTCACACGGAACGGGTCTTGGCAAATCCGGCGCCTCAGGCGTTTGGGGATATGGAAGGCGTCGAGCGGCAGGATGCCCCGGAAGTCTGGATCGACCAGGAACAGCCGGGGATCGTCGCGCGAATCGGCCATGGGGAATACGCCCCGGCGATAGCAGGCGAGCAGGTCTTCAGGTCCAAAGCGGGCTGACATGGCTCAGAGATATGGGTTGCGCCGCGCAAGCTGTAAACGTGGCGGGTTGGCGGGCGGG
>JBKBIZ010000111.1:0-6285 GCA_046293975.1 Hyphomonas sp. | reverse complement strand
GACAGGCCCATCTTGGCCTCGCGGGGCTGCATCACGCCGCGATTTTGGGCGAGGGCCTCATCAAGGCGCACCCAGACCGGCCGCATCCCGTTGGCTGTTTCGTAGTGTTCCATCTTGGTGGCGCGCAGGTTGGGATCGATGTCGCAGAAAAAGAAGTGCGACGTCATGTGCATCAGATCAAAGCCCGGCTGCCAATGCGGCCGCAGTTCCTCGATATATCCATAGTCGCGCTGCACCCGGACATTGCTGGCGCCGGTTTCTTCTTCCAGTTCGCGGCGCAGCCCGTCGATCAGGTCTTCTCCCTCGGTAACGCCGCCGCCCGGAAAACTGAAATCATTGTATCGTTCGGTGAACAGCAGCAGGATCGACGTCTCGCGCATCACGATCCCGCGCGCCGCACGGCGGGTGAGGATCGCCCCCGTCCTGGCCTCGGCGTCGGGGTGGACGAGTTTCTTTATCAGTCTCATTGCGTCCCTATCCATCTTGGCGTTGCCTACGCCTGCATCATTCTTGGTAAAGCGGACAAAGTTTTACAACAGCCGTGGAAAAGATGAGATGGCGGAGAGGGAGGGATTCGAACCCTCGATACCCTTGCGAGTATATCGGTTTTCGAGACCGACGCGATCGACCACTCCGCCACCTCTCCGCGCCGGGGTCTTTGAAGGGGGGTGAACTATCCCGGCCCGGGCAAAAGCGCAAGCGCCGGTTTGGTAAATCCGCAGGCCTGATTGCAGCTTTTCTTGCCGCCCCCTTTGCACCCGGGGCCCCTGCATGTGCAGAAAGCCCGGCAAATCGATGAAATTTACGCCTTCGGCTAAAGCCACCCTTATCCTCGATCGGCGATGTAGGCTCTTCTGGACAACGAGGATTGCTTGCCCGCCCCCATGAGCGCCCAATTCTTCATCATGCTGCTGAATCCCGGCATCGGCGCCCTGCTTGCGGCGGCGTTCATGCTCTTGTGGCTTAACCAGCGCGACAAGTCCTACATTCTCCAGGCCAGCGCCGGCTATGCAATGACGGCGCTGGCGTTTTTCATTCAGGATGTCGCCTTCAATTATATTGCTTCGCCCCTGCCCGGGCATGCCGAGCGGCTCCTGTCCAATATTGGCTTCCTGTCGGCAGGCTGGCTGTTGACGATGGCCGTACTTGGCCGCTTCGGGATGAAGCCGTTTTACAAGGTGCTGGTCCTTGCCAGCCTCGTTGCGCTGGCGGGTCATGCCTGGTTCCTGCTGGTCGCGCCGAGCGTTTCCGGGCGGGTGCTGGTCGCCAATGCTGCCCTGGGCACCATGATGCTGATGATCGTGGTCAAGGTTGCGCCGCTGCGCGGCAAACATCTGGCCGACCAGCTGCTTATGGGTGTCGCGGCTCTGGCTGCGGCCAACTACATCCTCCGCCCGATCATAATCCTGTGGCTCACGGGCGGCATGGGCAGCAGCGACGACTTCCAGCATTCCCTCTACTGGACCACCGTTCAGTTCACCCAACCGCTCATCTCGGTTGCCTTTGCCCTCTCCCTGATGGTCGCCATCGCGATGGACCTGATCAGCCAGTTGCGGCGCGAGGCGCGCACCGACAAGCTCTCCGGCCTGCTCAACCGGGGCGGCTTCGAGGCTGCCGCAGAAGCAGTGTTGAAACGCAACCGGGCCGGCAGCACGCTGCCTGTCTGCCTCATCATCGCAGATCTCGACCATTTCAAGCAGATCAACGACACGTTCGGCCATTCGGTGGGCGATGCAGTCATCGGCCTGTTCGGGCGGCACATCGCAGCTATGGCATCGGATGATATGGTTGCCGGGCGGATCGGCGGCGAGGAGTTTGCCGTCCTGCTGCCGGGGCACGAAATCCATGCTGCCCGCCTGTTTGCCGAATCCCTGCGGGCCTGCCCCTGGGATTACTGGTCCGGCATGCTGCCGGGCAAACTCGCTCCCAGTGTCAGCATCGGGGTTGCGGCCGCATGGCCGGGCGCAGACTTTTACTCCCTGATGAACAATGCGGACGAAGCCCTCTATGACGCCAAGAAGGCTGGCCGCGACCAGGTGAGCCTCTACGGCGCGAAAAAATCGCCCCCGGTCACGATAAGCCGCATTCGCATCAAATCCTGAGGATGTCCGGCCGGGCTGCCCCATTCCCGTCTATCCCGGCGCCCATTTCCGCCTGTCTAAAGCCCAAGCTGCACATACCCCCACTTTTACCGCAATCGGCGTGAAGTTGGGGTTTGACAGGCCGTTCGCTTTGGTGTTTACCCCCGACCTTCGGGCGCGGCGCCTTCTGGTGCGGCACCCTCACATATTTTCAATATTCCGGAAGGAACTGGCCCCATGTTCGCGGTCATTAAAACAGGTGGCAAGCAGTATAAGGTTGCCGAAGGCGATACCATCGTCATCGAGCGTCTGGCAGCTGCTGCTGGCGAGACGGTCACATTTGACTCCGTTCTCATGGTTGGCGCAGGCGCCGGTGTCACGGTGGGCGCGCCTACCGTTGCAGGCGCTACAGTCACCGGCGAAGTGGCCGCTGAAGTGCGCGGCCCCAAGCTGATCACCCGCAAGAAGCGTCAACGCCAGACCTACCGCCGCACCATCGGCCACCGTCAGGATCTGATGGAAGTGACGATCACCTCGATCAACACCGACGGCAAAGCGCCTGCAAAGAAGGCCGCTGCGAAGAAGGAAGAGGCTCCCAAGGCTGAGGCTGCCCCGAAAGAGGAAGCCGCTGCGGGTGGTGACAACCTGAAAAAGCTCACCGGCATTGGCCCGGCCCTTGAGAAGAAGCTGAATGCCGCTGGCATCACCACCTTCGCTCAGATCGCCGCCCTTTCGGACGCTGACATCGCCAAGCTCGAAGAAGAACTTAGCCTCGCTGGCCGTTTCGCCAAGGATGGTTGGGTTGAGCAAGCCGCAGAACTCGCTAAGGAAGCATAAGGCGAAAGCCTTCCGCTAAAGGATACAGGAGCAGATCATGGCTCATAAGAAATCAGGTGGTTCGTCCCGCAACGGCCGCGATTCGAACCCAAAATATCTCGGCGTGAAGAAGTATGGCGGCGAAGTCGTCGTTCCGGGCATGATCATCGTGCGCCAGCGCGGCACCGTGAAGCGTCCGGGCAAGGGCGTCGGCATGGGCAAGGATCACACCCTTTTCGCGCTCAAAGGCGGCAAGGTTGAGTACGCTCACAAGTCCGGCGGCCGCGTGTTCGTAAATATCGTACAGATGGCGGACGCCGCCGAGTAAACGGCCTGGAGAGCATCCGGCCGCACTTTTCAGAGTGGTGGCCGGGTCGCAAACAGGACGACCAGTTTCCGGGGGGAGGCAGGCTACTGTCTCCCCCTTTTAATTTGCCCTCCCCCGCCAGGCCCCGCACATAGGAGGCGGCCATGACGGAAGCGATGGAAATAGAAACACAGCGGCTCGGTCTGCGGCGTCTCGTGCCCGCAGACGCCGGACCGTTCACTCAAGCGGTCAATGACCCCCGCATCTATCGCATGCTCGCCAGCGTCCCTCCGAACCAGACCAAGGCCCAGACCCTCGCCTGGATCGCCACGCAGGCGCGGCAACGGGAAGAAAACATCGGCCATTATTTCGTCATCGAGCCTAAATCGGGTGATCCCAGCGGAATCATTTCGGCAACGCGCGCCACCGCCCATGATCCCTTTGAAATAGGGTATTGGCTGATGCCGCTCGCCTGGGGAAAGGGCTATTGCACCGAGGCAGGCGAAGGCCTTATCCGCTGGCTGGAAAACACCCGCGCGGCGGCCGCGCTTGTCTCGGGTTATTTCGCTGACAACCCGGCCTCGGGCAAGGTGCTGCGCAAGCTCGGCTTCCTGCCTTGCGGGCGGGGAAAGATGCTCTCCAAGGGCCGCGGCGAACCCTCCGACCACATCATGATGGCGCGTATCGCCTGAAACGGATAAAGACCACCCCATGAAGTTCCTCGATCAGGCCAAGGTATATATCCGCTCCGGCGGCGGCGGCGCAGGCTGCGTCTCGTTCCGGCGCGAGAAGTTCGTCGAGTATGGCGGCCCCGATGGCGGCGATGGCGGGCGTGGCGGCGATGTGTGGATCGAGGCAGTGGAAGGTCTCAACACGCTGATCGACTTCCGCTACCAGCAGCACTTCAAGGCGGCGCGCGGCGGCCACGGCATGGGCAAGCAGCGCACCGGCGCGCGCGGCGATGACGCTGTGCTGAAAGTCCCCGTCGGCACGCAGGTCTATGAAGAAGACCAGGAAACGATGATCGCAGACCTCACAGAGGTCGGCCAGCGCGTGCTCATCGCCGCCGGCGGCAATGGCGGCTGGGGAAATCTCCGCTTCAAATCCTCCGTCAACCAGGCGCCGCGCCGCTCCAATCCGGGCGAAGAGGGCGAGGAGCGCTGGCTCTGGCTCCGCCTCAAACTCATCGCGGATGCCGGCCTCGTCGGCCTCCCCAATGCGGGAAAATCCACCTTCCTCTCGGTCGCCACGGCGGCCAACCCGAAGATCGCGGACTATCCGTTCACCACCCTCCATCCCGGCCTCGGCGTCGTCGATCTGGGCACCTCTACCCGCTTCGTGCTGGCTGATATTCCCGGCCTTATCGAAGGCGCCGCGGAAGGCGCTGGCCTCGGCCACCGCTTCCTCGGCCATGTCGAGCGCTGCAAGGTGCTCCTCCACCTGATCGACTGTACGCAGGACGACCCGGCCGGAGCCTACCGCACCATCCGGTCCGAGCTTGAAGCCTACGATCCCGAACTCGCCGAGCGCCCTGAAATTGTCGCCCTGAACAAGATCGACGCCCTGACGCCCGAACTCGTCAAGGAACAGATGAAGCAGCTGAAGAAGGCCTATAAAGGCAAGCCGCTGCTCATCTCCGGCGTGACCGGCGCCGGCGTCAAAGACGCGCTCTACGCCATCGCGCAGCATCTCGGCTTCCAGAACGAAGACCTCCCCTACGCCCCGGCCAAAGCCGCGAGCGAAGATGAAGAAGATCCCGACACAGACCAACCCTGGAGCCCTGTGTAACGTCCTCTCCACCGGCAGGTGGGGCAACTTTCCGCAAAAGCGGCCCCCTTTTGCCCAGCAATGCACGCTCTTCCTTCGCGCCAGATGTGAAAGCCTCAAGCCCCCGCGCTTGCCCGCGCGCTCACGCGCTCATGCCACGCCATCACATGCGCTGCCCCGTCCGGGATCGGCAGCCCGATCCATCCGGCAAAATCCACCGTCGACAGCGCGCAGATATCCGCCATCGTATATCGCTTGCCCGCGATATATTCCCGCCTCGCCAGCTCCCCATCCAGCCACATCAGCGCGCGTTCATAATGCCCCCGGTTTGACGCACCAAACTCCTGATACTGAGGAACCACCACTTTTGCCGTGAACGGATGGGCATGGCGCCAGAACATCCCCGCCGGGCTCATCATCTGAAACTCCACCCGCCGCACCCACATATCGATCAGCGCCGCCTCAAGGCCATCCACGCCAAACAGGTTAGGCTCAGGATAAACGCTCTCCAGATACCGGCAGATCGCCACTGTCTCGCTGATGCACGTCCCGTCGTCCAGTTCCAGAACGGGCGTCTGGCCCAGCGAATTGCGCGCCACATGCTCGGCGCTCTTATGCTCGCCCTTTACAAGGGCCACCTCCACCAGAGGGATCGAAACACCCTTCTCGGCCAGGAACATGCGCACCCGGCGCGGATTGGGCGCTGGCATCGGCGTATTGTAAAGTTTCAAAGCGTTTCCTCGTCTCTGCTGGTGTTTCCCCCAGCTTGAAACGCTCCGGCCTTTAGGTCAACGAAAACGGACGCCTCTGCAAACTGTGCAGAGGCGCCCGATGAGTTATCCCGTTCGCGTCAGGAAGACGGAGTGCCTCCCGCCGGAATCAGCGGACGCTGCGATATCCGCCTTCAACGCCTTTGGCGGAGAATACGACCTGCCATAGCTGGGAATGTCTGGCGCGGAACAGAGCGGCACACATCATCAGATAGTAACGCCACATACGCCGGAAGCGCTCATCATAACTGGCAGAAAGATGCGGCCAGGCGGCATCAAAATTCTTCAGCCACGCCATGAGCGTCGGGTCGTAGTCAGCGCCAAAATTGTGCCAGTCTTCAATCACCAGATTGCCCTCGGCCGCAGACGTGATCTGCTTGGGAGACGGCAACATCCCATGCGGGAAGATATACTTCTCCATCCAGGGGTCGCCATGGGAGACTGATTCATTTCCGCCGATTGTATGTAGCAGGAACATTCCATTCGGCTTGAGAAGCGACCGGACTTTCGACAAATAGGCCCGATAATTCTTGTAGCCGACATG
>JBKBIZ010000110.1:0-6354 GCA_046293975.1 Hyphomonas sp. | reverse complement strand
AGGTCAGTCTTGATGTCCAGATAGAATAGTATCGGACTTTGCGCTTCCCCAGATAACTGACATATATCCTCTCCAAGAGCACACTCCGGTGAGGATCGCTTGGAAAGAGAAATTGGAAGTTAACGTGGGAGCATCCGAAACTCTGTGTATCTGACCTGGCCCATGCGGTTTTCAGATACGGTCAGGCGTCGAAGCGCCCGGCGAACATTATGGCCAGCTGATTGCGCGCCGCAACCCATTCCCGGACGGCGCGGCCGCCCTTTTCGAAGTTGCGGATGGCCAGGAAGATCAGCTTCGTGGCGGCCTCCTCGGTTGGGAAGGAGCCCTTGGTCTTCAGCGTTTTCCGCAGCACCCGGTTCAGCGATTCCACGGCATTGGTGGTGTAGATGATCTTCCGGATCGCCGCGCTGAAGGCATAGAACGGCGTGACTTCCGCCCATGCCCGGCGCCAGGCCGGGGCGATCGAGGGGTATTTTCCGGCCCATTTCTTCTCGAAGGCGTCCAGTTGGCGGGCGGCCTCCTCAGCGGTCGGGGCTTCGTAAATGGGGCGCAGGTCGGCCGCCACGGCCTTGCGGTCCTTCCAGCTGCAGAAGTTCATCGAATGCCGGATCAGTTGCACGATGCACGTCTGGACCGTGGTCTCGGGAAAGGCCACAGTGATCGCCTCGGGGAAGCCCTTCAGCCCGTCCACGACGGCGATCAGGATATCCTGGACGCCGCGGTTACGCAGCTCATTCATCACCGACAGCCAGAACTTGGCGCCCTCGTTGTCGGCGATCCAGAGCCCCAGAACCTCGCGATCTCCTTCCCGGGTGACGCCCAAGGCGATGTAGACCGCCTTGTTCTTGACCATCCGGCTGTCGGCATCGCGGATCTTCACCCGCAAGGCATCGAAAATGACGATCGGATACATCCGGTCCAGCGCCCGGTGCTGCCATTCCCGGACCTCGTCCAGCACGGCATCGGTGACGCGGCTGATCAGGTCGGGGGAGACCCTCAGGCCATAGAGCTCCTCCAGGTGAGCCTGGATGTCGCGCACCGACAGCCCGGCGGCATAGAGACCTATGATCTTGTCATCGATCCCATCGATCCGGGTCTGTCCCTTCTTCACCAGCTCGGGCTCGAAGCTGCCTTCCCGGTCACGCGGCACCGAAAGCGGCACCTCGCCGTCCGAGCCCTTCACCCGCTTCGTCGCAACCCCGTTCCGGCGGTTCGTCTGTTCAGGCGGCGGTTCATCACCGGCCTCATAACCGAGATGCGCCGTCAGTTCGGCACCGAGCATCCGTTCCATCAATCGGATCTTGAGCTCTTTCATCAGCCCGGCGTCACCAAGCAGATCCTCAGGCCGCTTGCAGCCCTTCAGCAACTCGTCCAGCAGGTCGTTCGAAATCGGCATCGTCCTTGCTCCTCTCAGGAAGCATGGACCAGATCACCGATACACAGAAGGTCGGACACTCTCGATCTTGGCGAGGCTGCGTTGCGCCGTCTCATCCGCGCGGTGCGCTCGGCATGATCCCGTCCGGTGTGCGGGTCTTTCTTGCGAGTCATCCGGTCGACTTCCGCTAAAGGACCGGACACCTCAGGCATAAGCCCAGCCTTCAAACGACAATCATTGCGTGATCTCGTCGGCCAGTACGGCACGCCCATGAACAGCCAAGGTTGCGCTGAACTTTGGGCATTGAAATTGCTTCATGACCGACAGAATGCGAGCGTCATAGGCCGCCTGGCCGATCTTTCGGCACAGATCCCCGGCATGGAAATGTCGGTTCGTGGTTGGCGCGGCGCGGATCAGCCGCTGCAGTTCACCCTCTTCTGAGCCATGCGACTCCGGGGTTGCCGAGGTCGCCGCCCGGCTGGCGGGGGCGCTGAGACTGCTGCGCCATTTCCGCATGAAGCCCAAGAGATAGCCTGCCGGGACACTGGCATTGCCTTTTGTTCGGTTGAAGGCGATGAACCGGTCCCAGATCGCCTGCGTGTCGACGTTCCAGCAGGGCAGAACGGTCTTCGCAGCCTTGATCAGCGCGGCCCAGGGTGTGTGATGGACATTCGCCTTCTCACGGATATCGATCATGCCAACGAAGACAGTTTTGTTTTCGGAATCTCTATATAGCCTGGCGTCATCTGGGGGTGACATGACATCAGGCCTGCCCGAGGCATCATCAAGGCAGCCGAAACGAAACAGCCAGGGCGCATACCGGCCGTGTGGCTTCCAACGGATAAGCCGGAGGGGGGAAGCTTCCAGCTCACAGAGCAGTTCAAACAGATACTGGCGCGAAACGCCCATCTTGCGGGCCAGCTCTGCCAGTGTATAGGCAGCAGTTCCGCGCTCCAGCCCGTTGTAACCTTCCTTCCAGGCCATCCCGTCGAGGATGAGCGTTGCGAGCTTGTGTGCCGAGGTCGAGACCTCGGTTTCGACAATGCGCCGCAGGAGCGTACCGGTTGTCAGTTCCATAGGGATGTCCTCCGATGAGGACGCCAGATCGATGGGAATAGAGTATCGGCCGACAAAACACTTTGCCGGTTGAACAGTTCTGATGTGCCCGGTGACTTTCTTCTGCGAAGAGGAAATCAGGGCGGCTTCGAACCTCTGGTCTGGCGTCGTTGCTGATTTGGGCGAGGCGCGTCGGCTGATTGGATCGGTTCAGCTTTCAGCGTGTCAGTACTGGACCTCCTCTTGGCCATAGGCACCGGTCACGTCGCGCCATTCCACGAACACCGAGCGATAGGCATAGCCATTGCATTCGGTCGGCATACGAAAGGCGGAGGCTTCCGGAACGATGTCCAGCTCGCTGCGACGGCGGGTGTATTCCCCCTGTTCGCCATAGCTGCCGAGATAGACGATGTTCGAACTGCTGCAGCCATTGCCGGAGCTGCGATGCTGCTGGAAGAAGATCTCGAACACCCGGATAGAGCGCACAAAATCGAAGGCCGGATCGGAGATGTCGATGTCGGCACGATTTGCAAT
This sequence comes from Hyphomonas sp., assembly GCA_046293975.1. GTDB lineage: Bacteria > Pseudomonadota > Alphaproteobacteria > Caulobacterales > Hyphomonadaceae > Hyphomonas. The sequence goes on along the minus strand of JBKBIZ010000110.1, from coordinate 3,389 downwards.
GGTGCGAGGTGCAACGGGTGGTCGCGCGATTTTCGGGGGACGCAGGCCTGTGCGGGCACTGGCATCGAACAACTGCCCCATTTCACCCGGCGTCTCGAAACGCACGCCCATCGGGCAGTTCCAGATCTGTAGCGGCGGCTCGATAGGCCAGGGAGTGATCCTGCGGATGAACACGGCCCGGGCCTGTGCACATTCCATGGACGCGGGCCAGCCACCTGCGAGGCAGAGCAGGATTGCGCAATCGACAGGATAGGCCGAGACGGAGGACGGATGGGCAAAACCGGTGCACAAAGTGATCAGGCCGCTGCCGAACAGAGTTGAGAGACGGGGCATGAACCGCTCCTTTCTGACATGTCTCATGGGTAAGGGTTGGGGCGGATTCAGTCCGGAAGAGCCTCGTGCACGCCGCCATAATCGAGGATCGCCTGATTCACCTCTTCGGTGACGGCAGCACGTGCCCGGTCGATGCAGCGGAAGAAGGCCTGAGCGTCATCGAAATAGGCCGCATATTCCTCGCGGATTTCTGCGGCATATTCTGCGCGAACGCCACTGTCGGTGACAGGTGCAGGTTTGAGCGGTGGAAGACAGCTCAACGTGCTCTGGGCCGTACCGGAAATGGGTGCCGCAATCGCCATCAGGACCAGAAGGCAGATCGGGCAGACGCGAGAGTTGACGACGGGCATTTCAGATCCGGCAAGCTTCAAGAAACGTCTTTGAAATACACTACACCAGTATTGACGCAAGAGAATTCTACCGCTAGATGTGCTGCCATGTTGCGTGACGACATGTTTCTCATCAGCGCGACATGCACTATGATCTCCGCAGCGATGAAGCCACGGAGCGTGCCAACCCATGAGGAACTTGACCCCGGTGATCTTGCAGGCCGGCTTGAAGGAGGCCCTGACCGAAGGCGGCATCGTCGAAGCTCATTGCGTGGAAGACGCGAAGAAAGTCGGCAATATCTGGCAGGGCACATGGCGCATTCAGCTGCGCCTGGGCGGCCAGACGGCTCTTCTCGTCATCGCACGCGGCCTCGAGCCGAGAGAGTTCAAGACCATCACAGGTCTGATCTCCTTCGGGGTCGAACTGGGCCTGACCACGGTGCCGATCCCTTTGCGCATGGGCGAGAAGGCGATTTGGACACATGGACCGGAGGCGGATCCTCACAGCTAGCCTGACCCTCTGGGGTCTTGCCGCTCAGGCGGCGTTGGCGGAGGTCATTGACCTGGGTGCAGGCGAAAGCGATCTACGCGTCCAGTCCGGGGTTCTCGACCTTGGAAAGGCTGTTCCGCGCCGGGCAACGGCGCGGAACGATCCTGCGGTTGACGCAACTTGGCAGGGCTCTTTGGAGGGGGACGGGGCGCATCTGCGCGCGGCACCAGAGATCGAGGCGCTGGTTCTCGACGTGGCCGTCGAATTCCTGCGCCATCCCGGGCTGCAGGCAGCGGGCCTTTCGGGTCAGGAATGGCTGGCACTGTTCCGGTCGAACATTGCCGTCGAATCCGGGTTCAACCCTTCCGCGCGCTCGCATGTGGGGGCTATCGGGCTCGGCCAGCTGATGCCGGGTACAGCCTTGGCCCTGGGCGTCGACCCGCTTGACCCGGAAGAAAATCTCCGGGGTGCTGCCCGTTATCTTCTCGCACAGCTCGAGAGTTTCGGTTCGCCCGAGCTTGCACTTGCCGCCTATAATGCAGGACCGGAAGCGGTCCGCAGATATGGCGGGATACCGCCTTTTGCCGAGACCGAAGGCCATGTGGCTGCGGTGCTGCGGCTGACCCGTTCCACCCTGATCCCGGAGAGAGTTCCATGATCCATCAGCTGGTGGCAGCCTGCCTGCCGCGCCTGAGGCTGTGCCATTTCCTGCTGGCGCTGCCCTTTGCCCTCGTTCTCGCCGAGCCCGCGCTCGCACAGAACCTCGATCCCCTGGAAAATATGCTGCAGGTGATCGTCGATGGCCTGACCGGGCCGATCGGACGGCTGATCGCCATCCTCGCCGTGGTGGCCGCAGGCTACATGATGTTCACCGGCCGACTGAACTGGCCGCTGTTTCTCGCGATCTTCTTCGGGGTGGTGCTGGTCTTTTCTGCCGCGACCATCATCGACGGATTCGCGGCCCCCTGACCATGATCTGCACCCGGTACACTGGACCTCTTCCAACAGGTCGGCCGTGTGCACCGCTGGATATATGACATGCATGATGCACCGCTCTTTCTGGGCCTGACACGCCCTCCGAAGATCTTCGGCCTGCCGATCGGCTATTTCGTGAGCCTGATGCTGGCGGCCGTCATTCCCTTCGTGGCAGCAAATGACTGGCGCTTCCTGCTGATCGCCGCTGCGGGCTATCCGATGCTGTGGTTCATCGCGGATCGCAATCCCAACCTGTTCGAGATGGCCGTCGTGGTGCTTTCCCGCACGCCACGTGCGCGCGGGCGGGCACATTTCGGCGGAGATGCCCATGTCAGCTGATCTGCGTGGCCTCTTCTTGCGGGGCGGGGCGGTGAAATCGGTGATGCGGCCGGAAGAATTGGGCGCCGAAAGCCTCGCCCGGCATCTGCCCTGGCTCAGCGCTCTGGGCGATGAGGTGATCCTGACGCGGCAAGGCGATCTCATGGCTTCGGCCGTTCTGGAAGGACAGGACAGTTTCACGACGGAGGAGGCGGAACTGAGCCTTGTGACCGCCTCCTTTGCCCGGCTGATCGGCCAGCTGGGGGAGGGCTTTGGCTTCCATGTCTCGAAACTGACCTTGCCTGACGCACCTGAGTTGCGGCCTTTCGAGGCGCTGGATTTCGCGGGTACGGTCGACCGGCGCTGGCAGGCGCATCTTGGCGCGCGCAACCTCAAGCGCCGTGTCCTGCTGGTCACCCTGATCCTGCGTCCGGCGCTCCTGGACCGCGCCCCCATCCTCGGGCACTTGTTCAAGGCCGCGTTCACCGCAGATATGGCAGCGCGGCGAGATCGTCTTGATGAGGCGATGGGTTTACTCGCTGGCGTCTGCCAGGGGCTCGGGTTTCGCCGCATGTCGGTGTCTTCGGGGGAATGGCTGGGGCTACTCGGTGTGCTGATCGGGCAGCCGATGGCCCGCATCCTGCCGATGCCGGGCCAGTTCCTCGCCCCCACGATGACGGCGCTGCAGATGGTCTTTGCCGGAAAGCGGGTGGCATTGCAGAGCGGAGCAGGCGCGCGCCATGGCGCGATCTTCGGCGTCAAGAGTTATCCGCCGCGCACCTGGGCACGAATGCTCGATGCGCTGGAGCTGCACGCCAGCTTGCGATTTGATGAGGGTCTTCCGTGTTCCCATGGCTCAATCCTCCCGGATCGGAACCTGACACGGCCCTCCGCGATTGTGGAGTCTGACCGTCTGCGAAGAGCGGTCAGTTTCGACCCCGGGC
>JBKBIZ010000010.1:0-58660 GCA_046293975.1 Hyphomonas sp. | reverse complement strand
GCGCAGCTCGTTGAAGAAATTCAGGAACATGGCCCATACCTTTCGGTTCTTGTCGGGGGAAGATAACCCTCATGGGGGCGTCTGTCCAAGCTGACGCTGGGAAAAGTGTGGTCATTTGCGGTTCATATGGGCGGGGTTAGGAAAAGCGATGCTTAGGGTGGCTCTATTCTTCAGTGTTCTGGCGGTTGGCGCGTGCGCGGCCACGGCGTCTCCCTCTGGTCCGCCACCGGCGCAGATGATGCCTCAGGGTATGGCCTTTCAGGCCGATTGCACCGGGGCAGCGGAAGCCAATTGCATGCTGGAAGCGGCTTGGGCTGCGGCGAGCCTGTTGCCCGCTGACAAGCAGGCGCGGCTGAAACCGGCCTTTGCCGAGACGACACGCGGGCTGAAAGACGAGATGCTGGCCTCCAAATGGCAGATGCGGCTGGGGCAGATGCCGGCCCGCGAGCCGGCGCCGGACTTTGCACGGGAGCAGGCGCAGGCCGCGATTGCTGCCTATGGCTGGGAAGGGTTTTTCCAGAAAGCGCGGCGCGCCGAGACACCGCTGAATATGGGCCGGCCCGAGATCATGGCCGCAGCGATTGATCTGGCGCCCAGCCCGATGGAGCGCCTGCGCCTGATCGACATGATGTTTTCCTTCGCGGGCGTGCCAAAGCCCGGGACAACGGGGCAGTTCAGCCAGGATGATTTCGAGCGCGCCTCGTTCAGCCATGTGCTGGCCGAGCAGATGATGGAAGATTGCAAGCTGGATGAGTTTGACCGGGCCCGGGACCGGACGGCTGCGCCAGAGTCCATCCGCTATGAGCTGTGGCGGGCGCGGATGACCGGCGGGGCGGGCAAGCTTGCGCCGAAGATCCGGCAAGGCGATGGCAGCGATGACACGACCTTTGTGCGCCATGTGCTGGAAGGGTATGGGCCGATCCTGGCGCGGGGCTATTGCCCGGGCTGATTGCCGCGATCAGGATGGCGTGACTTTTCCCGGCGCCCATCCTGAGGCATAGGGTCTTTGCATGGATACCATGGACGAAACCGAAGCCGACCACGTCGTACAGCCTGCCGAGGGCCTGTGCGGCCCGTCTGAGGTGACGGCGCTGTCCCACCTCTACCGCGCGGAAGTCTATCGCTCGACTGTGTGGCGCCAGCGGCTTGATCAGACAACGAACTGGGCGGTGATCTCGACGGGCATTGGCCTGTCGGTCGCCTTTGCAAATGAGCGCGCCTCGCCGTTTCCAATCGTACTTGTGGGCATGCTGTGCATCGTGTTCCTGATGCTGGAGGCGCGCCGCTACCGGTTTTTCTATGTCTGGCGCTTCCGGGCGCGGGTGCTCGAGATTGCGTTCTATGTACCGATCCTGCGCGGGGAGGGGGCGAATATCCGTCTCGACCGGGGCACGGCGCTGTCGGACGATTATGAAAAGCCGCAATACCGGATCTCCATGATCCGGTGCGTGGGGCGAAGGCTGCGGCGCAATTATGGCTGGATATTTGCCATTCTGGGCGCGGCGTATTTTGCCAAGATCGCCATTCACCCGGTGGATGTGACGTCCTGGGAGCAGCTGTTCCGGCGGGCGCATATCGGGCCGATCCCCGGCTGGGTCGCCATATCGTTTGGCTGCGCGTTCCATGTCGGCTGGATATTCCTCGCCTGGAAAACCTGGTGGGACGAGCGCACCGACAAGACCAAGATGGCGGACTTTCTCAAGAGCCGTGAAGACGTGAATTATGTCCGCGCGGCGAGCGCGCATGATTCGGCGCTGGGCTGAGGCTCAGTCATTTGCGCGGGTGAGCAGGTCGTCTGTCACTTCCATTGTGAACACCGGGTCGTTGCCGGGCGGGGTTTCGCTGACGGCGTCGCTGAACGCCGCGCGGGTTTCGGGCTCGTCATAGACCATCTTCTGGTCATACGCCTTGCGCCAGGTTTCTTCATCGGGCCATTCGGCATAGCCGACAAAGCGGCCGTCCTTGTCCTGATGCAGGCGCGAGCCATAGCTGCCATAGCGCTCGCGGATGAGATGCGTGCCGCGCACCCATGCCTTACGGAACTGTTCTTCCTTGCCCGGATGAACCCGCCACCAATAGACCGCGACGAACATGGCCAGCCTCCCTCAGTTTGTTACTGTCTTCTCAGCCAAACGCATGGGGGGCAGGAATGATCCGGCAGATGCAAAAAGCCGGGACGATGTCCCGGCTTTTCGGCAGTATCGTTATGGCAGGAAGGCTCAGCCCGCTGGCCCGCGACGCCCACCGCCACCCTGGCCGCCGCCATCATTGCGGCGGGAGAGGAAGGCGAGGCGTTCGAAGAGGGCCACGTCCTGCTCGTTTTTCAGGAGCGCGCCGTGCAGCGGCGGGGTGAGGCGCTCGGGATCTTTTTCGCGCAGGGTTTCCAGGTCGATGTCCTCGTTCATGAGGAGCTTCAGCCAGTCGAGCAGCTCGGACGTGGAGGGTTTCTTCTTCACGCCGGGCAGTTCGCGCATCGCGTAGAAGGTGGCGAGGGCATCGGCGACGAGCTTTTTCTTGATGCCGGGATAGTGGACATCGATGATCGAACGCATCGTCACTTCGTCCGGGAATTTGATGAAGTGGAAGAAGCAGCGGCGCAGGAACGCGTCGGGCAGCTCTTTCTCATTGTTCGAGGTGATGATGACGATCGGGCGCTGGATGGCTTTGATCGTCTCGCCGGTTTCGTAGACAAAGAATTCCATCCGGTCGAGCTCTTGCAGGAGGTCGTTGGGAAACTCGATGTCGGCCTTGTCGATCTCGTCGATCAGCAGAACAGGGCGCTTGCCGGCGGTGAACGCCTCCCAGAGCTTGCCCTTCTTGATGTAGTTCTTGACGTCCTTGGCGCGCGCTTCGCCCATCTGGCCATCGCGCAGGCGAGAGACCGCGTCATATTCGTAGAGGCCCTGATTGGCCTTGGTGGTGGACTTGATGTGCCATTCGATCAGCTCGGCGCCGAGCGCCTTGGCCACTTCGATGGCCAGGACGGTCTTGCCGGTGCCCGGCTCGCCCTTGATCAGAAGCGGCCGCTCCAGAGCGATTGCAGCGTTGACGGCCACGCGCAGGTCATCTGTCGCGACATAATCCTTGGTGCCTTCAAAGCGCATTCGCCTCGTCCCTTCAATTTGTTTGCTGGCCGGCACAATAAGGCGGTGGGTGGCATCGGCAAGCGCTGACCTGAAGGAAAGTGCTGCACCGCAGAAACGAATTTCCTTAGGGGAAGGTCAAACTTGTGGTAAAGAGGGTAGGCCATGCGCGCCGCCACAGAGGCTCAAGCTTCACGCTAAGCGTCGCGCCGGTTTCAGGTAGGCTGGCCGGTCCGGTTGGCTCGAAGAAGCTGGTACAGACCTTATGATCCAACTGCCCCCGGCTGACGGGCGCATGGCTCCCAACCTCAAGTAAATATTTGGAAAGCAAGCGTTAACGCCTTTGTGTGAATTTAACACGATCCGAACCACGGGGCCGGAGACGCATGCCGTTAAAACTCTCTCTCAAGCCTGGCGAAACCTTTGTGGTGAACGGCGCTGTCGTCCGCAATGGCGACCGGCGCGGCGTGCTCCTCCTGGAAACGCAGGCGCGTATTCTGCGTGAAAAAGACATTCTGGCGCCGTCTGATGTCTCGACACCCGCAGAACGAGCCTATTTCGCCGTGATGCAGATGTATCTGCTCGGCGAGGTCGATGGGCCCCTCTACACCCAGACGGCCGAAGCGCTCGCCGGGCTGATCGCCGACATGCCGGACGCAGGCGAGGATGTGCTTCAGATATCCGCCGATGTTGTGGCCGGCGACCTCTACAAGGCGCTCAGCCGGTGCCGGAAGCTGATGCCGGCTCTGAGTTCGGAGGCGGTATGATGGCCGATGGCAACCAGATAGCGGCGCGCGGCCTGCGCGCTGAAATAACGACAAGTGTAGAAGACGCCATCGGCAAGCTCGAAGCGGGGGCAGGCGAGGGGCTGGCCGTCGATCTGGGCAGTGGACGTATTGCCCGGGCTGACAGCCCACGCGGCGATGAGGGCCTTCTGCAACGCCTTCGTGGTCACAAGATGCTTCTGGCGATTGCGTCTGGCGGCGTGGATATCTCCCGGCTCAAGGCCATGCCGGGCGAACTGCAAGTTGCCCCGGCTGTGCGCGAGATACTTGACGCAGCGGCACGTAAGGCCTAGCGCACCGCGCCATGTCGCCTGAACTGATTTCCCTCTTTACCGCCGCCTTCGTGACCTTCTTCGTGCTGATCGATGCACCGGGGGTGGCGCCGATCTTTGCGACGCTGACGGCGAAGGGCTCACCGGCCTATCGCCGCAAGATGGCGTACAAATCGGTGCTGGTGGCGACCATCATCATGCTGCTGTTCGCCTTTGGCGGCGCCTGGCTGCTTGATGCGATGCACATCTCCATCGATGCCTTCCGGGCTGCTGGCGGGGTGCTGCTGTTCCTGATCGCGCTCGACATGGTGTTCGAGAAACGCACGGAGCGGCGGGAGAACCGCGCCGAAGAGGTGCTGGAAGAGCACCGGAATGATCCGGAGCCGGAAGATGTGTCGGTATTTCCGATGGGTATTCCGATGATCGCCGGGCCAGGCTCGATTGCGACGGCCATGTTTTACATGACCGAAGCGCAGAGCATTGTGCACCAGGGTGTGGTGCTGGCCGCTATCGGTCTCAACCTCCTGATCACGCTGGTTATCTTTTTGCTGGCAACGCCCATTGTCCGCCTCATGGGGGCCAGTGTTGCCGGTGCGTTGACGCGTATTCTCGGCGTTATTCTGGCGGCGCTTTCGGCTCAGCTCATCATCGACGGCATTCGCGGCGCGTTCAATATCGGCTGAGGTTCAGCTGAGATTTCAGGCGCCTTGCGGCTCGGCCCGCGGCTTTGGCAGCTTGATGTAGAGCCGCACGGTTGAGAGCATCACCCAGAAGAGTAGCATGCCGGCGGCCGTCAGGCTCATGATTTCCAGCACGGTGTTGCGGTTCCAGCTGATGCCGGCGTCCGCGATCTTGAGAGACTCCTGGCCCCGCTCGCGGACAAGGACGATGAGGCGCTCGCCGCCCGCCTCTGCCAGCAGGCGCGCGCGCTGGAGGTCTGTGCCGTCTTCGATCACTGCCAGGATTGTCAGTGCGCCGCCGGGACTCGTCTGGGAAGCAAGGCGCTGGATCTGGTCCAGATCAGCCTCAAGCGGGCCCAGCTGTGCCTGATCGACGGAAGCAGCGTAGGCGGCACGGACGCGTTCGGCGCGCACTTCGGTTGTCGCAAGATCCTTGAAGGCGTGCTGCAAGGCAGGTTCCAGAACTTCATCGGGCAGGGCCGCATCGACATGCGCTTCAAGATAATCAGAGAAACTCGGCGTGAGCCGCTGGGACCGGCGGGCAGATTTGAGGATCGAGACGGACAGGGCGGCGGCATCCGACAGGCCATCGCTATAATCCTGCTGGACCAGGCCCAGCCCCGTCAGCTTGACCACAAGCTCATCAGACCGGTCTCCCTCAATCCAGCGCTGTGACATGGCGGAAAGATCGGCGTAACTTCCGAGGAGTTGGAAGCGACGTTCATCCTCACCGCGAACATTGGCTTGAAGAACGACAGGCTCCTCGGGCGCTGTTTCATTTTCGCCCGGTATCGCTTCAGCCCCTGCCTCAAGACTGTCCGGCGCGGTTTCAGACGCATCCGCAGCGATTTCGGCGTCTCCCCGGGGGGCGTCAGGGGCTGGCGCCAGGGCGGGGGGATTGTACCGCTCGGTCTCCATGATGCGCGATGCGACCACTTCGGGCAGCTTCTGGAGGGCGGCGCGGATCAGGCGCTCGTCGGGCGTGCCGGTAATTTCAGCCTCGGCCCGAACGCGGATCTGTTCACCAAGATCACGGCCCAGCATCTGGGGCGCTGCCAGCAGGTATCCCCGAACGGCGGGCATGTTTCGGGAGTCGAGTTCAGCGACAATCCGGTCCTGCCAGTAGGGAAGCTTGCTGTTCTCATCGCGCGGACCAATCGTGGTCAGCTCGGCCAGCAATTTTTCCTGAGCATGCTGAAGTGCCTCCGCGGCGCCTTCTCGGGATGTCAGATCCTGATCATAGGCATTGGCCACGGCGCGCGCGCCGATCACAGGCAGAAGGATCAGGAGGGAATTGAACATCACCGCCAGCATCCAGCCCGCTTTGCGGGAATGTACTTTCCGTTGGCGGGCCATTCCGACGATTTTACCGTTTGGGCAGACTGTGGGGGAGGCTGCCCATAGAGCGTGCCGGGGGACGAAAGATCAAGGGGTGGTCTGCAACTTGCACTGTCCAGGACGCCTATTGTGGGGCATGGATGCGTTTACTGACAGTGTTTCGGCATGTTTTTGTCGTAATCGTCTGATATTGCAGGATTTACTACCGCAGTCACGGAGATTGCAGTGAATCGAGGTCCGCTCTATATGGCACACAAACGAGTGAAGGAGTCTGCCTTGAGTATTGATCTCTCAGACGATTATCGCCCCTCGGAAGACGAAGAGTTCATGAATGAACGCCAGCTCGCCTATTTCAGGCGCCTGCTGGAAGCCTGGAAGGCCGACATTCTGGACGGCGCCAAGCAGACAATTCACAATCTTCAGGACGAGTCAGGCTCTCTTCCCGACATTGTCGACCGCGCCTCGGCTGAAAGCGACAAGGCTCTTGAGCTGCGCACCCGGGACCGCCAGCGCAAACTGATTTCCAAAATCGACTCGGCCCTACGCCGCATTGATGATGGCTCTTACGGGTTTTGCGAAGCGACCGGCGAGCCGATCGGCCTGCGCCGCCTGGAAGCGCGCCCGACCGCGACGCTCAGCCTTGAGGCCCAGGAGCGCCATGAGCGCAAGGAACGCACCCTGCGGGACGATTAGTCCATTTTTCCAGACACTGACCCAGACAGCAAAAAGGCGGCTCTCCAGATCGGAGTGCCGCCTTTTTTCCAGTCATCTTCCCCACGCCTTTGGCGGATGTTGTTACGAGCTTCTTTGGCCGCACGAACATCATGCCCCAGAGATCCGAATCAGCGCTTACCAAGGCCTGAGCGGAAGGTAAAAATCTGGAGACTTGAGTGAATCCTTCTGCTGGTTGCTGTTAATAATTACTGCGCCTGGGGAAGTTACTAACGCGCCGTTAACCTTTTCCGGGCGACTTAGTCAGCATGAACATGCCTCTCGCCTCTTCCGTGAAGAGTGCATCCCCGCCGGAACTGGCGGAGGATGGCTGGGATGTTTCACCCAGGCTTCGGCGCCGTATCCTGACGGAGGCCACGCCCATGCGCGGACCTATAGAGCCCACCCGGCCTTTGCCGACCTCGCGCGGCGTGCTGACGGCGGCTGAGATCGAGGCGCTGCTGCGTCCTGACCTATCGGACATGGATGATCTGCCCGAAGAACCGCCCGTCCAAAAAACTGAGCCCAAACGGGTTCAGGAGTTCACTTCAGCGCCGCCAGCGGCTGGCGCTGCCCGCGAGGAAGCGGCGCGCCGGATATCCGCGCGCCTTTCGCGTGCAATGCGCGAACATTGCGGTCTTGCAGCAGCCTTCAGCGTCAAACGTGTGTCTCCAGCAAGTCTGGCACAGGCGGTTTCCGGCCGCGAAGAAACGGGGCAGGCAATTGTCTGCTGCGCGGGCGCTGATGGCGATGTGGCCGCGATGCTGGTGATTGGCGCTGGCCTTGCACAGATCATGATAGAGACAGCTTGTGGCGGGCCGGTTCCAAATGGTCAGCCCAAAGAGCTCAGCCCGATTGACCTGGCTCTGATTGAAGGCCTGACGCGCCCGCTGGCCCCCGTCATCGGGAGTGGGCTAGGCTTTGCCGGGGTGGAGACCGATCCGTTGTTTGCGGCCTCGATTGCGGCGCCGGGGTCTGCCTATGAGATTACGCTCACAGTTCGGGCAGGCGGGGCTGATTGGCCCGCGCGCCTTCTGGTTGTGCAGGAACTTCTGGAAGTGACGGAAACCCATGAGGCAACGGCAAGGTCAGACCGGAGCGCCGGAGCGCTGACGGTGCTGATGACGGCACGTGTCGCGCGGGTGGAGATGCCGCTTTCAAGGCTCACCAGCCTGCGTCCAGGGGTAACGCTTCTGCTGGGTGTGCCTTCAGACCAGCCGGTCGAGCTTCTTTCGGGCGGGCTGGACGGCGATGTCGCCGCCGAGGCTCAGATCGGGCGCAAGGGCAATCGCATGGCGCTGCGTATTTCCAAGCGCGGCCCAGCGCTACGGGCGCTCAACCCGGCCTATGCCGGATAGAGGTTGCTGACTTCAGCTGGCTTTTGTTGCCGCAATCCATGCATCGACATTCTCCTCCAGGATCGCCAGGGGCACGGCGCCGTCCCTGAGAACGACATCATGGAAATCCCGGATGTCAAACGCTTCGCCAAGTTCGGCACGCGCCCTGTCGCGCAATTCCACGATCTTCAGCATGCCGATCTTGTAAGCCGTCGCCTGGCCCGGCATCACGATGTAGCGGTCGATGGCCTTTCGGCAGTCACCTTCGGGGTTGGGCGTATTTTCCATGAGGTATTGAACCGCCTGTTCGCGCGTCCATTGTTTTGAGTGCAGGCCGGTATCCACGACGAGGCGCGCCGCCCGCCAGATCTCCATGGCGAGGCGGCCAAAGTCCGAATACGGATCGGCATAATAGCCGATTTCCTTGGGCAGAAGCTCCGTGTACAGGCCCCAGCCTTCGGAATAGGCGGTATAGCCCCCGAACTTGCGGAAGCTCGGTATACCTTCCAGTTCCTGCGCGATGGCGATCTGCATATGGTGGCCGGGAATGCCTTCATGGAAGGCGAGCGCTTCCAGCTGATAGGTCGGCATATCCGCCATCCGGTAGAGGTTGGCATAATAGACGCCGGGCCGGCTGCCATCGGGGGCGGGGCGGCTGTAGAACGCCTTGCCGGCGGACTTTTCGCGGAAGGGCTCCACCGCCTGCACGATCATGCCGGCTTTCGGGAAAGTGTTGAAGAGGCTCGGGAGGTCAGCTTCCATCCGGGCAATCGCTTCGCGGGCCTCGGCCAGATATTCCTCGCGGCCTTCAGGCGTCTCGGGCTTGTAGAAGCGCGGATCGGTCCGCATGAACTGGAAGAAATCCTGCAAATCGCCCTCAAAGCCCACCTGCGCCATGATCGCATGCATTTCCTCATGTATGCGGGCGACTTCATCGAGGCCGATCTGGTGGATCTGCTGGGCGGTGAGGTCGGTCGTCGTCATCGCCTTGAGGCGGGTTTCGTAATAGGCTGCGCCATCGGGAAGTTTCCAGGCGCCGTCATCGGCGGTGGCGTTCAGCTGCTGACGGGTCAATTCCTCGATAGCCGCCTGATAGGCCGGGCCGACGGAGGATTTGAGCGCTTCTTCAGCCCGCTGGAGATAGCCTTCAGCGTCGGCGTCCGTCAGCGTGCCATTGGTGACGAGGGCGGCGGTCTTGCCACGGAAATCGGCCATCAGGGGACTGTCGGCGCTACCATCGGCTGCGCCGGAGAAAGGATGGCCGGTAATCAGACCCTGCGCGTCAGACAGGACATATTCATAGACGAAAGCCGGAGGCTGAATGCCCTGGTCTGAAGCCCGTTTCGCGTTCTCGACATGCTGGCCGAGATAGGCGGAAAGGCCTTCGAGGCGCGCGATATAGGCGTCCAGGTCGGCCGCACTGGTGGCTTTGTGCTGGTTAATGAGAAAGGCGGGGATGGAGGACTGCACCCCGAACATCTGGTTGAAGGTGTAGCTGTGGTTCGGGAATGCAGCGTCTGCTTTTGCGCGTTCCAATTCGTACACGGCGAGGCGCCAGGAGAGCTTGGCCTGGCTGTCCAGCTTGTTGAAATCAAACCGGTCTTTCATTTCCTGAACGCGGACTTGCTGGAAGGCCAGTGTTTCCGCATCGAACTCAGGTGAAGGGTCGGTCCATTCCCCGTACCGGTCGCGCCGGCCCAGCATGGTCAGGCGCATGGGGTCACGGGCGATGGCTGCTTCAAAGGACTGCTCAAACCAGGCATTCAGCCGCTCGGATTCGGCCGCGACAATCTCTGCCGAATATTCCGGAATACGCGGCTCGCGGTGGTCGGGCGTGCCGCAGGCAGCGATAAGAAGGATGGCCGCGAGCAGCGTGATCGGTCGAGATACCATGATAAGCCGAATCCTGTTCAGTTTGGGAAGATTGCTCAGTCTGTATTAACGGCTTTTTCGGGTTCGTTAACCTTTGCCGTGCGAGAACTGGTAATCTAGTGATGGCTTGGCATCGAGTTGCGTGATGCCAGCCTCGCATAGGGCGTGGCCGCGCCGGGCGGCGGCGCTGGCCAAATGGAATGGCGGTAGACCATGAGTACTGATGCAGACACTCTCGAGCTGAAACTCGCGGCGACACCCGGCGAGGAAGCCGATCCTGCCGGGGCAGGGGAACGCGAAGGCAGGCGCATCGACTTTCTCCAGCTGGGGTTTTGGGGATGCCTCCTTCTCTCCATAGCCGCCGCCAGCATTTCGCTTGCCTGGCCAAACGCTTCTGGCGCAACAGGCTCGATCCTGCTGATCACAATGGCCTCGGGCGGTCTCGTTTTCCTGCTCTGGACCGTGCGTGGCGCCGGCCGCTTTATCGGCCTCTTCCCGGAAAAAGGCGCAGCTGCGCGCGTGGCCAATGCCAGCGCGCCGCGCTTTCCCTGGATTGAAGCGCTTGATGAGGCCGTGCTGGTCACCGATCCCGGCGGCGCGCCGGTTGCCGCCAATGAAGCTTATTCCGATCTCACCCGGCTGGCCCTGATTGCGGGCATGTCTGAGTCCGGCCCTGTCACCGTGGACCGCCTGTTCGGGGCCAATCCAGGCCTCGCCGCGCCGGTTTACCGTCTGTCCAAATCCGCCAAGGCAGGCACGCAGCGCCGCGAAGTGCTGCCGCCCCTGGCGCTGGGCCCCGAACAGGTGCCCGCCCAGTTTGAAGTTACGGTCTCTCCGCTGCCGCGCGGCCGCGTTCTGTGGCGCATCCGGCGCATTGCTGGCCAGATCGAGGCGACGGGCGCAGCTGACCTTAAATCGCTGTATGTCGAAGACGCGCCGATGGGCTTCTTTGCGGCCAAGCCCGATGGCACGATCACCTATGCCAATTCCTGGCTGCGCGAACTGCTCGGCCTGCCGGAAACGGCGAAAAATATCCGTACCGACGACATCATGCGCCCCGAATTCGTCAAGATGCTCTCGCGTGACCGCAAGTCCGGCGCGCCGGGACGGGCTGATATCCAGCTGCGCGCCCGCGACGGGGTGGAAATTCCGGTTCAGGCGATCACTAGCTGGTCGGGCCGCGGCGCAGATGCCGCCGGCCGCACGATCGTTCTGGCGAGCCCGCAGGTGCTGAATGGCGGGGAGGAGCGCTTTGCGCTTCAGGCCGCCTCGCGCCCGCCGCGCCCGGATGGCGACCCGATGTTTGACGACGCGCCGTTCGGGGCTGTGCGCCTTGATGGCGACCGTGTGGACGGCGCCGTCATTCTGGACGCCAACCGCGCGCTGATGGAAATGACAGGCGGCCGGGCAACACCCGGCAACCGGTTCTCGGATCTGTTTGTCTCCGATGAGGGCGAAGAGTCCCTCGCCACGCTCCTGATTGACGCCATCGACAAACCGGTCGCGCTGAAGACGGCCGGGGACGAAGCCCGGCATGTGAATGTGTTCGTGACGCTCAATTCCACGGGCCGGCCATCAGTCGCTTACATCATTGACATCACCGAGCAGCGCATTCTGGAAACGCGCCTCGCTCATGGCGAGAAGATGCGTTCCATCGGCCAGCTTGCCGGCGTCGTCGCGCACGACTTCAACAACGTTTTGCAGGGCATCATCTTCAACTATGAAGAGCTGATGACGCGCCACCCCGTGGGTGATCCGTCCTATGAATATCTGCAATCGATCCACGAGTTTTCCTCGCGGGCCCGTGAACTCGTCCGTATGCTGCTGGCCTATGCCCGCGCGCAGACCTTCAAGCGGGAAATCTTCAACGTCACCGACTTCCTTTCGGAATTCTCGATCCTGCTGCGCCAGGTGCTTGATGAGAGGGTTGAGCTAGATGTGAAGCATGGCCGGGATGTGCCGTGGATCAAGGCCGACAAGAACCAGCTGGAAACGGCGATCATCAACCTCGCCACCAATGCGCGCGACGCGATGATCTCGCAGCGCAATGGCGGCAAGCTGTCGATCCGCACCGCGCGCGCGACCGGCAAGGACGCCCATGCAAAGGGCTTCAACTATGTCGAGGACGGCGAATATCTGCTGATCGAGGTTGAGGACAATGGCTGCGGCATGCCGCGCGACCTGCTCGACAAGATATTCCAGCCCTTTTTCACCACCAAGGAGCAGGGCTCCGGGACGGGGCTTGGCCTTGCGACCGTCTATGGCATCATCAAACAGTCGGGCGGCTATGTCTGCCCGGTCTCGGCGGTCGGCAAGGGCACGACCTTCTACATCTACCTGCCTGCGCTCGCCGCAGAGGATATTCCCGAAGCCTCCGATATTGCTGCCGAGCAGGCCAAGGTCGTTCTCCGTCCGATGGACATGTCCGGACGCGGACGGATTCTCCTCGTCGAAGACGAGGACGGTGTGCGCTCCATCGCCGCGACGCATCTGCGTCAGCGCGGTTATGAGGTGGAGGAAGCCTGCGACGGCGAAGAGGCGCTCGACATCCTAACCGATATGCCCGGCTCCTTTGATCTCATCATCTCCGATGTGGTGATGCCTGGAATGGACGGGCCGACCCTGATCCGCGAAGCCAAGGACAAGCTCGGCCATGCCCGCGTGATCTTCATCTCGGGTTATGCCGAGCGAGACCTTGCCCAACAGCTCGACGACCGCGCTGTTTCCTTCCTGCCCAAGCCGTTCACGGTTCGTCAGCTCTCGGAGCGGATCAAGCAGGAGCTCGCCGGTATCGGCGGCAAGGAAGCTGCCTGATAGGCGTATCAAGGCCGGCTGTTTAGCCGGCCTTTTGCCATAGGGCCTTCAGAACGCCCGCAAAATTCTCTGCCCGGTCATGACAGGCCCAATGGCCGGTGCCGCGCTCGACATGCAGAGGCGTTCCGTGGCGTTTCGAGAACCGTTCGGCCACGGAGAGCTCCACGAAGGGGTCTGTCTCTCCCCAGAAAAGCTGGCCATGCTCAGGCAAATTGGCAAGGTCTTCCACCCAATGCCCGCTGAAACGCAGGCCGATGGCAGAGCGGTAAAGGCTGAGGATCGACTGGCGCATCTGCTTGTCGATATGGGGCACTTCCATTTCGGCCAATTCACGCGGCATGCCGCCCTGGACAAGCCCCTCGGTGAGGCGGGCCTTGTTGCGCATGTTCAGCATCACGAATTCGCCCAGCAGGGGCGTCGCCCACATGCGCGCTGTTCTGTGACCGGAATATTCCGGATCAATCACGGCATTGGTAACGCACCAGCTTTTGACAAGATCCGGGCGCAGGCTGGCCACGCGCAGGGTCAGCAGCGCGCCCCAGTCATGCCCCACAATGTGAACCGGCTCGCCGGCCGCTTCCATCTGCGTGATCAGCCAGCTGGCATATTCGTCCTTCGTGCTGCGGAAACCGGGCGGCTTTCCCGTGCCGAAGCCGGGAAGGGCCGGGGCGCGGTAGTCTTCCGGCGTGAGCCCCAGCGCCTTGATCAGAGGATCCCAGAGAATGGGGGTATCGGGTACGCCGTGCACGAAAAGGATCATGAGCTAGTCCCGGGAGGCGGGTTTCCAATGGGTCTCGGGCGGGAAAATCTCGTCCATCGTGCCTGCGATCGACGGGCCATAGGTCGGGTTGGGCACGATGAACCAGCCGTTATCCCAGAGGCCGTCAAAGGCCGGTGCGGAGGCCACGACCTGGCGGCCGGCTGGGCTAAGGGAGCGTTCGTTGAAGAGGTCGGCAATATCGCCGAGCTGGTCGCCGACGAGGGCGATCACGCAGTAGTTTTCCGAGATCGCATAGCGGCGGCCATCCTTGGCGGAGCCGCCAGGCGTGTCGCCCTTCAGGAACAGCGTTTCGCCATGAACAAATTCGCCGAGGCCGGCCTGGCTGATTGTGTCGAGATTACCTTCCAGGTTCACTGCTTCGCGGTTCGTATTGAGAATTACCTCCACCCCGGCGGCGCGAACACGGTCCAACCCCTCGATAACGCCGGGAATGGCCACTGCCTTGCCGGCGCCGGTTTGTTCCCACTCGTTCCAGAGGGTCGGAGTGAAGCCGGTGCCCATGCGCCGGAAGGCACCGGCCGAGCCGAGATTCCAGATCAGGGCTTCATCGACATCGAAAACGGCTGCAAGTGGTTTGTCTCCGCAGGCAAGGAAATCTGGCGCTTCGGTGGTCGCGCCGGGGGCGAGGATGACGCTCATATCCGGCCGTTCAGCGGCCTTTGCCTCGACATACGCGGCAATTCGTTTCCAGCTCTGCTCCATGATGAGCCGCGCTTCGGCCGAACCGAACAGCCATTGTTCGGCGGGTGACGGTTCTGCATCCATCAGTGCGGGGGGTGGGGAGATGTCCGCTACGGGCCCGGCTGTCTGGCAGGCGGAGAGAAGGGCGGCGGCTAGGAGTGTGTAAGCTTGTTTCATGTCTCTTTTGTGCGGTGTTCGGCCCGATTTGTCCATAACCCCGTGATTACCTGACATGGCTGTAGGTCTGGCCATATGACGCCCCGTCAGGCTTGCGAGGTTTCGATGCTTCCGCCAAGTATACGTCCGAAATTGCCAACGAAGGAAACACGAATGAAAACCCGCATCACAGAAATGCTCGGCATCAAGCATCCGATCGTGCAGGGCGGCATGCACTTTGTCGGCTTTGCCGAAATGGCCGCGGCCGTTTCCAATGCGGGGGGGCTTGGCATCATCACCGCGCTGACCCAGCGCACGCCCGCCGATCTTGCCAACGAGATCGCGCGCTGCCGCGACATGACCGACAAGCCGATCGGCGTGAACCTGACCTTCCTTCCCTCGGTCAACCAGCCCGATTATCCCGGCTATGTGAAAGCCATCATCGAAGGCGGCGTGAAAGTCGTTGAGACTGCGGGCAACAATCCGGTGCAGGTGCTTCCCATCCTCAAGGACAATGGCATCAAGGTCGTCCACAAATGTACCGCCGTGCGCCACGCGCTGAAGGCGCAGAAGATCGGCTGCGACGCGGTGTCGGTCGATGGCTTCGAGTGCGGCGGTCACCCCGGCGAAGACGACGTGCCAAACTTCATCCTTCTGCCGCGCGCGATGGACGAGCTTGAAATCCCCTTCATCGCCTCGGGCGGCATGGCCGATGGTCGCTCGCTGGTGGCGGCGATGGCGCTCGGCGCGGATGGCATAAATATGGGCACGCGCTTCATTGCGACCAAAGAGGCGCCGGTCCATGAAAATGTGAAACAGGCGCTCGTGGCCGCCACTGAGCTCGACACCCGCCTCGTCATGCGCCCGCTGCGCAATACCGAGCGTGTGCTGACCAATCCGGCGGTTGAGCGCCTCCTGCAAAAGGAAAAAGAGCTCGGCTCGAATATCAAGTTCGAGGACATCATCGAGGAAGTCGCAGGCGTCTATCCCAAGATCATGCTCGACGGGCAGATGGATGCCGGCGCCTGGTCGTGCGGCATGGTCGCGGGTCTCATCTATGACATCCCGACCTGCCAGGAACTGATCGACCGGATCATGGCGCAGGCCGAAGAGATCATCACCAAGCGCCTTGCGGGCTTTGTCAAAGGCTGAACTGGCGGCTGATGCGGCCCTTGTTTGTTCAGACCCGCGTTAACTCTTGATTTCTGAGATGTGAAATTCACCTGTGGCGCGGGCATCGCTCGCCCCACAGGTGTAGACAGCGCCTGATCGTTCCGATTATGTTCTTTCAAGGTCACTTGTAAGGACACTCTATGCCGCCTGTCGTCACTATCGGATCGCTCCCGCTCGACCTGATCCATGTTGGCCTGCTGCTGCTGGCGGTGGGCCTTGGCGTTTACCTCTGGCAAGCTCGTCAGCGCGGCGCGCTGGAGCGTCAGCGGATGCTGGCGGAGCGGGACATGGCGCAGGATGAGGTCGCCCGCCTGCGTCAGCGCGAGCAGACGCTCGACGCCGTGGCGCGCGACGCGCAGCTGAAACTCGCCGCCGCCGAGGCGCGCAGCGCAGAGGACGAGCGTAAGTTTGGCGAGCTGGCGCAGGGCGTCCTGGCCCGGGCCAATACGATGTTCCTGGAGCGCGCCGAAGAAACCTTCAAACGGCACAGGGAAGGGGCGCAAGGCGAGCTTAAAGAGCTGATGAAGCCCATCGGCGAGAATTTCGAAACCTTCCGCCAGAAGGTCGAAGCGCTTGAGAAAGTGCGCACCGAAGACAAGTCGATGCTGTCTGAGCAAGTACGGGCGATCTCGGAAAGCCTGCATCGCAACACGGCCGAAACCGGCAAGCTCGTGAACGCGCTGACCGCGCCCAAGGGCGGCGGGCGCTGGGGCGAGATGACGCTTCGCAATGTCATGGAACAGGCGGGCCTCTCGGCCCATTGCGACTTCAGCGAGCAGGTCCATGACGACACCGAAGAAGGACGCCAGCGGCCCGACGCGATCATCCGCCTGCCGGGCGACCGGCAGATCGTGATCGATTCCAAGGTATCGCTTGCCTCCTACATGGCCGCGACCAATACCGACGACCCGGCAGAGCGCCTCGCCCATCTCAAACAGCACGCCACCAGCGTGCAGCGGCATGTCACCACGCTGGCGTCCAAGGATTACCAGTCAAATCTCGGCAACCGGTTTGACTACATCGCAATGTTCATTCCCGGCGAGAATTTCTTTGCCGCCGCGCTGGAGCAGGCCCCCGACCTCATCGAGAAGGCGATGCACCGGTCTGTGATTGTCACGACGCCGACCACGCTGATCGCGCTGGCGCGCACGGTCGCTCATCTCTGGCGCCAGCATGAGATGAACGCGAACGCCCAGGCCGCCGCAGAGCTGGGCGCCGAGCTTTACACCCGCATTGGCGTGCTGCTGGGGCATACGGAGAAGCTTGGAAAGTCGCTGAATTCCTCAGTGGACCATTATAACAGCCTGCTCGGCTCCATCGACAAGCGCGTCCTGCCCACCCTGCGCAAGTTTGAGGACATGAAGATCGCCCCGCCCGGCAAGGTGCCGGCGGACGCAAAACTCATTGAAACGCGGGCAAACACGGCTGACACTGGCCAATTGCCGCTGGAGCCGCCCCGGAAGCTGCCGGTTGAGTGATCGCCCGTTGACGCTGGGCCGGGGGCTGCATATCTGACGCTTATGGCTATACGCGAAATCCTCACTGTCCCCGATCCGCGCCTGAAACAGGTGTCCAGGCCTGTTGAGGGCGGCGTTACCGATGAAATCCGGGCGCTCATGGATGACATGCTGGAGACGATGTATGGCGCGCCGGGCATTGGCCTGGCCGCGATCCAGATCGGCGTGCCGCTGCGTGTCATCGTGATGGACCTCGCTCGGGAGGGTGAAGAGCCCGCGCCGCGCTATTTCGTGAACCCCGAAATCCTCGAAACCATCGAGGAAAAGAAGCCTTATGAAGAAGGCTGCCTCTCGGTTCCGGAAATTTTCGACCAGGTGGAGCGGCCTGCCCGGTGCAGAATCCGCTATCTGGACTATGATGGCAACCCGGTCGATGAATGGGCCGAAGACCTCTATGCCGTCTGTATCCAGCACGAGATGGACCATCTCGAAGGCACGCTGTTCATTGACTACCTCTCCCGCCTGAAGCGGGACCGCGCCATCGACAAGGTGAAAAAAGCCAGGATGCGTGCCATCCGCGAAGACGCAGACTGATGCGCCTTTTCCGGGACATTCGTTTCCGGTGGCTTCTGGCGATATTGGTTGCGGCTTTAGTCGTGTGGGTGACGGGTGGAGACGGTTTGCCAAGCCGCTTCTGATTTCTGACGCCTTGCCTTTACGAGCTTGATGGTGTTGCGGTGCGCGGGTTCCAAGGAGCTTTGCCGTCATGCCCCTCCGCATCGCCTTTATGGGCAGCCCTGGCATCGCGCTTGGCGTGCTCGAAGCGCTTATTTCGGCCGGCCATGAAATCGCCTGCGTCTATTCCCAGCCGCCCCGGCCCTCCGGGCGCGGCCAGAAGCTGACGCCAACGCCGGTGCATGCTTTTGCGCAGGCGCGCGGGTTGGACGTGCGCACGCCCAAATCCCTGAAGAAGCCCGAGGAGCAAGCCGCCTTTGTCGCGCTGAACCTCGATGCAGCGGTAGTGGTCGCCTATGGCCTGATCCTGCCGCAAGCCGTGCTGGACGCCCCGCGCCTTGGCTGTCTCAACATGCATGCCTCCATCCTGCCGCGCTGGCGGGGGGCGGCGCCGATCCAGCGCGCGATCATGGCAGGCGACACAGAAACGGGCATCGACGCCATGATGATGGAAGCGGGCCTCGATACCGGCCCCATCATAGCGTCCGTCCGCACACAAATCACAGCGCAGGATACCGCCGGTACGCTGCATGACCGGCTCGCCGTTCTTGCCGCAGAACTGGCGCCCCGCGCACTGGCGGGCCTCGCCGATGGCAGCCTGAAGCCCGCTGCGCAAACCGAAGAGGGCATGACCTATGCCCAGAAGATCACCGCCGAAGACCAGCGCATCGACTGGACGAAACCTGCCGCCGAAGTCGATTGCCAGATACGCGGGCTCGCCCCGTCGCCAGGGGCCTGGTGTGAAGCCGATCTGGGGCAGGGGCCAGTGCGCCTGAAGATATTGCTCAGTGAGCTGACAGATCACGCGACAATTGCAACGCCCGGCTCGTTGATTGACGATGAATTGGCCGTGGCCTGCGGTGACGGGCGATCTCTCCGTCTCCAGCGGCTACAGAAGCCGGGCGGTAAACCGCTGGGCGCGCGTGAGTTTCTGGCCGGAACACCCGTCCCCGAGGGCGAAGTATTCAGCTGATGGGCATCTGGATACGCCCCTCCCGCCCGGAATATATGGCTGCCGCACCCTTGTCCGGCCCCAATTTCATGGCGCTTCGGCTGGGGCAGGGCGCTCCGGACAGGGGCACGCTCACCTCTCCAAAAGCCTTCGGCGGCTGAAAGCCCAGTTGACCCGGCGCCCTGGCTTTGGCAGCGGGCTTGTCATGCCACGTTACAGACTTCTGATCGAATACAATGGCGGCCCCTATCAGGGCTGGATGCGCCTGCCGGGCTTGCAGACCGTGCAGGGCGCGCTCGAGGCAGCCGCCGCCCAGCTCGATGGCGGGCCGGTGGAGGTCACCGGGGCAGGCCGGACCGATGCCGGCGTGCATGCCACGGGCCAGGTGGCGCATATGGATTTGCGTCAGGACCGGCCGAATAAAGTGGCCGACGCGATGAACTATCATCTGCGCCCCCATCCCATCGCCGTGCTGAAGGCCGAAAAGGTGGACGATACGTTCCACGCCCGCTTTTCAGCCACGGCCCGCCACTATCGCTATATCGTTCTCAACCGCCGGGCCCATCTGACGCTCGACGGCGGCCTTGCCTGGCGTGTCCCGTCCCGGCTCGACGCCGATAAAATGCATGAGGCCGCACAATCCCTTTTGGGCACACATGACTTTACAACGTTTCGCGACACCGAATGCCAGGCGCTCAGCCCGGTAAAGACGCTGACGCGGTTGGATGTCGCCCGCTATGGCGACCGGATCGAGTTTACCTGCTCGGCGCCGAGCTTCATACACCGTCAGGTGCGCTCCCTGGTGGGCAGTCTGGTGGAAGTCGGGCGCGGGCGCCATCCGGTGACATGGGCCCGCGAAATCCTGGAAGCGGCAGATCGCACCCGCTGCGGACCGGTGGCGCCCTCCGATGGTCTGTTCCTGGAGCGGGTAGATTACGGCCCGGGCTGACGCGAAGACACTCTGTGCAGGCCCGGATTTCGGGTTTAGCCTCCCCCCATAAAAGAATGAGGAGGAGCGCCCATGGCCATTGATTTCACGATTCCCGAAGAGGCAAAGGAAGTGCGCGAGCGCGTGCGCCGCTGGGTGCAGGAAGAATGCGTGCCCGCCGAGCGCGAGATGTCTGGCGGCAAACCGTTCAAACAGGTGCTGGCAGATCTCCGCAAGAAAGCCCGCGCGCAGGGGCTCTGGCTTCCCTTCATTCCGAAGGAACATGGCGGTATGGGCCTCGGCCCGCTCGCCAATGCGCTGGTGCAGATGGAACTCGGCCACAGCCATCTGGGCGCCCTGTCGATGAATTCTCAGGGGCCGGACGATGCGACGATGCTGACCCTGCTGGCGCATGGCACGGACTTCCAGAAAGAGAAATATCTGAGGCCCATCCTCAACGGCGAAAAGCGCGTCTGCTATTCGATGACGGAGAAAGCCGCGGGCGCGGACGCCACCGGCATGCAGACCCGCGCTGAGAAAGACGGCAAGGGCAATTATGTCCTCAATGGCGAGAAGTGGTTCTCCAGCGCGGCAACCGCCGCTGACATTGCCGTCGTCATGGCCAAGACCAATCCGGAAGCCCCGCGCCACCAGCGATTCTCCACCTTCATCGTGGAGCTGCCCAATCCCGGCTACAAGATCATCCGTGATATTCCCACAATGGCGGTTCACGGTCCCCATTATGCCGAAATGGGCGGCGGGCATGCCGAGGTGAAGATCGACAATCTCGTCGTGTCTGAAGCCAATCTGCTGGGCGGCGAAGGCATGGGTTTTGCGATGGGCCAGCACCGGCTTGCCTATGGCCGCCTGCGTCACGGGATGCACAATGTAGCGATGGCTCAGCGCGCGCTTGATCTGGCCACGGAGTTTGTCACAAGCCGGTCAACCTTCGGCGAAGGCCTTGAGGATCGCCAGGGCGTTCAGTTCATGCTCGCCGAATGCGCCAGCCAGATCTACATCGCGCGCCTGATGCTGATGCACATTGCCTATAAGGCAGAGAACGGCCTCGACATCCGCCAGGAAAACGGCATGGCGAAAGTCTTCCTCGCCAATATGGTTCACAAGGTGGTCGATACCGCGATCCAGCTGCATGGCGCGCTCGGTTACTCGCTCGATACCCCGCTGGCCGCCTGGTACACCCATATCCGCTCCCAGCGGCTCGTCGATGGGCCCGATGAAGTGCACAAATGGATCACGGGCAAGAACGTCATCCGCGCCTTCAAGAAAGACGGCACCACGGCCGCGGCCGCCGGCGGCGATCTTCTGTGATCAAGCTGACCTTCTGCCTTCGCCGCCTGCCGCATCTCAGCCGCGAGGAATTCCAGCGCTACTGGCGGGATACCCATGCCCCGCTGGTGGCGGCCCGGGCGAAGACGCTCGGCATCGTTAAGTATGAACAGGTCCATGCCGGCTTTGACGCGATGAGCGAGGCGGCCCGGGCCTCACGGGAGGCCTCAGAGCCCTATGACGGGATTGCCGAAATCTGGTTCGAGAGCGAAGACGCCATGCGGGAAAATGGCCAGAACCCCGGTGTTGCCGAAGCGGCGCGGGAGCTTCTGGAAGACGAACGCAACTTCATAGATCTCCCCAATTCCCCCTTATGGTACAACAGAGTGCATACGATTGTCGGATAAGCAGAGGGCGATAGCCGAACCCGGCAAACCTGCTATGTTGCGCCCCGCATGACCCCTCCGAACGCACCGCCTCCGACCCTCGTTTCTTCTGCCCGCCCTCCGGCCGCCCGCCGGCCGGGCAAGTGGCGGATTGCCGATATCATTGATGGCCGCGCCCTGCGGGTGAAGCTCACCGCTGCCGCGCTGGACAATATCGGCAATGATGCAGCCGCTCGGAAATCCGCGCTTAACCTGCTCCACGGCGCCATGTTCCGCGGCCGGCTGATTGCGCAGGAGCGCTTGCAGCAGGGCGCTGATGGCCTGGATACAGCGCGGCTTCTTGCGGCGGTCCAGGATCAGGTCATCCACGCGCTCTATGATTTCACGGTGACCCACGTTCACCGCGCGTCCAACCCGACCGAGGCCGAGCGCCTCGCCATTCTTGCCACCGGCGGCTATGGCCGCAGCGTCATGGCGCCGTCTTCGGATACCGACCTCCTCTTCCTGCGCGCCTACAAGGCAAGCCCTCACACGGAAAGCGTGATCGAATACATGCTCTATGCCCTCTGGGACATGGGCCTGAAAGTCGGCAATGCGTTCCGTACACCGCTCGATTGCGTCAAGCTCGCCGCGGAAGATGTCACCATCAAGACGAGCCTGCTGGACGCAAGGTTTATCTGCGGCGACGAGATGCTTGCCAATGACATGATGGCGCTGTTCCAGAAAGATGCCGTCAAGGGCAAAGACGCCCAGTTCATTGCCGACAAGCTGGCCGAGCGCGATTCCCGCCACACGCGGATGGGCGACGCGCGCTATGTCGTTGAGCCCAATGTGAAGGACGGCAAGGGCGGCCTGCGGGATTTGCAAACGCTCTACTGGATCGTCAAGCACATGTATGGCGGCCGCACGCTGGAAGATGTCATGAAGGCTGGTCCGTTTACGGATCAGGAATATGCCATTTTTATCCGCGCCGCGCGCTTCCTCTGGACCGTGCGCTGCCATATGCACTTTGTTACGGGCCGCGCCGAAGACCGGCTAAGCTTCGACCTGCAGCCCGAGATCGCCTCCCGCATGGGCTATCGCGACCGGGAAGGGCAGCAGGGGGTTGAGCGCTTCATGAAGCGCTATTTCCTCATCGCCAAGGATGTCGGCGGCCTCACGCGTATCCTGGCGGCCAAGCTTGAAGCTGACCACAAAAAGAAACCTGAAGGCCTGCGCCGCTTCCTGCCGTCACGCCCGCCCCAGCCGCTCGCTGAAGCCGGATTTCTGATAGAGACAGGCCGTATTAGCATCACCGAGGAGAAGGTGATGTCGGATGATCCGCTGAACATGATCCGGCTGTTCACGATTGCCCGGCGGGAGCAGAAGGACATTCACCCCTCCGCCCTGACGGCGCTGACCCGGAACCTCCGGGGGCTGAATGAGGGTGTGCGGGAAACTGAGGAAGCCCGTAAACTTATCCTGGACGCGATCCTGGGCGGCAAAGAGCCGGGCTCTGTCCTGCGGCGCATGAATGAGGCGGGCGTCCTCGGGCGCGCCATTCCAGAGTTCGGGTCTATCGTCGCGCAGACCCAGTTCAACATGTATCATCACTATACGGTCGATGAGCATACCCTGCGCGCGGTTGAGACAATCGCTGACCTTGAATATGCGCGGGGCAGCACAGCCCCGCTGGCAACAGAGCTGTTCGGTCAGATCGAAAACCGCCGCGCGCTCTATCTGGCGATGCTGTTGCATGACACCGGCAAGGGCAAGGGTGACCAGCAGGAAGCAGGCATGCGCACCTCGCGCCGTGCCTGTGAGCGCCTTGGCCTTCCCGGGGAAGAAACCGATCTCGTTGTCTGGCTCGTTGGTCACCACTTGGAAATGAGCGAGACCGCCCAGAAGCGGGATATCGCAGACCCGCGCACCGTGGCGACCTTTGCGCGCCTCGTCGGCTCGCTGGAGCGCCTGCGCCTCCTCTACATCCTGACAGTGGCGGACATCAAAGCCGTCGGCCCGGCCGTATGGAATGCCTGGAAGGGCCAGCTTCTGGCGGACCTCTATCACAACACGGCCGCTGCCCTGCGCGGCGGGCGTACCGATGAGGGGGCTGTCCAGTCCGAGCTTGAGCACCGCGCTGAAATGCGGCGCGAAGCCCTGGTCGAGCGGATTGGCTCTGTGCCGTCGCTGTTGCTGGAGCTGGAAACCGCCTACTGGACGGGGTTTGATCCCGATGACATCGCCTGGCATGCGGCTGCCCTTTCCAAGGGCGGAGATGTCGTCACCTCACGCATGGCGCCCGAAGGCGGGGCCGTTGCCCTGCTCGTTTCGGGCAAGGACCGCACCGGCCTCTTTGCAGACCTTGCCGGCACGCTGGCGCGCATGGGCGCAAACATTGTGGCCGCGCAGGTCTTCACCTCCAAGGGTGGGCGGATCGTAGACGTTTTCATGCTGCACGATGCCCGCGGCCTGCCCTATGGCGAGGGCGATGGGCCGCGCCTTGCCAAGCTGGAGCAGGCAATCCTCGGCGCGCTCGGCGGGAAGGTGCCCAGCGGCGCCGTCAAATCCCGCGCCGGGCGCCGGGAAGCGGCCTTCCTGGTTCAGCCCTCCGTCCAGATCCATGAAGAAGTGTCGATCGAGTACACCGTTATCGATGTCGCCGCGCGCGACCGTCCCGGCCTCCTGCACGAGGTGGCTGAAGTCCTCGCCGACATGAAGCTCTCCATTCACTCTGCGCATGTGGGCTCCTATGGCGAGCGCGTGTTCGATGCGTTCTATGTGAAGCTCGAAAAAGGCTCAGGCAAACTCTCGAAAGCCCGCAAAGAAGCACTCCGGGAACGTCTTCTTGCCGTACTTTCGCGCGAAGAACCCGAAGGTCCGCACACCCCGGCCCGCAAGCTCAAACGCTCGCGCGCCGTGGACAGCTTCTGAGAATTGGTTCAACCGGGGTATCCATGAGCCTCGCCCGCAACACTGCCGTTCAGGCCTCGCTGACAATGGCGAGCCGCATCCTTGGCCTCGCGCGGGACGTGATCCTCGCCGCGAAGATCGGGGCAGGCCCGGTAGGCGACGCCTGGGCCACCGCCCAGCAATTCCCAAACCTCTTCCGGCGGATCTTTGCCGAGGGCGCGTTCGCCTCGGCTTTCGTGCCTTCCTATGCGCGCACGCTTGAGGCAGAAGGCCCGGAGGCCGCCCAACGGGTCGCGCAGGACGCTTTGCGCGTTCTCTTCGCGATGACGGCGGCCCTCACCATCCTCGCCCAGCTCTTCATGCCCTGGGTGCTGCTGCTCATCCATGGCGGGCAGGCCGATGATCCCGAGCATTACGGCCTCGCCGTGATGCTGACCCGGATCACCATGCCCTACCTCACCTTCATGGCCATCGGCGCGCTGCTCTCGGGCGTGCTGAACTCGGCCGAACGGTTCATCCTGTCGGCGGGCGCGCCGACCGTGCTCAATCTCTGCCTTATCCCGGCGGGCCTTCTGGGCACCACCCCGGCGATCACGGCGCAATATGCGGCCATCGCCTTTTGCATTGCCGGCGTCCTGCAGGCCGCGCTCCTCTGGTGGGGCGTCAGCCGTCAGAAAGTCCGCCTCTCCCTCCTTGGCTGGCCGCGCCTCACCCCGGCGGTGAGGAAGGTGCTGATGCTCGCCGTGCCCGGAACGATTGCCGCCTCGGGCACCCAGATCAACATCATCGTCAGCCAGTCCCTGGCAAGCTTTGAGGTCAGCGCCAAGAGCTGGCTTTATGCGGCCGACCGGCTCTATCAGCTGCCCCTGGGTCTTGTCGGCGTCGCGGTTGGCGTGGCGATCCTGCCCCGTCTCAGCCGCGCCGCACGGGCAGGGGACGGAGCCGCGGGCAGCGCCACCATGGATGAAGGCCTTGGCCTTGCCATGGCGCTGACGCTTCCGGCGGCGGCCGCGCTAATGGTTGCGCCAGTCTTCCTGATCGACGCCTTCTTTGCGCGCGGCGCGTTTACGGAGGCAGATGCGGTGGCGGCCGGCGCGGCGCTCTTTCACTTCGCCTGGGGCGTGCCAGCCTTTGTCCTCATCAAAGTGCTCGCCCCGCCCTTCTTTGCCCGGGAAGATACCAAAACGCCGATGCGTTTTGCGCTGATCTCGGTCGCCATCAACACGCTTCTGGGGGCAGGGCTTTTCTTCTGGCTGAAGCAATCTGGCCAGATGGGCTTTACCGGCCTTGC
This sequence comes from Hyphomonas sp., assembly GCA_046293975.1. Lineage (GTDB taxonomy): Bacteria > Pseudomonadota > Alphaproteobacteria > Caulobacterales > Hyphomonadaceae > Hyphomonas. Next base: position 33,049 of record JBKBIZ010000010.1, on the reverse strand, counting down.
CATCGCCACCAGCGCGGCCTCCTGGGTCAACGCCCTCCTGCTGGCGGCAACCCTTGCCCGGCGCGGCTGGTACAGGCCCGGCCCACGCGCCATTTCCGGCTTTGTCCGGGCGCTTCTGGCCACCTTGATCCTCTCTGCGGCGATCTGGCTGATGCTCTGGCAGCTCCCGGCAATCCAGGCCGCGCTGGGTGGCTCCAAGGAGCTGGCCGCGGCCGTCATCGTGCTCGCCGGGGGCTTTATCTACACCTTTGCCGCCTTCCTGACCGGCGCGGTCCGCCTTCGCGACATCCGGCAGGCTTTGCGGCGCTGATCAAACGCGCTACACGCCCTGCCCATGACTGATACGACCTCCGCCTATACCGGCCCGCAACGTGTTTTCTCCGGCGTTCAGCCGACCGGCAACCTGCACCTGGGAAACTATCTCGGGGCGCTGAAGAAGTTTGCTGACCTTCAAAGCGAGGGCCATGACTGCATCTTCAGCGTCGTGGACCTGCACGCCATCACCATGCCCATCGAGAAGGGCGCGCTGATCTCGACCACGCGCCAGATTGCTGCCGCCTTCATCGCCGCCGGCGTTGACCCGTCCAAATCCATCATCTTCGCGCAGTCTTCGGTGCTGGCGCATGTGGAACTCGCCTGGATCTTCAACTGCGTGGCGCGGATGGGCTGGGTCGAGCGGATGACCCAGTTCAAGGACAAGGCCGGCAAGGATGCCGAGCGCGCCTCTGTGGGCCTCTTCACCTATCCGGTGCTGCAAGCGGCTGACATCCTCGTCTACAAGGCGACCCATGTGCCTGTGGGCGAGGACCAGAAGCAGCATCTTGAGCTCAGCCGCGATATCGCCGAGCGCTTTAACCGCGACTATGATGTGCCGGGCTTCTTCCCGCAGCCTGAACCGATGATCAAAGGCCCCGGCGCGCGGATCATGAGCCTCAAGGATGGCACCAAGAAGATGTCGAAATCCGACCCGTCGGATCTTTCGCGCATAAACCTCGTCGATGACGCCGACACGATCGCCAAGAAGATCAAGCGAGCGACTACAGACGCCGGCGTCATTCCGGGTACGGTTGAAGAGCTGAAAGGCCGTCCTGAGGTCGAAAACCTTGTCGGCATCTTCTCTGCCCTGTCGGGGCGCACTGCGGAAGACGTTCTGGCCGAGTTTGAAGGCAAGGGCTTTGGCGCGTTCAAGCCGGCACTGGCCGATGTCACGGTCGCCCATCTGGCACCGATCACAGCGAAGTTCCGTGATGTTCTTGACGATCAGGCCGGCCTCGACCGCATCCTCGCCGATGGCGCCGCCCGCGCCAATGCGGTGGCCGCGCCGATCATGGATGACGTCCGCCGGATCGTCGGTTTCTGGCGCGACTGAGCTTTCGCACGTCTCATTGCCCGTTCAAAAAGCCGCGCCGCCTTAAAAGCGCCCCACGCGCTGCGCATAGTTTTCGGCTGTATGGGGAATCACGCCATCCTTGAAAGGGGAGTGAATCTCCCACGGGTGGTGGCTGTAGATTTGAAATTGCCTCGTAGGCGAGTTGGGTAGCGGGACGGGACACCTGCTGCTGCTGGAATTGCAACAGCAGGCGGTATTTGGTGCGTGAATTAACCACATCGCTTTGCTTGCTGAAATTTCATGCGCAACTGGCCTGTTAATAACGGTTTAACAGCTTCATAAACGGCCCAGGATGGACAAATCCACAGCACCCAAGAAGAAGCGGCGTAAAGTCATGGCGGCAGCAGCGGCAGTGAAACTCCCTCGGGCGTATGAGGAGCAGGACCATATGCCCGCCCCCGTAGACCCGACGCACTTCATCTCGCTCGACTATGCTGAACCCAGTCCGATCATGATCGCCTTCCAGAAGGGGTGGCGCACGTTGAAACGTACGCTGAAGATCGGCGCTGTGGTTGCCCTTGTCGGCGCCTATCCGGCGGCCGTGGTTCTCTCCAGCCATGTCAACGACAAGCCGATCGGCATTCCGGCCGAGCAGGGCTGGGCCGTCCCCGGCATTGGCGTTGCCATTCACAAGATCGCGCGTGAACTTGAAGGCGCAGGCTGGGCTGGCAACCGGCCCGTCTGGCATCCGCAGTCCCGTCTCACGGCCTTGCCTGCCTGGCAGTCGGGTACGGCAGAAGCGCTCTCCCAACATGTGAAGCTGATTTCTGAACTCTCGCCCTATGAAGGCGCCCCGGACAGCGATCTGGCCGCCGCCTCACGCCTGTTGATGGAAGTGCCCGGCGAGCCGATGCGCCCCCGGCTGACGGCGGCTGCCGAAGCCCTCAACCGGTTTGATACACGCGCCTCGCGTGGCCTCGCCATGCGTCCGATGCCGGAAGAAGTCATGCCGCGGGAGCTGGTCCTGTTTGCCGGCTGGGCCGCAGAGGACCGGGCTGCCCTGTCTGACCAGATCAACGCGGTTCAGGAAGGCGGCTGGCCGGCCAGCAAGGATGATATCGCTGTGTTTTATCGCGCGAAGGCCCGCGCCCATGTCGCCCATGAGATGTTTTCGGCGAATGCCGGCAAGGCTTACACCTTGTCCAACACAGCCATCCTTGTGGCGGCTGACCGGGTTGAGGCTGCCTGGCAACGGGCGGCGGCGATGAAGCCTGTCCTGGTTTCCAATCAGTCTGACTCTGCGGTCCTGACCCCTAACCATCTGGCAAGCATGGCTTATTTCCTGCTTGAGGCTGAAGAGGCATCCCGCCATCTCATCGCCCTGATGGAGCCTTCGGCGGCCGATGAGGTGATCGAGGAAACATCTGTGGCGCAGACTGCCGGGGATGCTGAAATCGCCCTCCCTTGATCTGATCGGCTGGGCGGGCCATGTCAGGGGCCAGATATCAGAGGCCCCGACATGTTCATCCAGACCGAAGCGACGCCCAATCCTGACACGATAAAATTCCTTCCGGGACAACCTGTTGCGGGCGATCGCGGCCCGTTTGACTTCCCCGATGTGGCCAGCGCCCGCACCAGCCTTCTGGCCCGCGCCCTGTTTCAGGTCGAGGGCGTCGAGCGCGTCTTTCTGGGAAGCGATTTTGTTAGCATTAACAAGGCGCAGGCCAAAGACTGGCGGCATGTTAAGCCGATGGTGCTCGCCGCCATCATGGATCATTACATGTCCGGCCTGCCGGTGGTCGAGGAAGGCACATCAAGCGCCGCCGAAGAGACCGAGTATGAAGGCGAGACCGCTGAAATCGTCAATGAGATCAAGGAACTGATCGAAACGCGCGTGCGTCCGGCCGTGGCTCAGGATGGCGGCGACATCACCTTCCAGCGCTTCGATCCGGAAACCGGCATCGTGCACCTCACCATGCGCGGGGCCTGCGCGGGCTGCCCGTCCTCGACCATGACCCTGAAGCAGGGGATCGAGAACATGCTGCGCACCTATGTGCCAGAGGTGACCGCCGTAGAGGCAGCGCTCTAAAAGTCGCCAGAAAACTCCAACGATTACTCCAACTGCGCGGCCGGAAACTCTAACGGTTCAGCATCAAAAAATCCGGCTCTGATCCCCTTCGCCACCGGCGGGATCATTGCCGTCAGCAAGGAAGGAACTGCCTCCATGGCCCACCCGGTCAACGATCACGCGCTCGACATCATCTTTCGGGACGCCCGCAGCCAGAATGGCTATCTCGACCGGTCCGTGCCGGAGGTTCTGATCCGCGCGGTCTATGACCTCGCCAAGATGGGCCCGACGAGCGCCAACTGTTCGCCCGCCCGCTTCGTGTTCGTGACGACGCCAGAAGGGAAGGAGCGCCTTCTGCCTTTCATGAGCGCCGGTAACCGTGACAAGACGGCGGCTGCGCCCTGGACCGTCATTATGGCCTTCGACATGCGCTTTGCCGACAAGATCCCCCAGCTCTTCCCGCATAATCCCGGTGCCAAACACTGGTTTGACAGCAACACCGAAGAGACCGCCTTCCGGAACGGGACGCTGCAAGCGGCCTATCTGATGCTGGCGGCCCGTTCGCTCGGCCTCGATTGCGGCCCGATGAGCGGCTTTGATGTGGCCGGCGTCAATGGCGAGTTCTTCCAGAGCCAGGAAGGCGAAGAGCAGCACTGGCGCGCTAACTTCATCTGCAATCTCGGCTATGGCGACAAGACCAAGATCATGGAGCGGTCACCGCGCCTTGAATTTGACGAGGGCTGCCGCATCCTCTAACCGGCGCTGATGCTGATCCTTGCCCTGAACACTGCCTTTACCACGATGGAAGCGGCGCTGGTGCGTGACGGCGAAATCCTCGCCGATGCGCGCGAGACGCTGCTCAGAGGCCAGGAAAAGGCGCTGCCGGGCTTTGTTGAGGCGCTGCTGAAGGAAGAAGGCGCCAGCTTTGGCGATGTTGGCCGATTTGCCGTGGTGACCGGGCCAGGCAGTTTCACCGGCCTGCGCATCGGCGTTGCCTATGTGCGCGGCCTCGCTCTTGTCACCGGCGCGCCGGCTCTTGGCATCACCAGCCTTGAAGCGGCGATCCCGGCCGGGATGGAAGGGGCAAGCCTCGGCGCCCTGATGGCCCAGCGCCGCCCGCCCGACCAGACCTGGTGGGTGCAGGGCATCAGCGAAGACAAAGGCATCGCGCCCGTGCGCGAAGTGGGTCTTGAGGCGCTCTCAGCCATGCTCGAAGGCTTCCACGCGCCGATCTTCATGGACGGGGCAGAGGCCCTCGGCGAGCGCGCCGCAAAGCTCGACATCCGCCCGATGCGCCCCAGCGCAGTCACCGCTGCGCTCAAAGCCGGGCGGTTCGACCCGGCAAATCATCCGCCCACGCCGGTCTATGCCCGCGAGCCGGACGCCACGCTTCCCGCGCCCAAGCCCTAAGACGCGCGCGCCAGCCAGGGCTCGATATCATCCTGCTGCGCGATCAGCGCCAGCCCGTGAGCGATGGAGACGAACTGGTCGCCGGTCTCCACCTTGCCAGCCCCGAACTGGTCTTCAAAACTCTTCCGCAGGGCGGGCACATAGGATGTGCCGCCGGTCAGGAACACGCGGTCGATCTGCTGGACGCCAAGGCCCGCCCGCACCAGGGCGGTGTCCACCGTCTCCCGGATGGCGCTGACATCGCCGTCAATCCAGCCGTCAAATTCGGCGCGGGTAATGTCCCGCTCAAAGTTCAACTCGCCCGCCGCCAGGCTGAAGCGTGCTGTATCTGCCTGGGAAAGCTGCGTCTTCACCTGCGCCACCGCCCGGTAGAGCAGGTAGCTTGCCTCTGCGTCCAGAAAGGCGATGAACGCTTCGATCAGCTCAGGCTCATCCGACACGCGCAGCAGCTTGTGAAGATCGGCATAGTCGCGCGTGTGCCGCATGATCGAGAGCTGGTTCCACTGCGCAAACCGGCTGTAGAGGGAGAGCGGAACCGGAAGGGTCTTCTCCCCGCTCTTGAAAGTGCTGCCCTTGCCGAACAGCGGCGCGACGACATGGTCAAGCAGCCGCTGGTCAAACGCGTCGCCTGCAATCCCGATGCCCGAATGCGAAAGCGCCTCTGCGCGCAGCTTCCCGCCGCCCGGATCAAACCGGATGATCGAGAAGTCACTCGTGCCCCCGCCAAAGTCTGCCACCAGGATAGTGGCCTTCTCCTTCAGCCGCTGGGCATAGAAGAACGCCGCCGCGACGGGCTCATAGACGTGATGGATGGTGTCAAAGCCGAGCCGCGCCAGCGCTGTCTCGTAACGCTCCTGTGCCAGCGCCTCATCCGCCTGCGCGCCGGCAAACTGCACCGGCCGGCCGATGACCGCCTGGCTGGGCCAGGGCGTGCCCGAGCGCTCGGATAATCGCCGCAGGTAGGCCGCCAGCAGGTCTTCAAACCGCCAGGGCTTGTTGTGAATGAGGGTGGAGACGAAGAGAGGGCTCGCCGCGAACGTCTTGAACGACTGGATCAGCCGGCAATCCCCGCCGAGTTCGAGGAACTGGTCGATCGCCCAGGGGCCGATCTCCATCATCGCGCGCGCCTCGTCCTCATCGCGCCAGAAACAGAGCACCGAGCGGCAGGCCGCAAAACTGTCTTCGCCATGAGTGAAAGTCATGGCCTGCGTGGTGCCGTCCGGATTGGCCAGCGAAGCAACGCTGTTGGTCGTGCCAAAGTCGAGGCCGAGCGTTGAAGTCGCCTGGGTCATCTTGGGGTCTTGTCTTGGAGCGGGAGGCAGGCGATCTAGCAGGGCCGGGGCAGGGCAATCAACCCGGCTAACCGTTACGACCTGTCTTTTTGCATTGCTGGCACTGAAACCTGATGAACCAACTCTTACGCCCACTGACACGGGCTGATGCCACCGCGGCGGCCACGCTGCACGCGCTCTGCTTCCCAGACCCCTGGAGCGTGAAGTCATTTGAGGAAGCGATTGAAGACACGGCTGTGCGCGCGCGCGGCTTCCGGCAGGGCGGCCAGCTGGTCGCCCTTGCGATGAGCAAGGAAGTGGCCGGAGAGGCCGATCTCCTCACTGTTGCCACAGACCCCGCCCGGCGGCGGCACGGATTTGCGGCCCAACTCGTCGGTGCACTGATTGTTGAGCTGGAAGGCGCGGGGCTCACCCGCATGACACTGGAAGTGGCCGAGGACAATCACGCCGCCCGCCAGCTCTATGTGCGCTTTGGCTTTACCGAGGACGGCCGCCGCCCCCGCTATTATGAGGCCGGCCGGGACACGCCGGTCGACGCCGTGCTGATGTCCCGCCATCTCGGCGTCTGAACCGGCTCGGCTAAAAGCTGGCCCATTCCTGTCACCGGTCTATATTCGCCCGAAGACATGAGGGAGCGCAGACATGGCCGATGGCGTCCAAAGCAAGATCGAAATTCCCAAGGAAGTCTTCGCGCTCTATGACGCCTATTGTCATGGCGATCTTTCCCGCCGGGCTTTCTTCTCGCGCCTCAGCGCCTTTGCGGGGGGAGGGATCACCGTCTCGATGCTCGCCGCCTGCGTGATGCCCGATTACAGCCAGGCGCAGACACTGACCGGTGAAGCAGGCCTGATCGAGGAAGAGATCACCTATCCGTCTCCTGATGGCGCGGGCACGATGGGCGGCTATCTGGTGCGCCCGGCGAACGCCACCGGGCCTCTGCCCGCCATTCTCGTGATCCACGAAAACCGGGGTCTCAACCCCTATATCCGCGATGTCACGCGCCGCGCCGCGAAAGCTGGCTATGTCGCCCTCGGCCCCGACGCGCTCTATCCCCTCGGCGGCTATCCGGGAAATGACGATGACGGGCGCGCCTTGCAGGCTGAACGCACGCGCGAGGCGATGTTTGCCGATTTCGTCGCGAGCGCCGACTTCCTGCGCGCCCATGACGCCGTGGACGGCAATGTCGGTGTCACGGGCTTCTGTTTTGGCGGCGCGATGGCCAACCAGCTCGCCGTCAGCCTGCCCTGGCTGAAAGCCTCTGTGCCCTTCTATGGCGGCTGGCCGGCCGATGAAGATGCCGCCAAACTCGACGTGCCCCTCCAGATCCATCTTGCGAGCGATGATCCGCGCGTGAATGAGGGCTGGGTGGCCTATGAGGCGGCGCTGAAGGCGGCTGGCAAGCCCTATGAGCTGCACTGGTATGAAGGAACCCAGCATGGGTTCCACAATGATACCACGCCCCGCTTCAACCCCGAGGCGGCCGCGCTCGCCTGGTCCCGGACACTGGACTTCTTCGGCAGACATCTGCGCGGCAGCTGACAAGGTTGAACTGGACTTTCCGGCGGCGTGAGGGCATTTAGGGCTCATGGACAGACTAGAAAAACTCTGCATTGAGAAGGGCCTCCGCATGACGGAGCCCCGGCGGATCATCGCGCGCGTTCTTTCGGTGGCCGATGACCATCCAGACGCTGAAGAGCTGCACCGGCGCGCCAATTCGCTCGATGCCTCGATTTCGCTCGCAACCGTGTACCGGACCGTGAAACTGTTCGAGGACGCCGGTATCATCCAGGCGCACGACTTCCGCGACGGCCGGGCCCGCTATGAAGAAATGCCGGCCGAACACCACGACCACCTGATCGACATCAAGACGGGCCAGGTGGTGGAGTTTCACTCCGACGAGATCGAAAAGCTCCAGGAAGAAATCGCCCGGAAGCTTGGCTACAGGCTGGTGGATCACCGCCTTGAGCTTTACGGCATTCCGGTTTCCGACAAAGACAAGGGCTGACGGGCTGGCGTCCTTGCGCCTGCCCGTATCGCCAGAAAACAGTATCGCCAGAAGACAAACGGCCCCGCCAATCTGACGGGGCCGCTTTCGTTCGAGACGCCGGCAGGTGCGGCGTGTGCCTACAGTTCCGGGACGACGCGGAAGATGCCGTCGAAATCCTTGTTGGCAATATAAAGATAGCCATCCGGGCCCTGAACGACATCGCGAATGGCCATTTCGCCCTTGAGGAGGTTTTCCTTGCCCGCCACTTTGCTGCCGTCCAAATCAATCCGTACAAGGACGAGACCGTCCGGGCCGTTCATGCCGCCGGAGAAGAGGTCTCCCTCCCAGCCGGGATATTTGTCGCTGGTCACCATCGTCAGGCCTGCGGGCGCAATTGAAGGCACCCAATAGGTCTCTGGCTGGGCCATGCCCTCGGCCTCGGTTTCCTTGGTGATGACCGTGCCGTCATAGTTCACGCCATAGGTGATCGTGGGCCAGCCATAATTGACGCCCGGCTTGACGATGTTGAGTTCGTCTCCGCCGCGAGGGCCGTGCTCGGTTGCCCAGAGCGTATCGGTAGCGGCGTCAAAATACAGGCCCTGAACATTCCGGTGGCCATAGGACCAGACTTCGGGTTTCCCGTTTACGCCGTCCGCAAACGGATTGTCTGCCGGGATTGAACCATCGGCATTGATCCGCACGATCGTGCCATGCGTGTTCTTCGGGTTCTGGGAATCGGCCATATATTTGAAGCCTTCGCCGAGGGAGACAAACAGCTTTCCATCTCCGCCAAAGGCAAGGCGCGAGCCATAATGATAGGCCGTGTCGCGGTCGTCCGCCTTGAAGATCTGTTCGACAGACTCAAGCGCCGAATTATCTTCGCTCAAGCGTCCGCGGAAGACGGCCGCGGAGTTTGCCGCAGCGCTGCCTGTCGAAAGCGAAACATAAACCAGCCGGTTGCCGGAAAAACCTGGATCAAGCGTGAGGCCGAGATATCCGGCCTGGCCCTCGACATAAGCTTCCGGAAGCCCGGATACGGAGGCGGCAGTGCCTCCGGCGGCGAAGAATTTGAGGCCGCCTTCCTTTTCGGTGAAGAGGAGCCCGCCATCTGGCAGGAAGGCCATGCCCCAGGGCTGTTCAGCCGGTGTCACGAGTTCTAGGCTGACACCGGAAACTGCACCGGACTGGGCAGGGGCCGTGATGGCAGGCGCTGCCGGAGCAGGAGCTTCTCCGCAGGCAGACAGGATCAGGGCGAGTGGGCCGAGGACGGCGAGGTGGGGAAAGACGGACATACCGGCTCCTGTAAAAGGGGGATCTCAAGGGGGTGAAAGCTCGACGCTCCAGAGATAGGCCGTTAGAGCCGCCGCGCCAATGAAAAAGGGGCAGCCCCGAAAGGCTGCCCCCAAGGTTTCAGGACTTATGCCTGATTACCAGGTCTTCGTGAGGGCAACGCCATAGGTGCGTGGCTCGTTCAGGAAGATGTTGGTGTAGAGACCCGAGGAGTCATCCGTCAGGTAAGCACCCGTGATGGCGGTCTCGTCGAAGATGTTCTTGCCGAACAGTTCAACGCGTACCCCATTGGTGTCATTGAAGAAGGCCAGCGAGACGTTCGCGTTGTCCCAGCTTGGCAGCTTGTCGCGGGGCGAGTTGTAGACCCGGCTGAAGCTGTCGGACTGGCGGTAATAGTCAACGCGGCCTGTGAGGCCCCAGTCACCGAACGAGCCCGGCAGCCAGGTGTACTCTGCGCCCACATTGAAGGTCATGTCCGGCGCGCCGGGCATGGAGTTGCCGCCAAGGTTCTTGGCGTCGCCTTCGATTGGCTGGAGGGCCGTGGCCGTCTGGGTGTTGCCGTTCGCATCGGTGTAGGAGACCGTTACGCCCGTCAGCCCGAGGAGGGCTTCAAACCCGGCACGTCCGCCAACGGCAGCGAGGTCGCCGGTGCAGAGGTTACGGGTAATGCCAGTGAGGGCTGGGTTGAGCTGGATAGCGCCCAGAACCGTCGCATAGCCTTGAGCGGAGATCACGCAGTTGCCGTAGCTCGAGGTATTTTTCAGCACGACCAGATCGGGGCGGCCATTGGTCCGGTCGATCACATCGATCGAATACAGATCACTGAGTTCGGTGTCGAGCAGACCAAGGTTTGCGTTGACCACGAATGTGGAAACCGGGTTCCAGATCGTCTCGATTTCAAGACCCTTGATCTTGGTGTCGATGTTGAAGTTGACCGAGGTCCGGTTGATGATCTGGGTGATCTGATAGCCGGAATAGTCATAGTAGAAACCGGTCGCGTTCAGCTGCAATGCGCCGCCAGCGAGCGTATTCTTGGTTCCCAGTTCGTAGGCATCAATGAATTCCGGCTGGAAGAACTGATCGAACAGGTTGGCGCCGGCCGGTTGGGGCGGGTTGATGCCGCCGCCCTTATAGCCCCGTGAGTAGAAGCCATAGAGGAGCGTATCTTCCGTGAACCCCAGATCCGGACGCCAGTCGAGACCGGCCCGGCCTGTGATTTCCTCGAACTCGGCATTGAAGTACCCGTCCCCGCCGGCATCAGGTGTCTGTCCTGCGACAGGCAGCGGATTGATCGGGCTGCCATTCTGCGGCGTGCCCGGGCCGTAAACGGCGCCCGGTGTGAACAGGAAGGTCGGGATGTTTGCCTGGGTCTTCTCGTCCTTGGTATACCGCAGGCCGAGGGTCGCCTTGAGATTGTCGCTGATGTCGTAATAGCCCTCACCGAACACGGCGACAGAACTCAGCTGATACGGGGACAGTGAGCGGAAATACTGACCGCCCAGGCCTGAGAAGCCCTGATCGGTAAGTGTGCCGTCGGAATCGATCGGCACCACGCCGCCGAAGATCGCGCCGCCCAGGGCGTTGTTCAGCTGTGTCAGCGCCGTCAGCGTGTTGGAGATAACGTAGTAGCCATCCGTGCTGTTCGATGCTGGATCAATGGCCTCGAAGTCCATCGCAATGACGCCGAGGTTGAAGTTGAACGGGCCGTCATAGTCAGACTGAAGGCGAAGTTCGTGGGTGGTCTGTTCTGAGGTACCGCCAGCAACGTCAAACGTGCGGAAGAAGTTGGACGCACCCAGGATCGGATCGTTCACGACGCCGCCGGGGAAGAGGGCGTCATAGATCGGGGCGAGCGCCGGGTTGAACAGCGGGTTGCCCGTGGTGTTGAAGGCAATGGTCGGGGACTGCTTGTTATAGTCCTCGATCGAGACCGACGCGCTGGTGCTGTAGCTGCCCAGATAGGTCAGGCGCAGGCTGTCGGTGAGGTCAAACTCAACCTTGCCGGTGATCAGCTCCTGATCGGCATAGTATTGCGGATCAATGGCAGATTCGATCTGGCGAAGATTGAGGTTGGCAGGCGCGGTGAAGGCGTCCCCGCTGAGCAGGCCGGCTGTCACGCCAAGACCGCCGCCCAGTGTCGCGACCGAGTTGAGGCGGTCCTTCATCTGGCTGAGAGGGGCATCCACACAGCCCTGCGAGTTGGCTGTCTGGTCAAGGAAGCTCACCGGAATGCCGGCAAAGCTCGTTTTCAGAGGGTCTTTGGTGCAGAGCTGTTTGCCCGACCGCAGACGGTCATCTTCTTCTTCGAAATACTCGTAGGAGAGCCAGCCGCGCAGGCGCTCAGTCGGCTCGGCAAGAATGGTGGCGCGATAGCCATACAGCTCGCGGCCATCGATTTCGCGGCCGGTAACCGTGTTGGTCGCATAGCCGCTGCGCTCAAGATAGGAGCCAGCCAGGCGCACAGCGACCTTGTCGCCGATCGGCACGTTCAGCATGCCTTTGTATTTCTGGGTATTGTAATTGCCCAGGGTAGCCGAGGCGCTGCCCTGCCATTCTTCAAGCACAGGCTTGGCCGTGATCGCGTTGAACACGCCGCCCGTTGCGTTGCGGCCATAGAGCGTTCCCTGGGGCCCGCGCAGCACCTCGATCCGCTCCATGTCGAAGAATTCGGCTTCGAACAGGCGGTTGGCTGTCAGCGGAACGTCGTTCTGGTGGATACCGACGCCAGCATCACCCGATTGGGCGACAAGGTCAGCACCGATACCGCGGATCTTGAAGTTGAAGCCGTTGAAGTTGCCTTTTGTGAAGGACACGTTCGGGATCGATTTGACGAGGTCGGGACCGCCCGACAGCTGCATCTTGTTCAGGGCTTCTTCGTCGAACGCGGAAACAGCGATCGGAACGTCCTGGATCGACTGTTCGACCTTCTGTGTGGTGACAGTAACGGTGCCCAGGCGCCGGGAGTCGTCCGGTGTAACTTCTTCCTGGGCATAAGCGGTACCGATAAAGCTGAGCGCGAGGGCGGAGGCCCCGGCCAGCAAGACGGATTTCGAGTCTATATTTCGGCTCATTTCGATTTTTCCTCCCCTCGGGCCGATCATTCGGTCCCGATTACAATGATATGTAACGAGCCCTCCTCATTGGCGGGACGGCTTCAATGACAACACAAGGCCAAGGCACGCCGCCTGTCAATTGTCCTGTCCCCACGTCAAGGCGAAAGTCTTTGTATCGGTGTCAAAAATGTGACGCCTTCCGCAACGTAGCCTTGGCCGGAACCGGCCGCGCTGGTAGAGCGGCGCGCATGACACAGCCTCTTTCCTCCGCGCTCGTCCTGTTTTCCGGTGGCCAGGATTCGGCCACCTGCCTCGCCTGGGCGCTGGGCCGGTTCGACCGGGTCGAGACGATCGGCTTCGATTATGGCCAGCGCCACGCCATCGAACTCGCCTGCCGGCCGAAAGTGCTCGCCGCGATTCGCCAGATAAGCCCTGCCTGGGCCGCCAGGCTCGGTGAGGATCACCTGATCGACGCCTCCGTTCTCAAATCGCTCGGCGCCACCGCGATGACCCATGAGGTCGAAATCACCCTGACCGCCGCCGGCCTGCCGAGCACCTTTGTTCCGGGTAGGAACCTTCTCTTCTTCACGCTGGCAGGCGCCCTTGCTGTGCGCCGGGGCATCGGCGTGCTGGTGGGCGGCATGTGCGAGACCGACTATTCAGGCTATCCCGACTGCCGCGCCGATACGCTCAAAGCCCAGGAGCAGACCCTCCGCCTCGGCCTCGACGCAGACATCCGCATCGAGGCGCCGCTGATGTATCTCGACAAGGCCGCCACCTGGCAGCTGGCCCAGGATCTCGGCGGGGAGCCGCTGGTCGCGATGATCGGGGAGGAAACCCACACCTGTTATCTGGGCGAGCGCGGCGCGCGTCATGCCTGGGGCTATGGCTGCGGCACCTGTCCGGCCTGCGAGCTGCGCGCAAAAGGCTGGCAGCGCTGGCAGGCCGGCAAGGGGAGCGCCCCATGACCTATTCCGTCAAAGAAGCCTTCTACACCCTTCAGGGCGAGGGCGCCCATACCGGCCGCGCGGCTGTGTTCCTGCGCTTTGCCGGCTGCAATCTCTGGAGCGGGCTGGAGCGGGACCGCGAAAAGGCTGTCTGCCGCTTCTGCGACACCGATTTTGTCGGCACCAATGGGGAAGGGGGCGGCAAGTTCCGCGAGCCCGGCCTGCTCGCCGCGCATGTGGGCGCCATCTGGGCGGCGAACGCCTCGCCCGGCGGGCGCCCCTATATCGTCTGCACCGGCGGTGAGCCGCTGATGCAGCTCGATGAACCGTTGATTGGCGCGCTGCACGAGGCGGGCTTTGAAATCGCCATCGAAACCAATGGTACGCTGCCCGCGCCCGCCTCAATTGACTGGATCTGCGTCAGCCCCAAGGCGAGCGCCCCGCTCGCCCAGAAATCAGGCAATGAGTTAAAGCTCGTTTACCCTCAAACCGAGCCCGAAGCGCAACCAGAATGCTTTGAAACACTGGACTTTGAGCACTTTTTCCTCCAACCGAGGGACGATGGACCCAGCGTCAGCCATGTGGCGGCGGCGGCCAATTATTGCTTGAAGAATCCAAAATGGCGACTGAGCTTGCAAACGCACAAACTGACCGGTCTGCCCTGAATATGGGCTTGAAGGCCGAAGGTCAGGTTTTCGAGATCTCGAAGGCGGTGTTCTTCGAGGCGGCCCATTTCATGGGCGGCAAGCCTGAAGGCCATCCCTACCGTTCCGTGCATGGCCACTCCTTCCGCCTGGAGGCGACCGTCGCCGGCGTCGTCAAGCCCGGCGAGCAATGGGTGGAAGATTTCAGCCACCTCACCGCCACCCTCGAAGCGACCGCCGCCAAGCTCGACCACCGCCTCCTCAACGACATCGAAGGCCTCGAAGTCCCCACCCTGGAACGCATCTGCCTCTGGGCCGCCGCAGACCTCGGCAAAACCCTCCCCGGCCTCGCCCGCGTCGCCGTCGCCCGCCCCAGCCTGAATGAGCGCTGCGAACTGGTGCTGAAGCGCATCTGACGGCCAAATAGCCCTCGACCTTCTGCATCCAGAAGTTACGCTCCCGCCGAATCGGTAAGCGGGGGCCCGCCATGGCGGAAGCAAAGACCAAAGAACAACTCGAAGCCGAATGGTGGAAGCGTTGGCGCGCTGAGGACTTTACTTGGGAAGGGCTAGCGGGGAAGCCTCTCGAGGGTTGGTTAGTTTACAACGAGGTTCTTCGTCAGGCTACATCAGGCCAAATATATGGTAAAAATGAAATTCAGTTGCCGATGATAACCAAAGGTCGCGACGCGAGCTTGCAGGATTATTGGCGTGCTGATCCCCGTACGGGTCGTTTGCGCACAGAAGCTGAACTTGAACTCGAACAAGAGCTAGTCCGAAGCCCTGAGCAGCCAACGTATCATCGCGTCCATCTTCCATTTTTGTATGAGGATGGTACATCCACGGAAAAGATGAGTTGGCCTGACAGCGCCCTAGATGCACTTAGTACCGCACGCTTGACCGTAAGCACTGAGACACTCTGGATCGGGCCTATCTATAATCGAGTAATCGAAAGCGTAGACGGTCGTGCGCAATTCCAGGGAGGCGTGTGGTTTAGGGCTCCAACCGATCTCCGAGGACGGGTGCTGCGTACACTGAGTGTAAGATACGACTTCGGGTATTTCTTACGAGATGCGAACTTTAACAAGGCGACCTTCTTGGGTGATACGGATTTCCAGTGCGCTTGCTTTCCGGAAGCAGCTAATTTTGGCCAAGTCACTTTTTCAGGGGATGCCCGTTTCGACCAGGTTGTTTTTAAAGAAGAGGTGAGATTCTTCCATTCGATTATTTCGGGAGACGCACAATTTAGTGGTGCAGCATTCTCAAAGGATGCCCTATTCGTCGCAGTTACGTTTATGAAAGATGCCCACTTTCAAGAAGCGATCTTTAATGGGCGCGGGTTCTTCAGCGGATCAACATTTTCAGGAGAGGCAAGTTTCGCCCGCGCTGTTTTCTCTGGTCTGAATTTTCGTGGCTCGGTTTTTCAGAAAGCCGCATCCTTTCAAGCAGCCAGTTGGCCATTAGTCGCATACAATTGGCACTCGGCATTTTCCGATACGGTATTTCGTGAAATGGCCACTTTCTATAACGCTGGTTTCAAAGCGTTTGCTGCTTTCGATAGCGCAGTGTTTGAACGTGGCATAAAGCTTGATGAGTCGAGTGAGAGTGAAGCGCAGAAAACTTTCAACGCCGAATTACGGGGCGCAGTTCAGGCTGCTGAAAAAGATGCACACGACTACCGCCGGAATCTCCAAGTGGCGCAGGCCGGCATAAATACAAAAGCGCGCTTGACGATTTCCTCTGAAAAAGAAGTGTTGGCTCAGAACCGGACCCAACGTGACGCTCGATTGCGTGAACTTGAACGTGGGTGCCGGGTTCTCAAGCAGGAGATGGAAAAAGCTTCCAACAAGGCTCGTGAACAGCTTTTCTATAGGTTCGAACTAAAGGCGCGCCGAGCGCAAAAAAGTCTCCGCTTCGGTGAGAAGTTTATTTCCTATATATACAGTTGGACTTCCGATTACGGCGCTTCGATTTGTCGGCCGGTCATCTGGCTAGTGGGGCTTATGCTGGTCTTTACCTTGATCTATTGGGGCGAGGCGACAAGCCTGAAGATTGATCCATCCGCCCCCATCGCTTGGGGTGCGCTAGCCGAAGCCTTGAGTGTATCCGTCTCACGGGTTTTTCCTTTTGGGGCTTATGAATGGGTAACGCGAGACTGGATAGCCGCGCGCCAAGAACATGCCGGCCCCGGTCTGGTGGTTGTCCTGCGGCTTCTCGCGACTATGCAGACGGCGCTTGCCCTCATCCTCCTCTTCCTTCTAGGCCTTACCATCCGCCGCCGGTTCCAGATCAGCTGAAACAACACAGCCGGGGTTGCATGCATAGGCGAGCCCGATAAGGTTTCCTCTTGTCGATTCAATGCCTTTGAGGATTGCCGCAAGCATGAGCCTCGACCTGCTCCAGCCTGAAACAGCCGCTCCGCTGATTGCCAAAGTCCAGGAGTCGGTGACCCGGCTGATCGAGGCAGCCCGCGATGAGCTGAGCTCGCCCGACACGCTCTGGCAGGTCGGCGCGCTGATCCTCGGCGCGGCGCTCGGCTACATCATCTCCCGCTTCCCCAAGACGATGCTGATGCAGGCGGCCGAAAGGCGCGGGCGGATCGATTTTGTCCTCCTGACCTACCATTCTCTCTCGCGCATCGTCTGGCCGGTCTTCACGCTCATCCTGCTGGCGGCCGCCACCGCCGCCTTCGATGCTCTCGGCCTTGGCAACGCCACGCTGCACATCGCCACCAGCCTTCTGCTGGCCTGGATCATCGTGCGTATCTTCACCGCCAGCATGCGGCGCGGTTTCTGGTCGAAGGCCATCGCCTATTTCGCCTGGGCGCTCACCGCGCTTTACATCGTCGGCTGGCTGCGCCCGGTCACGCGCTGGCTCAGCAGCGTCACGATTGATTTTGGTGAGAATGAAGTCTCGGTGCTGCGCATCCTGATCAGCCTGGCGCTGGCGGCGTTCGCCATCTGGCTCGGCCGGGTGATCGGCAATGTCGCCCAGTCCCAGCTGCGCGGCTCGCCAGACCTCCCGGCGTCAGTCGGCGGCCTCCTCGGCCAGAGCATCAAGATCGGCGTGATGATCGTCGCGGTGCTCTTCGCGCTGAACTTCCTCGGCGTGAACGTCGCCGCGCTCACCTTCTTCTCAGGTGCCCTCGGTGTCGGCATCGGCTTTGGCTTGCAGTCGGTGTTCTCGAACTTTATCTCCGGCGTCATCATCCTGATGGAGAAATCGCTAAAAGTCGGCGACTTTATCGAGCTCCAGTCGGGCCTTTCGGGCGTCGTCAAGGAAATCAATTTCCGCTCCACCGTCGTGATGACGAACGATAATGTGGACATCATCGTCCCCAACGAAGCCTTCATCAAAGCCCACCTGATCAACTGGACGATGAGCGAAGCGCGCCGGCGCATCCATGTGCCGTTCGGTGTGGCGTATGCCACCTCCAAGGAGCTGGTGGAGAAAGCCGGCCTGGAAGCGGCCGCCAGCGTGCCCTGGACTTTCGACGACCGGGGCGAGCACACCCCGCAGGTCTGGCTGGTCAAATTCGGTGATTTCCGCCTCGAATTCGAACTCATCGTCTGGCTGACCGAAGAGGCCGTTCTCCGTCCCCAGAAGGTGATGGCAGACTATGTCTGGGCGGTGCATTCGGCGCTCCAGAAATACGAGATCCACATCCCGATGCCCCAGCGCGACCTGCACTTCAGATCCCCCGACACGCTCAGCGTGCGGATCGAAACAGCAGAGCCAAAAAAAGCAGACCCAGGCCCGGAACCATCAGACCAGAAAAGCTGAAGCCGCCACCGCCCCCGGGGGGAAGGGCGGCAGCGGCAGGGACGGCCCGAGGGGTGCGGGCCTATTCCAGAGCTTTGACAAATCTGCGGGCAAAGCGGTCAGACGCGCGCCCGGCATCATGCCAGGTGGTCAGGCCGGCATTGCGGATGTCGTTTTCATACCAGTTGTATTCAAGTTCCCCCGCAGGCGCGCCCGAAGCATCGAAGGCGGTGGCTTTCATCTTCATGCCGCCAACACTGACAGAGCGGAACATGTCGAGGCCGGGTTTGTCCCCAGCCTGTTTGAAGGTCGGCCGCGAAGGGCGCGCGTCCAGGATGGTCACTTCCACTCTGGCAACATCAACTCCGGCCTTGGTGAGTTCGCGCGTCAGGTCGCGCTCAATCCGTCCGGCCAGAAATTCGCCTTCCTTCACACCGTAATCATCCTGGAGTTTTTCGGTGAACTCCGGCGAATAGCTGACGGCGATTTCAGCGGCGGCCGCAACCGGCGCAGCCGCCATCAGCAGCAGGGCGAGGGCAGTGGCTTTCATCTGGGCGCTCCATTCGTTCGCGTTTCAGGGCAAGGCGGGAACTCTGATCTGATTTGCATCCTATCAGCTTCCCGCCTTGCCCCAAAGTCACGAGGGTGTGAGGCTCAAACCGTGTCCACCAGCACAAGCTCGGCCGAATCCACCCCTTCCAGGGTGATCGTCTCGCCGCCCGAAATCGCCGCGCCATCACGGGTTTTCAGGCGCTGGCCATTCAGCGTCACCTCGCCATCAGCCACCACCAGATAGCCATACCGGCCTGCCGGAATGTCATAGCTCAGCGTTTCGCCTGCCTTGATGGTCGCGCCCAGAACCTTGGCATTCTGGTTGATCGGCAGGGCATCGCCGTCTCCCGTGCCCGAAGCAAACACCGCCCATTGGCCAGACCGGTCGCCCTTTGGAAACTGCCGCGCGCCCCAGCTGGGCGTGCCGCCCCGGGTGCGCGGAATGATCCAGAGCTGGAAGATCTGCGTCAGCTCATCCTCAGCGTTCCATTCCGAATGCTGCACGCCAGAGCCGGCGCTCATCACCTGCACATCGCCTGCTTCGGTGCGGCCATGATTGCCGAGCGAATCCTTGTGCGTGATCGCGCCTTTGCGAACATAAGTGATGATTTCCATCGACTCATGCCCATGCGGGGGAAAGCCCGTATGGGGCTGGATCTCGTCATCATTCCACACGCGCAAGGCGCCGTGATTGACCCGCGAGGGGTCATGATAGCCCGAGAAGGAAAAGTGATAATGCGCGTTCAGCCAGTCATTGCGAAACCGGCCGAGCTTTTCGAAAGGGCGGAGTTCGATCATGGGATGTCTCCTGTCCATGAAGGGTTCTTGTTGACCGGTATATGGGAACAGGCAGGAATGCGCACAGGCAGGCAGGCGAGATAGCATTCATGCGAACGCTGCATGAATGCGGCGGAGAAGTCAGATGTTGGGCGACGGGGGCTTTGAAGGCGAGATCGTGCTGGCGCCGCCGGTCAATACGGCCGCGCCGGAAAGCCTTTCACCCCTCACGGCGAAATTCGTCCACTATCCCGGCAGCCAGCAGCTGATCCTCTGGCTGCCCCAGGATGGATACGCCGGATACAGCGTCCTGCGCGTT
This sequence comes from Hyphomonas sp., assembly GCA_046293975.1. GTDB lineage: Bacteria > Pseudomonadota > Alphaproteobacteria > Caulobacterales > Hyphomonadaceae > Hyphomonas. The sequence continues at coordinate 13,619 of JBKBIZ010000010.1, read as the reverse complement.
CACGGTCCCGGCGGCAGGCTGATCGAAGACACCGCGCTGACCTCCCGCCTCAATGGCCGCGTGCAGATATTGATCGACACCTATCCCTGGCCGCCCGGCCCCTATCATATTGAAATCACCCATCAGGAAGGCTGGCGCCACGAACTTGCGCTCGAAAAGCTGGAAGAGGGCATCGCCCCGCCACCCCCCGCGCCGCCCGTCATCGAGGAAAGGTCTGGCCCCATCGTCTACCGCGACAGCGCCGGCAACATCTTGCCGGATCTTGATCTGGAACTGCGCGAGCGCGAATTTGCGCGCCTCGCCGCCCGCTTCGGCCGCCGTCTGGAATTTGAAGGCAATGCCCGCGCCGGCACGATCCTCTATATCGAAGGCGACATCCGCCTGCGTTTCTATCACGAGATGTGCACCCACCCCGTCCATTTCAGCATCGACATCCCCCCACCGGAAAAATGGCAAGCCGCCACCGCCCGCCCCCTCGCCGAGCGCGGCGACATCATCAACTTCCTCGCCGCAGAAACCCGCCGCCTTCAGGCATCGAACTGGAACTATGTGATCCATGCCGACCGGATTGATTTTGTGGATTAGCGTCAGGAAAAAAGCAGGCGAACTCCTCCCCCTTCGTCACCCTCGACCGGCGCATCCGCCCGCTCGCCCCCACCCCAACCCTCCCCGCAAGCGGGGAGGGAGCAAGTCACCCTCAGTCGCAAAGCGATCTTTCCCCGCGCACAACAGGCCCCCTCCTCGCTTGCGGGGAGGGCTGGGGTGGGGCTTGCAACAGTAGAGAATGTTCATGCCCCCCACCCCTTGCCCTAACCCCCGCATCTCCCCAGAACACGCAGGCATGTCTTCTCCCGCTTCCCTCACTGACGCCCGCGCGCTCTTGAAGCGCGTTTACGGCTACGACGCCTTCCGCGGCCTGCAGGAGCATGTGATCGCCGACACACTGGCGGGCCGCGACGGCCTCGCCGTCTTGCCCACCGGCGGCGGCAAGTCGCTCTGCTATCAGATCCCGGCCCTTCTGAGGGACGGCATCGGCATCGTCGTCTCGCCGCTGATCGCGCTGATGGCCGATCAGGTCGATGCGCTCAAACTCGCCGGTGTCCGCGCCGAACGCCTCGACAGCTCGATGGATTTCAATGCCCGCTCCGCCGCCCTAGACGCCGCCGAGCGCGGCGAGATGGATATCCTCTACGTCTCCCCCGAAGGCCTCGGCACAGCGCTGGCTGACCGCCTCGCCCGGATGAAGGTCTCTCTTATTGCTGTCGATGAAGCCCACTGTGTCAGCCAGTGGGGCCATGATTTCCGGCCCGACTATCGCGCCCTCGGCCGCCTCAAAGGTCTCTTCCCCGGCGTGCCGCGTCTCGCCGTGACGGCCACAGCCGACGCGCGCACCCGCGATGACATCCTCGCCCAGCTCAACCTCACAGACCCCGCCGTGCATGTTGCCAGTTTCGACCGGCCAAACCTCATCCTTTCGGCGGAGCCCAAGGAGAGCAACCGCACCGCCCGCGTTGTCCAGCTCGTGAAGGCAAGGGCAGGGGCCAGCGGCATCGTCTACGCCGCCACCCGCAACGCCGTCGAAGACCTCGCCGACGCGCTGGACAAGGCCGGCGTTCCCTCGCTCGCCTATCATGCCGGGCTGGATGCAGGCGTGCGCGCCGCGCGTCAGCGGAGGTTCCTGCTGGAGGAGGGGCTGGTGATGTGCGCCACAGTTGCGTTTGGAATGGGCGTCGACAAGCCGGACGTGCGCTTCGTCATCCACGCCGATCCGCCCAAGACGCTGGAAGCCTACTGGCAGGAAGTCGGCCGCGGCGGGCGCGACGGCGACCCGGCTGAGGGCGTGGCGCTGTTCGGCCCCGCCGACATGAACCGCTCCCTGCAATGGACCTACAGCAGCGACGCGCCCGATGAGATCAAGCGCGTCCAGCTCACCAAGACCCGCCAGCTCTTCGCCTTTCTCAATGGCGATGAATGCCGCCGGGGCGCCGTCCGGCGCTATTTCGGCGAAGAGAAAGTCGATCCCTGCGGCGTCTGCGATGTCTGCCGCGGCGAAGTCGGCGAGCGTCATGACGCGACCCGCTACGCCCAGATGGCGGTCTCCGCCGTCCTGCGCTGTGGCCAGCGCATCGGGCGCGGCCGCCTCGTCCAGCATCTTCTCGGCGAAGCCAAGGATGATTTCGACACCGAACTCTCAACCCTCTCCACCTTCGGCATCGGCAAGGAGCTTCCCAGGCAGGGCTGGAACCGGGTGTTCGATGCGCTGATGTTCGAGGGCCTGATCGCCGAAGGCGGCGAGGCGATGCGCCCGGTCGTCATCGTACCGGACGCTGACGCCGCCAAGGCGCTCTTCCGGGGTGACCGCACCGTCTCGCTGCGCGAAGACCTCACCGCCACCCGCCGCCGCAGCCGCTCGAAAGGCGCCGCGCGCGCCGCCGTGCTGGCTGATCTCTCTGCGCGCGATCAGGCGGTGTTCGACGCGCTCCGTCTCTGGCGCACCGGTCTCGCCAAGGAACGCGGCGTGCCGCCTTATGTCATCTTCCATGACAGGACATTGGCCGAGATCGCCCGCGAGCGTCCGGCCACGCCCGAAGCCCTCCGCGAGATCAGCGGCGTCGGGGAGAAGAAGGCGCAGGCTTATGCGGGGGATGTCGCCCGGGTCATTTCTGGCGCGGCGTGACCCGGATTTGTCCTCAACTGTCCCAAAGTGTCCCGATCTGTCCTGATATGTCCCGCTTTGTCCGGCGCCGGGCTGGGGAATAGTGAGCCCCGTGCCTTGACCCGGCGCCCCTGGCACCGCACCTATAAGGTCAGATTTAAAAGAGATTCCTTCCGGAGCCTGCATGAACACCTTCCGCCTAGATGACGAAGACGAAAAAGAACTGGCCCCCCCCACAGGTCCAAATACGTTAGTAGAATCAGCGCTGTTCAAGTCACGCACGATCCTCCTGACCGGCGGCGTTGACTTCAAACAGGCTCGCATGGTCTGCGAACGCCTGCTCGCCCTCTCGGCTGAGAGCGATGAGCCGATCCTGATGATCCTCTCCTCGCCCGGCGGCCATGTCGAAAGCGGCGACATGATCCACGACATGATCAAATTCGTCACCGCCCCGGTAAAAGTTCTCGGCTCCGGCTGGGTCGCTTCGGCCGGCGCGCTGATCTATGCGGCGGCCCAGAAGGAAAACCGCTATTCGCTGCCCAATACCCGCTACCTGCTGCATGAACCCCGCGGCGGCGTCGGCGGCCAAGCCACGGATGTCGAGATCCAGGCGCGCGAAATCATCAAGATGCGCGAACGCCTGAACCGCATTTTTGCCGAAGCCACCGGCAAAACCGTGGAGCAGATCAAGAAGGACACCGAGCGTGACTTCTGGATGGGCGCCCAGGAAGCTGTGGAATACGGTCTTGTAAGCAAGATCATTCGCAACCGCCGCGAAATCAGTTGATCGCAAAACACGCGGTGTTTGCCGGAAGGTAACACTTGTTCGGGATGATCGGGCATTAACCATAATGCCCGGTCCCCCATGCCCGTACGCCTTCAGGACATCGCCCTCAATGTAGCGCCTGTGCCGTTCACGACGACCGGCGCGGCGGCCCTTTCCCTGTTTCTGTCCGATCCGGCCCTGTTCGCCCTGCCGGTTCGTATGCCCGCCAGCGAGGACGTCGAGGCGAAGATCGCCCACGTCACCCGCGCGCGCCTCACCGAAGCGCTCGCGGGCCCCAATGGCCGCGACATCTTCGCCGCCCGCCCCATCCTCCACCTCGTGACGCCTGCGCCCGTGACCGCCGAGGGCAGCGCCCCCGTCGCCCTGATCGCCAAACAGGCCGCAGAGCAGGGGACCAGCGCGCTCACCGACGGCGTCATCGTGATGGAAGAGGGCGCCTATAAGGGCCTCGTTTCCCCCGCCGCGCTCCTCAAGGCGCTGGCGGAGGAAAACACCGCCCGCGCCCGCAGCCAGCAGGCGAGCCAGCGCCGCCTCGAGGAGATGAAAGCGCGGATGGTGTCCCTCGTCGAGGGCCGCTCCCGCTTCCTGGCCTTCATCGGCCATGAAATCCGCACGCCGCTCACCGGCATTCTCGGTGTGGCAGACCTCCTGAAGGATCAGTCGGTCACCAACGAAACCAGGCGCCTGGCCGAGACCATCTCCACCAGCGGCCAGCATCTTGAGCGGCTACTGAACGACATGCTCGACCTCTCACGCCTGGAAGCGGGCAAACTCCCTGTCACGATGCAGCCCTTCGAGCTGCGCCAGTTCGCTTCGGAAACGCGCGACCTCTGGCAACCCAAACTCGACGCCAAACGTGTAGGCCTGCGCATTGCCGTCGCCCGCAACGCCGAGGCGCGTATCGAAAGCGATGCCGGGCGCCTGCGGCAGATCCTCTTCAATCTTGTCTCCAATGCCGTGAAGTTCACAGATCGCGGCCATGTCACCGTGCAGATGTCCACCCTCCCGGCGGGCGATGGCCTGTCGCTGGTGATGACGGTCGCCGATACCGGACGCGGCATTTCCGACGCGGACAAGGCGCGCCTCTTCGAAGAGTTCGAGCAGGCCGACGACACCACTGCCACAACGCATGGCGGCTCAGGCCTTGGCCTCAGCATTGCGCGCGCTCTGACGCGCCGGCTCGGCGGCGATATTGCGCTGGCGGATAATGCCGGCGGAGGCTGCCTCTTCACGGTGACGGTGCCGGCGCAGAAGGTGGGCCCGCGCCTGGCCATCGAAAACCCCGCGCCGTCCGGAGGCGGACGTTTTGATCTGGGCGAGATCCTCGTTGCCGAAGACCATGACACGACGGCCTTTGTCATTCGCGAGGCGCTCGTCGCCGCTGGTTGGCGGGTCGAATGCGTGCCCGACGCAACCGTGGCCGCCCAGCGCATTGCCGTGCGCCGGTATCAGGCGATCCTCAGCGATGTGCACATGCCCGGCGGGGGTGGGGAGGCAGTGCTGCGCGCAGTGCGCTTTGGTCCCGGCCAGAACAGCCGGATACCCGTCCTTGCCCTGACGGCCGACGCAACGCCCGAGCGCCGAGAAGCGTGCGAGAAGCTTGGTTTTTCCGGCCTGATCGAAAAGCCTGTCCGCCCGCGCGCGCTGGTGGCGGCGCTGGCCGATACGCTGCTCACGGCGACCCGCGAGACGCAGGCCAAAGCGATCTGAGCACTTTGATCTAGAAAGAGCGGCCAATCACCAGATAGGCCGATTGCCGCCCGCCTTCTGACCGGCCGAACGCCAGGTATATCGGGCCGAGCGCTGTATTGGCGCCGACATAGACACTGCCCCCAAAACGCATCTCGTCCAGCGCGAAATCATCGGGCTCCGACCAGACTTCGCCTGCCTCCAATGATCCGCCCACGAACAGAGGCACGTCGAACAGCGCTTCTTCGGTATTTCTCAGCGAGCGCCGGTAGATCAGGCGGCCTGCAAAATAATTCTCGCCTGAAAGTTCGTCCAGCCGGTACCCAGATAGGCTGAACAGCCCCCCGATCCGGTAAAGCGTGTCGATAGGCGGCGTACCGCTCAGGCGCACGCCGCCGGAAACCGAGGTCAGCAGCGTGTTCCGGCCAATCGTGTAGGCATGAAGTCCGGAGGCGGAGAATGTCTGATAGTCGGCATTGTCGCCCAGGCTCTCCAGGCCGTGGGTCCAGCGGGCTTTTGCGTTCATGCCGGTCTTGGGAAAGAACGGGTTGTCGAGCATATCGAGCCCGGCAGAGACGAATAAACGGCCGGAGTCGATATCGACCTTTTCTATTGGCGCCGCCCCTTCATTCAGCTTGGCGCGCCCGGTGCCGAATTCCGATCCGACCCGGACCTCTGCAATGTTTCCGAACTGGCGGCCGGCATCAAGGCCGATCTGGCCATAGGTGAGATCATATCCGGCCGTCTTGAAGCCGCGATTGGTATAGATGTTGACGGGCCGGTTCTCGACCTCGGCGCGGGCAACGGCAAACCAGCTTTGCTCAGGCTCAAGCAGGCGGAAATATTCGACGCCAAACTCGTTGATGTCGCCAATCGTGGCGATGGCGCGGAATTCCGAGCCATAGGCGTCCAGCGTGGCGCTGCGATAATCGACGGAGACGGCCACATCAGATTCGGTGTTGAAATCATTCTCCACGATCATGCCGAGGCGTAACCGGCCGGCATTGCGGCGCGAATCCTCCGCGCGAACAACCAGCCCGGTAAGCCCGTCCTGCTCGGTCATCGTATAGTCCACGCGCTCGAAGGGCCCCAGCGCATAGACGCGGTCGAGCGCTTCATTGATCTCGGCGGTATCGGCCGGCTTGCCCAGAATGGTCGCCATGCGTGTCTCAAGCAGGGACTGGTTGAGGCGGGACGTATTCTCGATACGGACGAATGAGATCACCGGCGCGGGCGCCTCGCCAATGCCGGCATAGCTGACCGGCGCCCGCCCGCTGGCAATCGGCGCAAACGCTTCTGCCTGGGCGCGGATCGAGGCGCGCCCCGCTTCGATAAGATCCTGGCTGCGGGAGAAGGCGGCCGCCCCGATGCTGCCGGTATCAACCCGCACCAGCACGTCCTGGGGTTCCATCGAGGCAATCGCGGCGCGTTCATTGGTCAGGATCAGCAGGCTGACAGTCTGTGCCAGGACATCGACGACCGAGCTGATCTGATCCTTCTGCAGAAGATCGTTGGGCGTCCACACCGCGATCACGATATCGGCGCCCATCTCGCGCGCGATACTGACCGGGATATTGGCCGAAAGGCCCCCGTCGACCAGCAGCCTGTCATCCAGGCTGAAGGCCGGGAACACGCCGGGTACGGACATCGAGGCGCGCATCGCCATCGGCAATTCGCCCGAGCGGATGACCACCGCGTCGCCGGTTGCGATATCGGTCGCCACCGCCCGGAAGGGGATCGTCAGCTCGTCGAAATCATCCACCGCCATGCGCGCGGGGCTCACCCGGCGCAGCTCCTTCATCAGGGCCTGATCGGAGATCGCCCCGGTGGGCAGCAGCAGCCCGGCGCCCGAAACGCCAAGGCTCGCCGTGCCGGGAAAGTCCACCTGCTGCTGCTTCTGCCGGAAGGTCAGCTTGTCGCGTTGGGGTGCGGGGTTGAACACGCCGTGCCAGTTGGTGCCTTCAACCGCTGTTTCCAGCTCCGCGCCGCTGAGGCCCGCCGCATAGAGGCCGCCGATGACCGCGCCCATCGAGGTGCCCACCACAATGTCGGGCCGGATGCCCATGGCTTCCAGCTCCTGGATCGCCCCAACATGCGAAAGCCCCAGCGCCCCGCCCCCGGAAAGCACAAGCGCCACCTTGGGCCGCGCCGTCTCCGCCTCGGGCGCTTCCTGCGCCGTGCCCATGCCGGCAAACAGGAGGATGGCGGCCAAGAGGGCCACCTGCCGGGCAAGCCGGGCGGGCGTATTCTGGGAGACTGTCTGCATCATCGCGCGATCCTCTTGCCAGTTTCGCGGCGGCGCAAGAGGGATCGCTGGCTGGGCGTGGTGGTTCGGGAGAGATTTGAACTCTCGACCTCGCGATTATGAGTAGTGGGCCGAGCACGGCCATGAGCTGCAAGAGTAACCGTAGAGATTGTGCCCGGCATTGCAATTGGGGCCTAGGTGGCTGGCGCTGGGGCTTTTTGGCGGGCTGGGTGTGACTGTTTCACGATCCCACATATATGGCGGATATGGCGCGCTGTCGGGTGGTGGCAGATAAACCACGCATCCAGATCGCAGGGGAACCAGCTCTGGAATTTCTCAAGGCTGATAGGGTCTTGAATGTGACCGTCGATTACACCTGCCGCGACTTCATAGGTCGTGGAAATTATGAGTCCGCGACCGATGGAGAGCAGCTTCTCGACAAAGCCCTTCGGATCTTCGACATGCTCGATTGTCTGATTGGATAAGACAAGATCAAATTTCTGGCCAAAGTCCAGTTCGAAGGCATTGCCTGGAACAAAGTCTACGCCCTGCACATGCTCCCAGCTTGAGGCAAGATAGCTGGAAATATCGGAGGCCACGCGCTTTTCGATCCAGTCCAGTTCGACCATGATGCCCGATGTGTAGCAACCCACGTCGATGGCGCTTTTGGCGTCTGAGAACATGCCTTGAGCCATAGCGACCGTAATCCGGTAGAGATCGTGATGCGCTCGATTGCGCCAGTAGTCGTTGCGATCGAGGGGCAGGTCGATGGTCTTGCCGGCAAGGGTCATTGGGTTTTTCAAGGCGATCTCCTCTATCGAGACCGTTTGATGCCGTAGAGAAGCGGGCCAGACAACCCCTCAACTTCCCTAAGAATTTTCTCTGGTTCCCCAACTGTTCCGGGCGTGGGTTCAGAACCGGGTCAGAACACGGGTCCGAATGAGACCTATGTTCTTGTTGGTGGTTCGGGAGAGATTTGAACTCTCGACCTCGCGATTATGAGTCGCGCGCTCTAACCAACTGAGCTACCGAACCGAAGCGCCGCATCAGCGAAGGCGCCTGATACACATTGGAGCCGGGGCGCGCAAGCACCCTATCCTGCAAGCTCTGCCACATGATCTGCGATGGAGAGCGAAGAGGTCAGCCCCGGGCTTTCGATCCCCAGAAGGTTAATCAGGCCGGGGCTGCCATGGGTCTCTGGCCCCTCGATCCGGAAATCGCCGGACGGCGCCCCCCGGGGCACGATTTTTGGCCGGATACCGGCATAATCCGGCGTCAGCCGGTCGATCGTCAGGCCGGGCCAGTAGCGGCTGACTTCGGCCTGGAACACCGCCGCCCGGGCCGGGTCCACGCGGTAATCGAAGGGCGGGAGGGCCCCCTCGGGCAGCCATTCAACGTCCGGCCCCAGCTTGCCGCGCCCGCCCAGGTCGATGGTCAGGTGCAGGCCGAGGCTGGAGGCGGTGGGCAGGGGGTAGATCAGCCGGGAGAAGGGCACGCGCCCGCTGATGCCGAAATAGTTGCCCTTGACGAAATATTGCCCGGGCAGGCCGGCGGTATGCGGGCCGTCTATGGCGGCGGCAATCTGGGGCGCGCGATGGCCCGCCGCGTTGACCACATTCCGGGCCCGAATGGTGGCCGGATTGTCCCCACCTGTCTCAAGATGGACGTGATCTGTCCCGACAGCGCCCGAAATGACCGGGGTATTGAAGGCAATTGACCCGCCCGCGTCCTCAAGCTCGCCCTGCAAAGCGAGGAAATAGGCATGGCTGTCAAAGATGCCCGAGACCGGCGAATGGATCGCGGCGGCCACCTCCGGGCTGAGGGCTGGCTCCATGCTCAGCGCCTCCGCCCGGTCGAGAAGGCGCAGCTCCTCCACCCCATTCGCCTGCGCCCGCGCCATGATATTGCCAAGCTCGCCCGCTTCGCCCGTGCCAATGGCCACCACCAGCTTGCCGCAGCGCTTCACCGCCACGCCATGCGCGTCGAGATAGGTGTAGAGCATTCGCCGCCCCTGCACGCAGTGGCGCGCCTTCAGGCTGCCGGCGGCGTAATAGAGCCCGGCATGGATCACTTCGGAATTGCGCGAAGAGGTATGCATCGCGATTTGGTCTTCGGCCTCCAGCACGATCACCTCCCGGCCGGCCCGGGCCAGCGCGCGGCCACAGGCGAGGCCGATCACGCCCGCCCCGATGATCACCACATCTGCTTCGAAACTGTCTGCCATATTGATGCCGCTCGCCGGAAACCCTGATTGGGAGTAGTATCAACTGATATGCATGTCCGCAGCTTGATTCTGTTTGCTTTTGCCATGCTGGCAGCCCTGCCGGCCTCTGCCGAGTTTGGCGCCGCTTAAGAGGCTTTCCGGGCGGGCCAGTATGACCGGGCCTTTGCCGAGGCGGGGCGTGAGCAGACCGCCGACGCCTATGCCTTCCGCGCCCGCACGCTGCTCGCCAAGGCGATGTGCGGCGAGGATGAACCCCCGCTCAGCCTGATTGATCAGGCCCTCGCCGAAGCGGAAACGGCGCTGAAGCTTGAGCCCGGCCATGCCGAAGGGCGCTTGCAGAAGGCCATTTCCCTCTCCCTGATCCTGCGGCCCATGAGCCTCGGTGACGCGCGCAAGACCGGCTATGGCGAGCTTTCCAAGGCCCTCGCCGAGGGCGTTCTGGAGGATGAGCCTGCCAACCATTACGCTCACGGCTTGCTGGCCGTCTGGCATGTGGAAGTGGAGCGCCGGGGCGGAATGCTCGGTGCCGCAGTTATGGGCGCGAGCCTCAAGGCCGGGCGCGGGCATTATGAAGAAGCCGCCCGCCTGGCGCCGGAAGATATCGCCCTGCGCTGGCAATGGGCCCGGGCGCTGGCAGCGCTAGACGCAAAGAAGCACCGCGACGAAATCGAAAGCGCCCTGCAGACAGCGATCAGCACGCAGCCAGCCAACGATCTTGACCGGGTGATGAAGGGCAGGGCGGCCCGGCTGCTGGAAGTCGTTGCCCGCAACAAGCCGAAGGATGTGGAGCGCCTGGCGCTGGCCATGCACTAGGGTTGAGGCGTTGCTATGCCGGAACGGCCTCGGCGTGGGCTTCCTGTTCGGAGAGGAAGCGTTCCGCGTCGAGCGCGGCCATGCAGCCCATGCCGGCGGCGGTGACCGCCTGGCGGTAGGTTTCGTCGGTCACGTCGCCCGCAGCGAAGACGCCGGGGATGGCTGTGCGGGGTGAGCCGGGCTCGGTGATCAGATAGCCATTCTCGCGCATCGGCAGCTTGCCCACGAAAAGCTCTGTCGAGGGGGAATGGCCGATGGCGACGAACACGCCATGGGCGGGAAGTTCGCGGATGGCGCCGGTGGTGACATCGCGGATGCGCGCGGCGGTGACGCCGAGGGGCTGCTCATCGCCGAGAACTTCTTCAAGCGCATGGTTCCAGATCACTTCGACCTTGGGGTTTTTGAAGAGGCGATCTTGCAGGATCTTCTCGGCGCGGAAATGATCGCGGCGGTGGATGACGGTGACCTTGGAGGCAAAGTTCGTCAGGAACAGCGCCTCTTCGACAGCCGTGTTGCCCCCGCCGATGACCAGCACTTCCTTGCCGCGATAGAAGAAGCCATCACAGGTGGCGCAGGCGGAAACGCCGAAGCCCTTGAACTTCTGCTCGCTGGGAAGATCCAGCCATTTGGCCTGCGCGCCGGTAGAAATAATAACCGAATCAGCAGTGTAGACCGTGCCGCTTTCGCCGACCGCCTTGAAGGGGCGCGTCTCGAAATCGACCGAAGCTATGTGATCATTGGCGACCTTGGCGCCCATCTTTTCGGCGTGTTCCTGCATCTTCACCATCAGCTCGGGCCCCTGGATGTGCGATTCGCCCGGCCAGTTTTCGACTTCAGTCGTGATGGTGAGCTGGCCGCCGGGCTGCATGCCGGTGACGACGAGGGTGTCGCGCAGGGCGCGGGCGGCATAGACGGCGGCGGTCCAGCCGGCGGGGCCTGATCCGATGATCAGGATTTCGGCGTGTTGTGTCTCGGCCATCTTAGCCTCCTTGAAGCGTCTAACCCGGTAATCTGAGCCCATATGGGGCGTCCGGGCCGAGGGTTAAAGCGCTGCGGGGCCTGCTGCAAGGCAGCTATTCAGGCTCGGACACGATCTCGACGGTGGCATGGGAAACTTTGAACGCGCTGGCGAGGCGGGCTTTGACTTCGCGGCGGAGGGTTTCGGGATTTGCGCCGGGTTTGGCGGTGATTTCCAGCGTCACCAAGGGGCGCGATTCGGTCAAAGACCATGCATGAACATGGCTCACCCGCGACACGCCCGGGACATTCTGAGACAAATCCTGGACAATCTGGGACACCGAAAGACCCTCCGGCGTCCCCTCCAGCAATATGTGGCCCGACTGGCGCATGATGCGCACGCCGGCAAAGATGACGAGCCCGGCGACGAGCGCTGAGAGGATCGGATCGGCCGGCATCCACCCCGTCCAGAGAATGATGCCCGCTGCCAGAATGGCGGCGACCGAGCCGAGCAGGTCTCCGGCGACATGCCAGAGGGCCCCGCGCATGTTGAGGTCTTCCTTGTCCCCGCCATGCAGGACGGCGAAGGCGGCGATGTTGACCAGGAGGCCGCCGGCCGCGACGAGCAGCATCAGCCCGCCCATCACCTCGACCGGGGCGAGGAGGCGGTGGACCGCTTCCCAGATGATCCAGATGCCCAGCAGGATCAGGAGGACGCCATTGGTGAAGGCGGCGAGGATCTTCATCCGCGCGAAGCCATAGGAGCGGTGCGGGTCGGCCGGGCGCTCGGCGAGTTTGTAGCCGATCCAGGCGAGGACCAGCGAGCCCGCATCGGTGAACATATGGGCCGCGTCTGCCAGCAGAGCGAGGGAGCCGGAGATGAGGCCGCCGGCGATTTCGGCGAACATGAAACCGGCCGTCAGCACCGCCGCGATGGCCACCCGGCGGCGCGAGTCGGCGCTGGTCATGTCGGCATGGTGCTCATGGGAATGGCCATGCTCATGGTCGTGGCCGTGACTGTGCCCATGACTGTGATCGTGATCTTGCGCGCCGGGGTCTGACGGGCAGTCGAGGCCCGCCGTTTCCGCTACGCCATGGGCGTGATCATGATCGTGGTCATGATCATGGTCTTTCACGCCGGAAGCGCCGTGCCGGGGAGGATTTGCATTGGAATTGGTCATCTTGCCCGCCGGAGTGGCGCCTTCCGGCGGGGAAATCAATTCATGCGTAATAGCATAACCTTGTTTACCTTGCGTCGTTGTTGCGGCGTTTGTTCTGCCCGCTAGGGTCTCCTCAAAAGAAAATGCCCCTGGGGAGTACCAGACCATGAACATGCCGCGTCTCCGCCAACTGGTGATCGCTGCGCGCAGCCTGAAGACCGCTGACCAGCTGGCCGAGCTTCTCGGGCTCGGCGAACCTTTCATTGACACCGGTGTCGAGGAGTTCGGCCTCGTCAACCGCGTGTTCCCGATCGGGGACCAGTTCCTCGAAGTGGTCGTGCCCACGCATGACAAGGCGCCCGCCGCCCGCTTCATCGCCCGGGGCGGGGAGGGGGGCTATATGGCGATCTTCCAGACAGACGACCTCGCCGCCGCCCGCGCGCGGATCGACAAGCTGGGCGTGCGGCGCGTCTGGAACGTTGACCTGGAAGACATCGCCGCGAGCCATCTTCACCCAGCCGATGTGGGGGGCGCGATTGTCTCCATCGACGAGGCGCGCCCGGCGGCGAGCTGGCGCTGGGCGGGGCCGGGCTGGCAGAAGCGGTCAAGGCCCGGGGCCTTACGCGGCGCGGTTCTGGCGGGGCCTGACCCGGAAGGCATGGCGGCGCATTGGGCCGATATTCTGGAAGTGCCCAAGGGGCGGCGCTACCTGCGCATTGCGGACGAAGCAGGCATCGAATTCCGTCAGGGCCCGGAGGAGCGGCTGATCCAGTTCCAGATCGCGCTGAAGGAGCCGCGCGTGATCCTGCAACGGGCGCGCGGCATGAACCTCTGCGTGGTCGACAAGGTGGTGAAGTTTGCGGGCGTCGCGCTGGAGCTGGAGGCGCTTTAGGGGCTCTACCGCTCTCCCCCGCGCAGGCGGGGGTCTCAATCGGCACTTCCGTCACCCGATCCCCGCCTGCGCGGGGATGAGCGGTGTTGGTGATAGCTGAAGGCGGCCCCACCGACTGCCCGCAATTTCCCCGCGCATTCCGCCGCAAACTCCCCTATATGCGGCCTCATGAGCTTTCCAGATCGCCAGACTGTCC
>JBKBIZ010000109.1:0-6557 GCA_046293975.1 Hyphomonas sp. | reverse complement strand
CGTAGATCTTGACCTGGGGGAGCTTCTGCATCGTGCGCCCGGTGAGGGGGTCGAACTCGGTGATGGATTCCAGCTCGTCGCCGAAGAAGGAGAGCTTCCAGGCGCGGTCCTCATAGTGGGCGGGGAAGATGTCGATGACGTCGCCCTTCACGCGGAAGGCGCCGCGGCCGAAGGCGACATCGTTGCGGGTGTACTGGTTGGCGACGAGGCGGGCGGTGACCTGTTTGGGGTCGATGCGGTCGCCGGCCTTCAGGGTGAAGGTCATCGAGGTGTAGGATTCCACCGAGCCGATGCCATAGAGGCAGGAGACGGAGGAGACGATGATGACGTCGTCGCGCTCGAGGATGGCGCGGGTGGCGGAGTGGCGCATCCGGTCGATGGCCTCGTTGATGGAGCTTTCCTTCTCGATGTAAAGGTCCGAACGCGGAACATAGGCTTCGGGCTGGTAGTAATCGTAATAGGAGACGAAATACTCGACCGAGTTATCCGGGAAGAAGGATTTGAATTCGCCATAGAGCTGGGCGGCGAGGGTCTTGTTGGGGGCGAGGATCAGCGCGGGGCGCTGAGTGGCCTCGATGACCTTGGCCATGGTGAAGGTCTTGCCCGTGCCGGTGGCGCCGAGGAGAACCTGGTCGCGCTCGCCGGCGGTGATGCCTTCGACGAGTTCGGGGATGGCGGTGCGCTGGTCGCCGGCGGGCTCGTATTCGGCGTCGACGCGGAAGCGCTTGCCGCCTTCCAGCTTCACCCAGTCGCGGTCCGGCCGGTGGGGCGTCCACTGGTCGGAGGGGAGCGCGCCGGCAGCGTCGAGGGCTGCGCCGTCGAGGGCGAAGGCAGCAGAAGCGTCAGCGACGCCGCGAGCGGGGGGACGGGAGGAGCGGACCATGGCCGCCATATTGGGCGCCGCGGGGACAGAGTAAAGGGTGTTCTTGTTTTGTGCGACGGGCTGGGGTGGGCCTGAGCGGAGGACGGGTTAGGTCACCAGTTCTTCTTCGTCGATCTCCAGAGCCTCAGTGTCCTGCAGAGGAAGCGGATCGCAGATCTTTGAACTGTTACAGCCGATGCCTTTATAAGCCTCTTCCGCAGCTGGGCGGGCCCTTGTTTTTGCTTCGATCTTGCGCATCAGATCGAGATACTGGCAAACCTCACATGGCATTGAGGGTAGGTCTGCATACGCCAACGCATGTTCCGCGATAGCCGTGTAGCATAGGGCACGATCATCCTGCATGCCGAAGTAAGGCGGTGCGTAGTCGTTATTGTCCGCCGTTACAGTCGTTCCAAGCCGCTTGCGAACTTCCGCTATCCAGCGTGCGAATTTGTTTTCTCTAGGAGGGCAGGTCTGCGCAACGAGCGCCCAGAAGGCCAGAGGCGCCGTTGCCTGAGCTAGCAGTTCCACGATCTCTGTGCGCACATAGTGAAACTCTGCATAGTCCCCGCAATGCTTAAGCAGCCGCATCAGGTTCAGGATATCTATGTCGGACAAGGTCTTGGGCATGGTTTCTCGGTCTGGTCCCAGAAGTTCTTCCAGAACCGCTTCGATCCGCGGCTTCTGCTGACGCCGCCATTCCGCGTTGGCATGCATGTATTCGCGGGCGGTCCTGCCATTGGTCCGAAGAGTTACCGTCCAACTGCCATCCCAGCGGTCAGCCAGCAATTCCAGCTTTCTGGGTGGTTTGCCGACGATGACATCGAACATTGTCACCATCCATTCGGCACCGGCACGAACTTTTTCTTCCGGGTGCTCCAGCAGGTCTGTCAGCCTTCGCTCATTGTAAGGCGTTTCTGGCAAGCCCAGTACCGATCTTCGCTCAAGGTGCTTCTGTACCCTCTCTTCAAACTTCAAGCTTGGTTTGTAGCTGCTTCCTACGGCCTGCATGCCTTCGCTGAAGAACTGCTCCTCGAGGAAAGGATCGAACACATCTATCTGCCCCGCATCGTAAAGCCTTTGCTGGGTACGGTTGCGTTGCCAGATGCCGATGGCCTGAAACAGGGCTGCCATAATCACGAGATCGACCATCGCGCGCGAAAGGAATGTCAGGTGTTTGCCGAGTGCGTTGGTTTCGCTGGGCTCTATCGGGCGCTTGAGATCAACTTGGTAGATTTCCCACCAGTCAACGAAGGGGACGGCCTTTGCCAGTTCGGCACCGAAAAAGCTTAGCCAGGCAACGAAGGCGTTGCTGACGTCGGCGCCCTCGACGGGAACAAACGCATCGCGTTGCCAGCCCCAAAGCTGGTGCAAGGACAGCGGGACAAGGATGAAAAGGAATGCGTAGCCCAAAAGAGCTTCGTCTTTCAGGTCGTTGTCGAAACCAATCTGGATTTCACGCGCGTCGGTTTTCAGCAGGCGAGACGCTGTTTCGCGATCTTCCTCCACCCACGCCCAGCGCCTGCCCAGCCCTGCGACCAGCAGCATGCCGATTGCAATCGGCGCCAGTCCCCAAGGTGTGGCAAGGGCGAAGCCGAGGGCGGTAAGGGGGAGCATGATCAGAATGACGAGCAGATGTGGCACACCCTTCTGCGTCGCCCCGGAAAGCGGCGCAATAAGCCGTACGAGACCTGAATCCAACCAGCTTGCGAACCTTGCCGGCGCGTACAAAGGCGGGGCGCCTCCTGCCAAAATTCGGACTTGAGCGTCGCGGCGTTCTTTCTGACCGATAAAGAAACGGCTGATGTGCGGAACGAAGATAAAGCCAACAAACAGCGCAATAACAATAAAAGTGATCCAGAAGGTCAGCACACCAGATAGTGCTGAACCGGTGTCTTTTGCGCCAGCTGCCCAGTTTGCCAGTATCACAATGGCGGCAACCAGAATGAAGCTGATCCAGAACGAGGCTGGCGACACAGCGTCGTCGCGGAAAAGTTTGGCGGGTTTCCCCGGTTCACTGTGGCGGTGCTTTAATTCGGTTCGTGCATACAGGTATGTGGCGCCCGAAACCGGCAGGAAAGCGAGGGCGAGGATGCCCAGAAAAGCGAAGATGGGGAGAGGATCATTTGCAGATCTGGCGGCGTCTACCAAATTCAGCTCGGGCCAGAGACGAAAGCCCTCAGAGGTCGAGATATACGCAACTGTAGTCAGTGCAGAGAGAGCAAGGATCAGCCAGTAAAACAATTCACGATAGCCTCGCCGCACTAAAGACTGAGCCTCTGGCAGCCGCTTGATTGGCGGCTTGGAAAGCGCCGGATCGAGCCGCCCCCAGATCTGGAGCATCCGGGCCATGTTGGCGGTGAAGAGGCCGGTGATGAGGCAGGCGAGGCCTAGCCAGTCGGCGCGGACGTTGTCCGGGTTGAGGTCCGGGAGGAAGGGGGCGGCCAGAAGAAAGGCGCCGCCGGACGCCAGAAGCAGCGCGCAGACGATGATAGTGGCGCTCCAGCTCCATGCGGCTAGAAATCTTTGAAATTTGCCCGTACTCGCGGCTGCGCCCTTGCGGCCCATGTCTCGCGTCTCCTCACCCCTGAGACCCCTGTGGATTTCTACCTTTACGCTTTGTTAACCTTCGCGCAAGGGGAGAATTCGCAGGAGATGGAGAAGGCGGGCAGTCCGTCCTCAAACGATTCTGAACAGATGCTGCAACGCCAGCTGGCGATGATCACCGTGATCGCGGCGGCCCGCGCCATTTTGCATAAAATTCAAACGACTGGCGAAACCGTAACTCCATGCGTCTGTGTCAGAACGGGGCGTAACGAAACGGCACGGGGCGCCTGACAGCGCGCTGGCCGCAACCGGAATGATGAGGGCGAAATTCATGGCCAAAACGATCCTCGTGGTCGATGACGATCCGACACAGCGCCGCCTGCTTCAGGCCGCCGTGGAGAAGGCCGGCTTTGCCTGCCGCACGGCGCCCGATGGCGAGACGGGGCTGCAGATGGCGGCTGATGCGCGCGAAGGCGTGGATATCGTGCTGCTGGATCTGACCATGCCGGGTCTTTCGGGGATGGAAACGCTTGAGCGCCTGAATACGAAGCGCCCGGACCTGCCGGTGATCATGCTGACCGCGACGAGCGGCATCGACACGATCGTGCAGACGATGCGGCGCGGGGCGGTGGACTTTATCGTCAAGCCGGCCAATCCCGAGCGCGTGGTCGTCAGTATCCGGAACGCCCTCAAGATGCAGAGCCTGACGGGGGAGGTCAAACGCCTCTCGCGCAAGGTCGAAGGCGGGATGAAATTCGAGGACATGATTGCCTCGGCCCCGGCGATGCGCGGCGTTATCCGCATGGCAGAGCGCGGGGCGGCGTCGGATATTCCGGTGCTGATCCTGGGCGAAAGCGGTGTGGGTAAAGAGGTTGTGGCGCGCTGCATTCAGGGCGCGAGCCAGCGGGCGGGTAAACCGTTCGTGACGGTCAACTGTGGCGCGATCCCGGAGAACCTCGTGGAGTCAATCCTGTTTGGCCATGAGAAGGGCGCGTTTACGGGCGCGGTCTCGAAGGCGCCGGGAAAGTTTCTCGAAGCCGATGGTGGCACGCTGTTTCTTGATGAGGTGGGCGAGTTGCCCCTCGACGCACAGGTGAAACTGCTCCGGGCACTGCAAGAGGGCGAGGTGGACGCTGTTGGTTCACGCCGTCCGACGAAGGTGGACGTGCGCATCATCTCGGCGACGAACCGCGATCTGGCGGGCCAGGTGAAAGCCGGTACGTTCCGCGAAGACCTGTTCTACCGTCTCAATGTTTTCCCCATCGACATGCCCTCTCTGAAGGAGCGACGTGAGGATATTCCCGCGCTGGTCGATCATTTCATCGGGCGTTTCAATGCCAGCGAAGGCACGAAAGTGACCGGGGCGGGTGAGGATACACTACAGATGCTGTATTCCTATGACTGGCCGGGCAACGTCCGCCAGCTGGAGAATGCCGTGTTCCGCGCCGTGGTGCTGTGTGATGGTGATGAGCTGCGCCCGCAGGATTTCCCGCAGATTTCCGGCCAGATGGCGGACGTGATGATGATGCCGGCTGTTCCGGTTCAGCGCGCGCCTGAGGCCCCGCCGGTTCCGGCGAATGATGTGATGTCCGGTTTTGTCGGGGATGTGCCGGTCGCGATCAAGGACCAGGACGGCGAGATCCGCAGCTTGCAGGATATTGAACGCGATCTTCTTCAGTATGCGATTGAATTCTATGACGGCCATATGAGCGAAGTCTCGCGCCGTCTCGGGATTGGCCGCTCGACGCTTTACCGCAAGGTGCGCGAATACGATCTCGATGTGCGCGGCGACCGCGAGACGGGCTGAACGTTTCGGCAGGCACGCGAGATAAAGCCCTGGACCTGGTTCCGGGGCTTTTCCTTTGCGCGCTCAGTCCGGGTGGACGGATTGGATGGTTTTCCGGCTGGCGCTCCAGGTGAAGCCGATGCCGATCAGGGTAACGACGACCATCAGCCAGTAGAGCTTGGTCTGGGCGTCGATGCCGCCGGGCGCGAGGGCGTCATAGGCTAGGCCGGCGGCAAGGCCGGTGACGGCCATCGCGGGACCGAAGATCAAGGCGCCATTTGCCGAATAGGCAAGCGGGAGCTTGTCATCGGGCAGAGCAGCCTGAAGGAAACGCATCGTTCCGATATGCGTCATGGCGAAGCTTAATGCGTGCAGTATCTGGAAGACGTAGACGGCCTCCACCGGAAGAACAAAGCCAGCGGCTGTCCAGCGGATCAGTGCGCCGAGGCCGCCGATCCAGAGCAGGGTGTAGTGGTCCATATTTTTGAGCGCTTTGCGCGAGACCAGCAGGAGAAGGATTTCGGCAGCCACGCCGATTGCCCAGAGCGCGCCGATATGGCCGCCATCAATCCCCTGCGCGATCCAGATATTCGAGGCGAACGCATAGTACGCGCCGTGGCTTGCCTGGATGAGGGCGGCGGCGAGCAGGTATACGAAGACGCCGGGCATCCGGTAGATCGTGAAGGAGTCCGTAAACGTCGAGATCAACGGTCGCCGGGCGACTGCGGCGCGGGCGCCCTGTTTGGTGAACAGCGGCGCGAGCGCTGCGATGGCTGAGGCCGCGATCAGGTAGAAGAGTATCCCGTCCGGACCCCAGGCGCCCAGGATGGCGCCGCCCCCGAGATTGGCGGCGACAAAGGCGGCAGAGGCGATGGCGCGGCCCTCGCCATAGTCCGGGCGGCCATTGCGGGTGCCGAAGACCAGGACAGCCTCAAACAGCGGGCCGACGAGGTTCATGGCGCTGTAAACGATCACGCAGAGGAAGAAATGGACCGCGCGCGGAGAGTCTGGAACCAGCAGAGCATACCCGGCCAGCGCGACGATCATCACCGAAGCGAGCGTGCCGCGCAGGCCATGATCCTGCGCGATCCCGGCGGTCAGTGGGCCGGCGACGATGCGGATAAGGATGGCAAGCGTGCCTGCCCCGGCGATCTCGGCGCCGGACATGCCTGCCGCCCGCTCCATCCAGACGGGCAGATAGGGGAGGTTTGCGCCCAGGACGAGGTTGACGGCGCCGGCCGCCAGCGCGGCGCGCCAGGATGCACTCAAGCCCATGACGCCCCGCTAATGACGCTTGCCGCACACGTCGTCATACCCGCTGCCATGTCCTTCGCTGACGCCCTCATTTTCCCGCCTGATACT
>JBKBIZ010000108.1:0-6732 GCA_046293975.1 Hyphomonas sp. | reverse complement strand
GCAATCCTCGATGCAGCGGTCCGCATTCTCGTGGAGGACGGCACGTCTGCATTGACACATCGCCGCCTTGCCGCCGCTGCCGGTGCTTCGGTCTCCTCCGTCATCCATTTTTTTGAAACTAGGCGGGCGATATTGCGGGAAGCCTACAGTCTGCTGAATGCCCGTCTGCGGGATCGCGCGCTCCTTCTTTTGGACGAACCGGAAGCCGGCCCCGGTTCCCTGACGGTGACTGAGCTTGCCCTGCGACTTGCTCCCGTGAACCAAAATGCCGGGCGTGCCAATGAGATCGAACTGGCGGGGCTCCTCAATGCCATGTTTGAAGCGTCCCGGGACGGTGAAACCCGTCAGGTAGCCCTGTCTCTCTTCGCCCGCTCGGGCGAAACATCAAGGATCCTGCTCGGGCGGCTGCGAGGATTGGAAAATGGTGCAAGCTGGCTGGACGCTCAATTGTTCCGCCTGACTTTTAATGGGCTTATGATGCTGTCACTCGACCGGCAAACATCAAAAGAAAAAAGCGTCGGCCCGGCCCGTCCCGACGAACTTGCCGAGACCCTCAGCATTCTGTTTGGAGAGCGGTAAAGTACTCGGAATAACCGCATCGAATTCCTGCTTTCGTTGTCCGCGTGAAGTTACTGGTCATATCTCAGCACCAGGCGGTCGGTTTCCTCGACAAGTTCCATAGAGGCGGCTCCGGCGAGGCTGGCCAGCACATCCTGACTCTGGTCCAGGCTGAACGAGGTTGTGATGTTCAGGCTTTTTAACGCGTCTCCCTCAAACTCGATGGGCTTGTCCGAATATCGGTTGAGATCTGCCACCAGATCTTCAAGCGAGGCATTTTCAAAATAGAAGCGGTTCTCCTGCCATCCCAGTATCTGTTTCGGATCGAAAGAACGGATATCATCAAGCGCCCCTGTCTTGCTGACAAGGATCTGCTGACCGGCGGCCAGGGTCTGTCCTGTTCTTCCTTCCGACCCGACGCTCACACGCCCCTCAATCAACGAGACGGTGCTGCCGGCCGGGCCCAGCCGGATGTCGAGGGATGTGCCAAGGACGCGCACGCGGGCGGCGCCTGCGGTTATGTCCAGCGGCCGGGCGGGGTCATGGGTGACATCTAAAAAAACCTGGCCTCTGACGAGGACCGCTTGCCGGCGGCTCTGCCCGAACCGGACTTCAACGGCCGTGTCGCCCCCGAGCATCATCTGGGTGCCGTCTGCGAGCACAAGCCGGCGAGTCTCGCCGATCGATGTTTCATAGGCCAGAGCAGCAAACTCTGTGTGTCCCGGTTCTCCAACGTCGCGGCTGAGCTGCGGGACGATCAGGAAACCCATACCGACGCTGGCTGCCAGCAGCGCAAGGCCGGCGAGCCCGGCTGAAACGCGGCGGGACAGTCTGCGGCGGGCGGACACCCGGGCGGGGCCGGGCGCCAGGGCCCTGGCGGGGGCTGTCCCAACCTGGGCAAGGGCGTGCCAGAGCTGAGCGGCCTCGCGATAGGCGGGGCCGTTTCGGGGGTCAGCTTCGAGCCAGCTATCGAAGGCAGCGTGATCTGCGTCTGTGCAGGTGCCTGTCTCCAGGTGCACGACCCAGAAAAAGGCTTGCTCAGACAGAGGAAGCAGGGGGTCGAATCCTTCCGGACGGGCGGGGGAAAGACGGCTCACCTCAGGCGTCCCCTTCCGCGGTCTCGTGCTCAAGGCGCAGTTTCAGGTCGGCAAGGATCTTCGCGAGGCGCCTTGAAAGTGTCGAAACGCTCATATTGGTTTCCAGAGCAATGGCGCTCAAAGTTTCCCCCTTCAGGCGGCTTCGGCGAAGAAGCTCCCTGTCAAATTCCGGCAATGTTTCTACCAGCCGCTCCAGGCGCTCCAGCAGGTCTTCCTGAAGAGAGACGGTTGCGGCAGTCTGATTTTGCACGAGTTCCGTGTGAAATCTGTAACTTCCGTGAAGTCGGCGCGATGCCGCCTGCTTGTCAAGCTGGTCAAAGCCCAGATTCATTGCCATCCGGAACAGGAAGGCGCGCGGATCGCGGATGCTTGAGATATCCGGCATGGATGCGAGTTTCGTGAAGGCCGACTGGGCCAGATCATCGGGCTGGGGCGGCCCCGCGCCAAATACCCTGCGCAGGCGCGCCACCAGCCCGCTGCGATGCTCGCGATACAGCGTTTCCAGCTGATCGGCGCGGCGGTCTCCGGCGGAAATTTCCGAGGCTTTGCCCATACTCAGCGCGCGAACCGGTTCACTTGGCACATCCATGAATCACTCGGGCGTAAACTCACTCTGGTTTGAGCGATACGAATACCGGGTTGGTGTAGAACCAGAGATCTGCCCAGGGGTCTTCACCGGGCGGGTCTGCTTCTGGCTCCAGTTCGCTTCCGCTGGTGCCTCGCACACGAATGTAAAGCGGATGTGTCACTTCCGGCAGCCCTACGGTGGCTCTGAACCAGCCATCCTCTTCCGGCAGGAAACTGTCCCGGTTCAGACGGAAAGCAACAGAGGCTGCCCGATGGGTGTCGTCTTCAGGCCGGTAGGCTGCCGGATCGATTTCGCCGACAATCACATCGACCCGGGCGACTTCGGGTTGGTCGCCGTTGAAATTTGGCCCTTCAGGTTCGCGGAACGCAAACGTCAGCGTTACCTCCTCGCCCGGCCGCACGGGCAGGGTCTCTCCCAAAGAGGCCGTTTCACCAGTCGCCAGAGACGCAGCCTCCAGCTGGATGCCCGAGACGAGATCACCCGTCACCGCGAACATGCGGCCCTGACGGATACTTTCAAGGATGGAGGTATAGCTGCGCTCAGCCAGGACATAGGTTTTTGAATATTCACCGGGCCAGAACTCGTCGCCCCCCTGGCGCCAGTGGCGATGCATGTCCGAGGTCGCGGTGATCCACCATCGGCGGCCTTCTCCCAGCATCGAATCCCAGAACCCGCCCACCTGCGCGGTCATCGAATCAAAACCGCCATATGTGGGCACATCCTCATAGCCGCCGCGCGGTGCGGTCGGTTCCAATGCGCCGTCTGGCCGGACAGCCCGGGCCTGGTGGCCGGGGGAGCCCTCCATTCCCACGACGACCGTCGGCGCCAGATCATTCCAGCGGCGTAGTTCCGTGGGTGTCACTTTACCGTACGCTCCGCCCACCCTGGAACGGGAAATATGGTTCACGATCAGGACTGGCTGAGGATCAAGGGTAGCCATTGCGGCAACAGCCGCATTCATCCGGGGCTCCTGATCGGCTTCTGGCGGCGCGGGAAAGGGTTCGCGCTTGTTATAAGTGCTTTCAAGATAGAACAGGTGATCGGCCTCCTCAGGCGAGAAGGGCATGATCAGGCTGGCATGGTCGGCGCCGGGCGTATCAAACTCCATACCGTAGAAGAGGAAGAAACCCGGCATACCGTCGCGCACGTCCAGGACATCGGGATAGGCCTGATCCAGGTGGATATTGCTGTGGAAGGGGCCGCCATGATCGGTCGTTACCATCCAGTCGAGACCATGGGCGCGCGCCTGGGTGGCATTCACTCCGATCGGGTTGATGGCATCCCCCCCAATCTGCGCAAGGGGAGGCAGGCTTTGGGACGGCTCGCCTTTGAAGCGCCAGCCAACGCTGAATTGACTATGCACATGATGATCGCCGGCCAGCCATTCCATACCGCCGGATTTATCCGCAGGCGGTTCTTCAGGAAGACCTGCGCAGGACATCAGCAGGAGCGCAATGCAGGTGGCTCCGAGGCGTTTCAACATCAGCTCTCTCTCCAGATACCAGTTTCAGAGGGCCTCGCCGGAGGGTGCCTCTGTGTCAGACAAAATAGGAAAGTGGCGGCCCCCCGGGCCGCCACCCACCGGAGACGTTGCTTTAGAAGCGGGAGCGCGCGCCCATATTAAGGGAGCGGCCAAAAGTATGGATCTGGGTGAAGTCATCTTCCGTTCCGGCGAAGGATACCTGCCGGTTGTTAAGCAGATTCACAGCCTGCAGGAAGACTTCGAGACGATCTGTCATCTGATAGCTCGCGCCCGCATCGAGGATGCCATAACCTTTCTGGTAAAATGGCACGACATCACCGGCTGTCGGCTGGGAGGTCACGGTTGCACCCGCATCCGTGAGGTAGTCGCTCCTGTAGGTGTAGCTCAGATTGACCTCAAACGGCCCGCGCTCGAAAAACGGCGTGATCGAAAAACTGGTATCAGACACACCCTGGATGCCGGCGGACTGCACACCGACATCGGCTTTGTCGAGCTCCAGCTTGGAGGTTGCAACCGTCGCCGTTGCGGCCAGGCCGAGCCCCATCTCCAGCTTATTTGTGAAGGCAAACTCGAGCCCTGAAATCGCCGCATCGCCAACGTTGGTGGGGGTCGCCACCAGGATATCCACCGGCAATGTCGTTCCATCATTCACCGCGAATGCAAGGCGACGTGTCTGGAAGTCGCTGGCGATGTAATCGGAGACATCTTTATGGAATGCTGCGACCGTAAACGCCCCAAACTCATCGAAATACCATTCCAATGAAATGTCGAAGTTCAGCGAAGAATACGGCTTGAGTTCCGGGTTGCCGGCCGACGCCGTCAGATTGAGCGTCTCGTCTTCCAGCGCCGCTGCGCCGAGGCGGAAAATGTTCGTGACCGTCACACTGTTGGTGTTGATCGAGTTGCGAAGCTCCGACAATGACGGGCGGGTCATGGTCCTGGCCGCGCCCAGGCGCAGAAGGATGTCGTCTGTCAGATTGAAGCTGACATTGACGCTGGGCAGAAGTTCCTCATACGTGCTTTCCGTGCGGCTGGGCGTCACCTGCGTGGTTACAGCGCCATTGGCACCCGCCACAGGTGTCACGATAGTTCCGTCTACAGCCGTATCCGTGGTTACGTAGCGAAGACCTGCATTGCCCTTGAAGGGAATTCCCTGGAAGCTCGAGGCAAAATCGAGGCGGCCATAGGCTGCGGCGATCTGTTCCTCGATATAGTAGGAGTTCTGAAGGTCGGCGCTGGTCGGTGCCAGGTCATAAGCGCTCGGGTTAACACCGTCGAACTCGTTCCGCAGGACGTAGGAGGCATTGAAGAGCGCCCAGTCAACATTTCGCCAGGGCTGGAATGTGCCAATGGATTCGTCGAACGCGTTGGAGGGCACCGGCGCACTGAGGAACGCGTCCGTCCGGGTGACGCCGTCGCGCAGCACCGTGCTGGAACGGTCTCGGCGCTGATAGTCCCGGAAGCGGTCGGATGCCTGAACGCCGGCCATGAAACGGGTCACGTTCAGACCACCGACATTGAAGTCGAGATCGCGGATCGCATCGAAGGTGAAGGTTTTGTCTTCATCTTCTGAATTGATCGGACGTACGGCAAAACTTTCGTAGGGCATCAGGGACGGATCTGTGAGATCGAGATCGGTGAACAGGGCGCCGATCTTGGCATCTCCGGCAGGATCCCCGCGGAAATCGAATGTCAGGTTACCGCCCGCGCCATTTGCGGTGCGGTACTGAACCCGCTGGATGGGCGTCTCGAGATCGCTCTTGGCAACGGCATAGCTGAAACGGGGCTTCAGCGTCCAGCCGGCAAGATCGTAGGAAACCGACGCATTGAGCTGGGTGTTTTCATGCGCCTGATCCAGGTATTCCGCGTAGTTGCGAATCCGCGCCCCCCGGATCGTGCCCGCTACGAGGCGGCCGTCTTCGACCACCGCCGTGGCCGGGTCGAGCCGCGCCAGGGAGCCGCCGATGTAGTAAGTAAGCCGCCGCTCCGTCACTTCATTGTTGAACAGCGAATAGAAGCCGTCGATATCAACTTCCAGATTGTCGGTGGGCCGCCACTGGATGCCGCCAACGGCACTGAACCGGTCGCGGTTCTCCTGCTCAAGATAGGGCTGGATGTCGCCGGGGGCCCGCACATCTCCCAGGCCCGGCACGGTGGTGTCGAACCAGCCACTGACGAGGCGGTCGAACTGAACCTCTCTTTCGGAATAGGACAGACCGCCCATGACGCCGAATGTCTGGGCGTCATTGCGCCAACCGGCGGAAATCGAACCATTTGGCTTCGTGGTTTCAGTGCGCTCTTCATGGCCGGCATAGCCGCTGAGGCTGACGAAGCTGTCGCGGTCGAGCGGGTTCAGCAGGCGGATATCAACGGAGGACCCGATGCCACTTTCTACCAGATCGGCGGTGGGCGTCTTGGTCACGACGATGCCGTCAATCAGATCGGAGGGCAGCACCTGGAGGCGAAACTGACGGCCCGACTGGCCGGAGTTACGAATGTTTTCATTATACGCCATCGGCATGCCGTTAAGCGTGACGGATTGGAAATTCGGACCAAGGCCCCGCACGCTGATGAACTGACCTTCGCCTGCTTCGCGCACGATGGTGACGCCGGGCACCCGCTGCAGGGCTTCGGCGACGTTTACGGCCGGAAGCTTGCCTATGTCTGAGGCCACGATCGCGTCAGAGATTGAATCCGCATTGCGTTTGGCGTCCAGCGCGCGGCCAAGGCCCGCCGAGAACTGCCCCTCAACGACCACAACCTCGAGAACCTTCTCCTCTTCTGCAGTCTGGGCATGGGCGGCGCCGGACGCTATCAGCGCGATCCCGGAGACGCTGGCGATCAGAGCTGGGGCAGACCAGCTAAATTTTTCCAAAAACATTCGATCTCTCCTACGAGCCGTATTGGCTTGACCCCCCGCGGCACTGATCGCTGCGAGTTCGGAGTAGAGACGGGACTGGGATCTCCATTTTGCATGCCGGCAGATTTCTTCATCAAACTTTCAC
>JBKBIZ010000107.1:0-6737 GCA_046293975.1 Hyphomonas sp. | reverse complement strand
TAAGCGGCGTATAAATCGGGGCGGCGGTCAAAAGTCAACGCCTTTGAGCGGCTGATTCGCCACTCTTCTATCCGCCTGTGGTCGCCGGACAGCAAAACCGGGGGGGTCTGCCGCCCTTCCCACTCTCTGGGCAGCGTATAATGGGGATATTCGAGGAGGCCGTTCTCAAAAGATTCCCCTGTAATGGATGCAGAATTGCCCGCAACACCGGGGAGGAGACGCACCGTAGCCTCCAGCATGGCCATCGCTGCGACATCTCCGCCGGCGAGGACAAAATCTCCGAGGGAAACTTCCTGCATATCCCGCGCTTCTATGGCGCGTTCGTCCAAGCCCTCAAATCTTCCGCAGAAGAGGATAACCCCTGGCCCGGCGGCCCACTGCCTTGCCATTTCCTGGTCAAACCGGCGCCCACGGGGCGACAGATAGATGACAGGCCGCGTCAATTCCGGGACAGATCGGGACAAATCTGGACAAATCTGGACAGAATCGACCGCCGCCGCCGCCACATCCGGACGCAGAACGAGCCCCGCCCCGCCGCCGGCCGGCGTGTCATCGACCTTGCGATGCTTGCCGAGACCAAAGGTGCGCAGATCCACCGTTTCAAGATCCCAGATATCTTCGGCGCGCGCCCGCCCGAGGATGGAGGCGCCGAGCGGACCCGGCCAGGCTTCCGGGATGAGGGTGATGGCTGTGGCCTTGAACATAGGCGGGGTTTAGCGCGCGCGGGGCCGCCCGTCACCCACCGGCAGGTTCCGGATCGGTTTCGGGCTTGCCCGCATTCAGCGGCACGGTCCCCCCACCATTGCCGAACATCAGTTCGCGGCCGGCATAGGTGCCCCCCGTCAGCTGGAGGGCGAAGCGTTCTTCGTCGCGGCGGCGGACTTCTTCTATGGCATCGGTGATGGCGCCTTCGGGTTCGCCCAGACGGTCGAGGGCCGCATGGGCAAATTTGAGGGCGGACTCGAAAGTTTCGCGGACGGGATAGTCAACACCGGCCTTCACCAGCTCAAGACCATGATCCCGGTCATAGGCGCGGGCGAGCAGGAGGGCGTTTGGAAATTCGTGGCGGACGAGTTCGACAATCTTCTTCGCGGCGGCTGGATCATCGACACAGACGAGCACCAGCGAAGCATGATGAGCCCCGGCCGCATGGAGAATATCGAGCCGCGCGCCATCGCCATACCAGACCTTGAAGCCGAACTGCGCGGCGACACGGATCATCTCGGGATCATTGTCGATGGTTGTGATCGTGTAGCCGCGCGCGAGCAGCGGCTGGCTGACGACCTGGCCGAACCGGCCGAAGCCGATCAGCAGCGCGGTGCCGCGCACATCATGGGGGGTTTCGACGCCGGAGGCATCGACCTCGGCTTCCGGCATCAACCGGTCATGGACCAGGACAAAGAGCGGCGTCATCAACATCGACACGATGATGATGGCCGTCAGCATGGCGCTGCCTTCCGGATCAATGATGCCGACCGCGAGGGCGGCCGCATAGAGAACGAAGGCAAACTCCCCGCCCTGCGTCATCAGGACGGTGCGCTCGATGGCTTCGCGGTGATTTGCCTTGAAGGCGCGGGCGACGCCGTAGACCCCGGCAGCCTTCAGGAGGGTGAAGGCGACCACACTGATGGCGATGATCTTCCAGTTGTCGGCAACGACATTGAGATCCAGTGACATGCCCACAGCAAGGAAGAACAGGCCAAGGAGGATGCCCCGGAAGGGTTCGATGTCGGCTTCAAGCTCATGCCGGTAAGATGATTCCGACAGGAGCACGCCGGCCAGGAAAGCGCCCATAGCCGTGGAAAGACCACCCAGCTGCATCCACCAGGCCGCGCCGAGGACCAGCAGTAGCGAGGCGGCGGTCATGACTTCCCGGGCGCGGGCCGCTGCGAGAATGCGGAAGACAGGGTTCAGAAGGTAGCGGCCGGCCAGGACCAGGCCAATTATGGCGCCAAGGCCGAGGGCGACACCGATGAACCGGTCAGTCAGCGTTACGTCCCCTGCCCCAGGCGCGAGAAAAGCCACGAAGGCGAGCAGCGGGACGATGGCGAGATCTTCGAACAGGAGGATCGAGACCATCTTCTGGCCGCGCGGCTTGGCGAGATCGCCCCGCTCCTGCAACATCTGCATGACGATGGCGGTGGAGGTGAGGACGAAGCCCGTGCCCGCAACCAGCGAGGTCTGCGGGGAATAGCCAAGCGCCACGCCCACCCAGGACAGGAGCAGGATGCAGATACCGACCTGGGCAAATCCGAGCCCGAAGATGTCCTTGCGCATGGACCAGAGCCGGGAGGGCTGCATCTCCAGCCCCACTATAAAGAGGAACATCACCACGCCGAGCTCGGCGACATGCAGGATCGCTTCCGGCTCAGTGAAAACCCGGAAGCCGAAGGGGCCGATGACCAGGCCGGCGGCGAGATAGCCCAGCACCGAGCCAAAACCGATCCGCTTGAACAGCGGCACCGCCAGAACGGCAGACCCCAGAAGGATGACGACCGGGGCGAGGTCCATCGCGTGCGATTCAGCGGCCATCTGGCTCCCCCTAGGTCAGGCTGATTTGCAGTTTTAGTAAGATTGGCGGCATTCGCAACGGCGCCCTCCGAAAATTACTCTCAGCGCTGGAAGGCTGACAGCCCCCCCGATTTGCGGTTATGAGGCTGTCACATTCCAACAAGGCCCGCCCCATGAGCCAAGCGCCTCAGCTTTCCGTCCTGATCCCCTTCTTCAATGAAGCCGGCAACATCCATCCGGTGATCGAGGAGGTGCATACCGCCCTTGCCGGGATCGACTTCGAGATTGTCTGCGTTAACGATTGTTCAGGCGATACTACCGGGGCGGAGCTGGCCGAGGCCAAGGCGAAGTATCCCGGGACCGTGACCGTGCTGACGCATATTCAGCGCCGGGGGAAATCTGCCGCGCTGTTTACCGGCCTGAAATCCGTACGCGGGGACTGGGTGCAGCTGCTCGACGGAGACGGGCAGAACGATCCGGCCGACACGGCGCGTCTCTGGAAAGAGATCATCGTGCCCGGCGCGCCGGCGCGGCTTGGTATCGTTGCGGGCAAGCGCAACAGCCGGAACGATTCAGGATTCAAATGGGTGCAGTCACGGGTGGCCAATGGCGTGCGCCGGTTTGTGCTGCAGGACGACGCGAAGGATACGGGCTGTGGCTGGAAGCTGATCCGGACGGCCGCGTTCCGAGATCTGCCCTATTTTGCTTCGATGCACCGGTTCCTCCCGGCGCTGATCAAACGGGCCGGATGGGATGTGCGCGAAGAGATGGTGAATGACCGCCCGCGCCTGGCCGGGCAATCCAAATATGGATTCCTCGGCCGCCTTGGCGCGGGGGTGTTTGATCTGATCGGCATGTTCTGGCTGATCCGGCGCGGCGGCTATGGCATCGCCGCCGAGTGGAATGATCCGCGCGCGGAGTGATCCTGAGCGCTCTAGTCCTGCGCGCTGCCCGGACGGCGGCCACCGCGGCCTCCGCCATCCTCTCCGCCCCGTCCACGGCCACCTTCGACACGCGGCGCTGGCGCGGGCCGCGATACGGCCGTTGGCGGGGCTGAAGGACGCGCTGCGGGCGCTGGCGCTGGCGCGGATGTTGCGGCGCTGCCGCCTCCCCCGCCGCGACGGCCTGCGTCTCCGCTTGCGCGCGCGCCATCCCCACCACCGCGACGCGGCGTATCTGCAACCGGACGGCTGCCACCACCGGGCTCGCCGAGAAGACGATCACCGCCTCCCCTGCGACCCTCACCACGCGATCCCTCCCGGCTCAGACGATCTGTACCAGGACGGGTCGTAGGGGGCGTGGACGGCGCACTTACGCGGGGAGGCGACGAAACTGCCGGAGGCGAGGACGTGGTGGCGCCTGCGCTAGGCCGGCCTTCACCGCGACCACCGCCCCGCTCACCCCGATCTGTATTCCGGTCTCCGCCGCGCCAGTTACCATCGCGGCGGCCCCGGTCAGACCCTGGCGGCGGCGTTACGATTGCGGCACCGCCTCCCGGGCTGCCCGACAGGTCAGTCCGGCCCCGGCCATCGCCGCGGCGCGGATCAGTTGGGATGGTGCCGCCTGTGCGAGGCGGGCCTGTGCGATCAGTGCGCGGACCATCGCCGCCCCGCTGGGTACGGTCGCCTGCATTCCAGCCACGGTCCCGGTCATCGGTACGCTCACGCGGGGAGGTGCCATTTCCACGGCCATCGCCGCCACGTCCCGGACGGCCGTCTGCACGGTCGCGGTCTCTGTCACGATCCCAGCCACCATCGCCGCGACCTGGGCCACGATCAGATCCACGCCCCGGGCCCCGGTCATCATCGCGGCCGCGCCAGTTTGGCTTGTGGCGCCAGTCATCCTTGTGGCCCCGGCGGTCCCAATGCTTGTGGCTGGAACCCCAGTTTTTCTTCCAATAGGTGTTGATAATGACCGGACGCGGATGAACGCGGTAAACATAGGAGACATAGCGCGGGCCGCCGACCGGGCGCCAGGCAAAGCCGTAGGGATCATAGCCCCAGCGCGGGTCGTAATAGCCAAAGCGCCAATAGTCGGGCGAATAGCCATAATGCTGGACGCTGAGGCGGACGGAGCTGGAATAGCCGTAATTCCAGGTGTCATAGCCATAGGATTCGTTATGCGCGTAGCGGATGTAGCCATTGTTATCGCGCGAGAACATGAGGCCGTGCTGAGCTTCGGTATAGTCGAAAATCGGACGGATGGAGGAGATGCGCCCCTTCAGGTCGAACCAGGCAAGGTCGGCGACATCCTCGCGGATGAAAACGCAGCGGCCGGTGAAGTTGGCATGTTCGCAGAGTTCCCACTGGCCAGCGAGAACAGCGACCGAGCGGGCCCGGTCGTTGAAGGCAAGATCATGCAGGGAGGCGAAGGGGTCAAAAGCCTCGCGGGCATCACCGTAGAAATTCTCGGAGGTGAAGAGGGCGATGGCGGCCGGAGGCTGGCCATCGTCATAGTAGGCGCCCTGGGCAAGAGCCGGAGCGCCGGCTGCGGCCGGTAGCGAGAGGGCGAGCGCAAAGCGCCGGATCGAGACCCGCATCGAGGGTTCCTTTCATCCATTACGCTCGCAGAATGAGACAAGTCACCTGAA
Organism: Hyphomonas sp.; assembly: GCA_046293975.1. Lineage (GTDB taxonomy): Bacteria > Pseudomonadota > Alphaproteobacteria > Caulobacterales > Hyphomonadaceae > Hyphomonas. Next base: position 1,636 of record JBKBIZ010000107.1, on the reverse strand, counting down.
CGGGCCGCAACAAACGGCAATATTGCTGTAATCCGCTGTTACGGGGTTCCGGCGCCTTCTTCATCCGGGTTCGCCCAGAGGGAGAGTTCGGGGATGACGATTCGGCGGGCGGCCATGTCGATGACGGGCACATCGGCGCGCGTCAGTGGGACATAGACGGTGGACGGGGCGCCGGGGATCTCGATCTCCAGCAGGTCATCGGAGCCGAAATTCTGCACGGCGCGGACGGTGCCCTCGGGCTCTTCGCCGATGGTAAAGACGGGCATGCCGATGAGGTCTTCGAAGTAGAACTCGTCTTCATCCGCCTCTGGCAGGCGGTCGCGCGAGGCGTGAAGGAGACAGCCGCGCAGGGCGTCCCACTCTTCCTTCTGCAGGTTTTCCTTCGGGCGGACGATGAAATGGTCCTTGCCCGGCCGCGCGGTAATCGGCGTGAGCAGCACCTTGCCAGCCTCATCCATCAGGGGGCCATAGGTGAAGAGGGCGTCTGGATCAGCGGTGAAGCTCTTCACCCGGACCTCGCCGCGAACGCCGTGGGCGCCCTTCAGGACGCCCATGGGAATAAGTCGTTGTGTCTTTGTGTCTGCGCTCATGGCGCGCTTGTTAGCGGCAAACCACGTCAGAGAGAACGGGGCCGGGTGCTTTATAGACAGCTTCGGAGAAACCCATGCTCTGGCAGAAGCGGGTGCCCGCGCCTGAGCCGTCATTTATGCGGCGGCCATTGGTGGTTGGCGTGGGGAAAAACACGGTCTGCTCGCCCTGGAAGCCCCCGCGTGTATCGCGGATTGGCGTTGGCGCAGGCGTCACCGGGCGCCGCCAGGGGCCTTCCCGGCGCACATCATAGCGGCGGAAGGAGGTGATCTTGTCATTCAGGCCGAGGGAGCCGAAATTGGTCATCGAGGCGTCCAGCAGTTCGCATTGGCCGCGATAGTCTGCATGTTCGCAGACGAGCCAGGTGCCGCGATTGATCATCACCGAGCTGGCAGTGTCATTGAAACGAAAATTGGAGAGGCTGGCCTCGCCGTCGTCAAAGCCGAGGAAAGCCCCGGAATAATTTGTGTCGGCGAAGAAGGCGATGTCATAGCTGCGCGGGCCTTTGTCATAGGGCACCCGCTTGGCCGAAGAGATGACGCCCGAAAGGCCGATCTCGCCGAGATTGCGGACTGTGCGATCAATATACTCGCAGCGGCCCTTATAGTGGCCATCAGAGCAGACCATCCAGACCCCGCCGCGCACCTCAATGCTGCGGGCCTGGTCGTTGAAGCGGATCGTACTGAAGTTGGGTTGGTCTGAAGTGATCTCGACCGTCTTTCCGCGCAGGTTCGTATCAGAATAGAGCGTGATGCCGGGCGGGCCCGAAGGCGTATCCGGGCGCCCGCCCCCACCACGCTGGGCAAGGGCAGCCGGGCTGATGGCGGCGGCAGCAAGACCGGCGGCGAGCAGCAGGCGGGTAAGGGTACGGGTACGGGTCAACATGAGCAGCGCTCCTCCAGTTCTTCGAGGATAGCTCTGGCACGGCGCATCTGAACAGTTTGTGCAGCCTGTGTTGGCCATTGTTCAGGCTGAAGTTTTTTGGACGCCAGACATGAAAAGACCGGCGCCCGAAGGACGCCGGCCATTTCAGGAGATGCGCGAGGCG
>JBKBIZ010000106.1:0-6890 GCA_046293975.1 Hyphomonas sp. | reverse complement strand
ATGGGGAGGGGACAGATTGTGCGGCCTGAGAGCTCTCATCTTCCTACAGAACAACAGGCCCCCTCCCCATGACGATGGGGAGGGATGGGGTGGGGGTGGGTGAGGTTCCTGCCAAAACTACTCCGCCCGGTTGGCCCGATAGAGGGGAGATTGGGCCGCTTTCAGGTTTCCAGCCCAGAGTGGCCTGTTAGGGTGGCGACGCTCGCGGCGGCTGTGCGCACGGCAGGACAGGGGAGATTTCGGGTCATGGCTCACGCGTCAGGATTTTCGCGCCGCATGTTGTTGCAGACGATTGCGTTGGGGGCGCTGGCGGGGTGTGCCACCGGGGCGGGGGGCGGCGCGGCGGGGGCGCCGGGCGCGATTGCGCCGCCTGTGGCGCCGCCGGTCGCGCCGCGTGTTCCGTTCCGGATCGAACAGCTGGGGCGGGTGCGGAATGATCCCTACCGGTGGATGAAGTTCATTCCCGAGACGGGTACGCGGGAGATGGGGAATCTTCCCGATATGATCCGTACACATCTTGAGGCGGAGGCGGCCTATGCGGGCGCTGTGCTGGCGCCGGCGCGGGCCCTGGCGCCGGAGATTGCCGCGCAGATGGCCGCGCATCTGCCGCGCGATGAGGCCCCGCCGCCGGTCTGGGCCGGGGACTGGGCCTATGCGAGCCATTATCCGGAAGGGAGCGGGCATGCGGTGTATACGCGCGTTCCGGCAGAGGCGGGGGCGGTGCCCGAAGTGCTGCTGGAGGAGGCGGCGCGGGCGGAAGGGCATGCGTACTATCGCACGACGGGACATCAGCCGAGCCCGGATCATCGCTATTTTGCGTGGGCTGAGGATGTGATCGGCAATGACCGGCACAGGATCTGCGTGAAGGATACAGAGACGGGCGCGGTTTCGGTGCTGGTGCCGGAGGATGCTTATGGGTATGGCGGCCTCGTGTTCAGCCCGTCTTCGCGTTTCCTGTTCTGGATATGGCGGGACGCGCGCAACCGGCCGACGCGGATTTACCGGACGCCGGTGGACGGGGGCGAGGCGGTGCTGGTGCATGAGGAGACCAATCCGGCGCTCTTTATGCAGATCAAACGGACAGCGGCGGGGGGATATATCGCCATCACGCTGTCGGGGCCGGATATGTCAGAAGTTTGGCTGGTTCCGGCGGAGGATGAGACGGACGCGCCGCGCGTGGTGTTTCCGCGCCGGGAGAAGGTGCGCTATGAGATTGAGGAATGGGGCGGGGCGCTCCTTGTGCTGACCGATGAGGGCGGAGCGATTGACAATACGCTGCTGGCGATGCCGGCGGGAGCGCCGCAGGAGACGCTGGTAGCGCACCGGCCGGGCAGCCAGATAATGGAAGTGTTTCCGTTCGAGAAGGCGCTTGTGCGGCTGGAGCGGCAGGACGGCCTGCACCAGCTGATCCTTCTGTTTGCGGACGGATCGGAGAAGGCCATCGGCTTTGACGAGGCGGCCTATACGCTGAGCGTGCCGGCGGGGCAGGCATATGAAGCGGGCCAGTGCCGGATACTGTTCCAGTCTCCGCGCCTGCCTGTGCAATGGATGGATGTGGACCTTGAGACCGGCGCGCTGAGCCTTGTGCAGGCCTCGGGCCGGGCGGGGTATGATCCAGACGCATATGTCGTGGAGCGGATGTTTGCGCCGGCACCGGACGGCGCGCTGGTTCCGGTGACGCTGCTCAGCCGGCGCGGGGCGCCGCGCGATGGGTCGATGCCATGTGTGCTGTATGGATATGGGGCGTACGGCGTTTCGAGCGATCCGGAATTTTCCGTGCCGGCGCTGGCGCTGGTGGACCGGGGCTGGACCTATGCCATTGCGCATGTGCGCGGGGGATCGGAGCGCGGGCGGCAATGGTTTCTCGATGGGCGCCGCTTCAGCAAGCGCAACAGTTTTACCGATTTTGTGGCCTGCGCGGAACACCTGTGTGATCTGGGCGTGACGCGCAAGGGCGCGGTTGTGGCGTATGGACTTTCCGCAGGCGGATTGCTGGTCGCCGGGGCGATGAACGCCGCGCCGGACATGTGGGCGGGCGTGATTGCGCAGGTGCCATTTGTGGACATGCTGAACACGATGAGCGACGCCGATCATCCCCTCGTGCCGCTGTTCCGGCCCGACTGGGGCGATCCGCTGGCCGATCCGGTGGCGTATGATTACATGTTCTCGATCTCGCCTTACGAGAATGTTCAGGCTACGGCCTATCCGCCGCTGCTGTGCACGTCCGGCCTAAAGGACGACCGGGTGGGCTATTGGGAGGCGGCAAAGCTGGTGGCGGAGGTGCGGCACACATCGACGGGCACGGCGCCGGCGATCCTGCTGCTGGACGCCGATGCCGGGCACCAGTCGAGCGGCAGCCGCAGCGCCCAGTTTCAGGAGATGTCCCTCTACTGGGCGTTTGCGGAAGCCGCTGTTTCTGGCGCGCTCTGAAGGGCTTTATCTGACCTTCAGGGAGCGGACGTTTTCGGAAATATTGAAGCTGACCGGGGCGGGGCAGGGGCCGATTTCCCCTTCCATGCCGACGCCTTCGCGGCAGCGGACATTGCCGACGACCAGATCGAGGACTTCGCAGCGGCCACTGAGGCCTGTCGGGCCGATCTGAGCGCCGAAATCGGTGTAGCCGGTGATTTCCAGGGTGAGGGCGTTTTCCCCGTCCAGCAGCGCGCTCACCGTGCCGGCGTCGCCCCGGCGGCCGCCGATGTCTGCATACAGCGTGAATTGTTGGCCGCTGGGATTGCTGAGCGTGGGGTTGAGCATGCAGCCGGAATCGAACTGGGTGGTGGCCTTGATCTCCACCGCGATGGCGCCATCTGTGCCCGGTTCGGCGATGGGGGAGGTGCTGGCCGCGGGCTCGGCGCCAGCGGCGCTTTTGCTACCATTTCCGCCGCCGACGGATGGGCCAGCGGCCTTGCCGCAGGCTGCCAGCATGAGGGCGGCGGCCAGGATGGCGCCTCCGCGGGACGTGTTGGGTCGTGTCATTTGCTCTCTCCTGAATGGGGCCAGGTAAACCCCTGTTCAGAGGAAAGAACGGGAACTCGTGCCTGATCCGGACATGGCCCCGGAAATATTTCCCGGCGAGGCAGGTTTTTGGCTTTGATGGCTCAGAAGTGTTTGAAATGACGGGTGAAATGGTGAACCATCGCCGCGCGCGCCACGGGGAAAGAGCGATGAACAGTAAAATGCCGGACTGGGCGCAGGTGGAGGCGTTGCTGGACGCGGCGCTGGAATTGCCGGCGGAGGAACAGGCCGATTTTGTGCGCGGGCAGACGCGCGATCCGGCGCTGATTGCCGAAGTGCTGTCGCTGCTCGATTTTGCCGAGAGCAGCGCGCTGTTTCTGGAGACGGCGCCGTCGCCCGTCGAAGAGGGCGCGCCGATGGACACCGATGCGCGGCTGGGGGCGTGGCGGATCGACGGGATTATCGGGCGCGGGGGCATGGGCACGGTTTACCGCGTGCGCCGGGCCGATGGCCTGTATGAGCAGGAAGCGGCGCTGAAACTGATGCGGCCGCTGGCGCCGGAACATTGGGCGCTCTTTGAGAGCGAGCGGCAATTCCTGGCGCGGCTGGAGCATCCGGGGATTGCGCGGCTGCTGGATGGTGGCGGCGGGGCCGATGGGCGGCCCTGGATGGTGATGGAATATGCCAGCGGCGCGCCGGTGGACATCTGGGCGCGGGAGACCGGGGCGGGGCCGCGCGAGATCGTGGCGATCCTGCTGCAGGTGTGCGAGGCGATGGTGCATGCCCATGGCAAGCTGATCGTTCACCGCGACATCAAGCCCTCGAACATTCTGGTGGATGAGACGGGCCGGGCGCGGGTGATTGATTTTGGCGTGGCGCGGATAGCCGGCGGGGACGGGGCGCATGCGGCGCCGCTGTCACTGGATTATGCTGCGCCGGAGCTGTTTTCCGGAGAGGCGGCGACCACGGCGAGTGACGTGTACGGATTGGCCGCGACGCTCTACGCGCTGCTGGCGGGGCGCCCGCCGCTGGCGCTATCGGACGCGCCGGTGCCGATGCTGGCCCAGCGGGCGGCACAGGATGTTCCCCCTTCGCTTTCGGCGCATATTCCGAAGACGGAGCAGAACGCGCTGATCCGCGATCTTGATGCCATTCTTGCCCGGGCGCTGGCGAAGAACCCGGCCGGGCGTTACCCGGCGGTGGAGGCGTTGCGGGAGGATCTGACGCGGGCGCTGGCGGGGGAGGCGGTGTCGGCGCGGCTGCATGAGCGGGGCTATGCGACGTGCCGGTTTCTCTCGCGCCACCGGTGGCAGGCGGCAGCGGTGGCGGCGCTGGTGGCGAGCCTTGGGCTGGGCCTGAGCACCTCGCTGTGGCAGGCGCGGGAGGCGCGGATCGAGCGGGACACGGCGCTGCGCGAGCAGGCGCGGCTGGAGGCTGTGCAGCAATATCTCTACTTCATGCTGCGCGATGCGGCGGACACCGCCGGCGGCACGGAAACCAGCGCGCGGAAAATTCTGGAAACGGCGGCCGGGCAGGTGACCGAGATGTTTGCCAATGATCCGGTGCGGGGCGGGCCGGTGATGCATACGCTGGCCGAGCTTTATCTCTATCTGGGGGATTATGAAGCGGCGGCGCCGCTGCTGAAGCGTCTTGTGGCGGCGGAGGAGATTGAGCCGGGCGTGCGCGCGGCGGCCCATTATGATCTGGCGCAGTATCATCTGCGTACGGCTGACCTTGACGCGGCGGAGGCGTTGCTGAGCAAGGCGCAGGCTTTCTGGAACGAGGACGCGGCGCTGTGGCGGCGCAGGCTGGTCGATAGCCGGCTGGTGGAGGCGCGCATCCTGCGCGACCGGGGGGAGACCGAGCGCGCGATTGCGCTGTTGCAGGAACATTTGCCCGAGCGCATTCGTCTTTCGGGCGAACATCACCGGCATACGGGCGTGTTTTACAATGATCTTGGCGTGATGCTGAACGCGGCGGGGCGGCGGGAGGAAGCGGCAGCGTCGCTGCGCCGGGCGCTGGAGGTGTGGCGGGTGGCGGCGCTGGACAACAGCCCGGACGCGCTCAACACGCTCAACAATCTGGCCGCCATCGAGACGCTGTCAGGCAGGCCGGAGGCAGCCGAGCCGCTGTTCCGGGAGGCAGTTTATCTGCGCACGGAGCTTTATGGCGCCTCGGCGGCGACGGCCGCGCTGCTCAACAATTATGGCAAGACGCTGCTACGGCTGGGGCGGGCGGAAGAGGCCCTGGGCTATCTGCGCCAGGCATCCGACATGGCGCTGGAACATGCCGGGCCGGGCAGCCTGCATTATGCCTCGGCGGTTGCCGGGGTGAGCGAGGCGCTGAGCGAAGCGGGCGAGCGGGCGCGGTCTTTCGAGGCGGCCGAGGCGGGCTATGCGACGGTGACGGGAGCGGTCGGCGAGGGGCATCCGGCGGCGGGGATCATTTCGATCATGCTGGGGCGGGCAAGCGCGGAGGCGGGCGACATGGCGCGCGCGGCGGCGCTGCTGGCGCAGGCCGAGCAGGCGCTGGCGCCGCTGGGGGCAGGGGCGGCCAGCCAGATCGAGATCATTCAGGCGTTGCGGGACCGGTATGATCTTCCGCAGGCGGCTCAATAGCGGTTCCTGACAGCTCCCGGAAGAGCCAGGCGCGCGCCTTGATCCAGTCGCGCCTTATGGTGCGGTCTGTGACGCCGAGAATGTCTGCCGCCTGAATTTCGGTGTAGCCGCCGAAGAAGCGCAGCTCGACCACTTCGGCCAGGCGCGGGTTGAGTTTGCCGAGGCGGGTGAGGGCTTCATCAAGCTCCAGGAGGCGTTCATCGCTTTCCCAGAAGGGCTCAATATCATCCGTCAGCGGATCGACTTTTCCGGCGCCGCGTTTGGCCGTGAGGCGGGCGCGGGCATGGTCGATCAACACCGAGCGCATGGCGAGGGCGGCGGCGCGCAGGAAGTGCTGATCGTCGAGAAAATCTTCCTTGCGGCGAAGTTTTAGCCAGGTCTCGCTGACGAGAGCGGTGGTCTGCAGGGTATGCCCCGCGCCGACACGGCGGCGCTCGCGCCGAGCGACACGGCGCAGATCTTCCCACAATGCCGGAACGAGCCTGTCGGCGGCGGCCAGAACCTCCGGCGGCCGTCCAGAACCTTGATCGTACATCAGAAAAGGCACCCTCCGCAGCGCCGTCCCCCGACCCACACTCAGGTTTATACGTACCAGCGTGATCGGCAAAGGCCAGCGAAAAATAATCTCGATTTTGTGAAATGTGCGGGGAAGGCGATGTCCGGTCTGGCGGCGCGATCCCGTTCTCGCTTTTGAATCGGCCCGAAATCTTGGGGCCCATCAAACATGAGCCTTAGGGGAACAGGAGCCACCTTATGACATCGAGCAACCGAAAATCTGTATCCGGACAGGGTGCCCGCTGGGCGATGAGCGCGTCTCTGCTGGCGATTGCGCTGGGCGCGGCCCAGGGCGCGCAGGCGCAGGCGCGCGATTGCACCGATGGCGACCCGCCGGTCGGCTCGCAGGACGGCGATGGCAATGCGGCGTGCGAAGCCAATTCGAGCGCGTATGGTTTCGAAAACCTTGCAGATGGGCAGTGGAGCGCCGCTTTTGGCACGCGCAACACTGCGCTGGGAGAATCCAGTTCGGCGTTCGGCATGAACAACCTGGCAACAGGTATCTCCAGTTCGGCAATAGGATTTGCAAATACCGCGGAAGGCACCACCAGCATTGCTATGGGCGCCTACAATGGCGCTGAGGCAGATACGTCGGTGGCGGTCGGTTATGATAACTGGGCAACAGATATGTATGGCGTAACCATGGGGGTTGCGAATAGGTCGATCGGACTTGCGGCGACGGCTATGGGAGCCTTCAATGGCGCCGAGGGCGATGGCAGCATTGCCATAGGTATCGACAACAGCACTGTGGCGAATTCT
>JBKBIZ010000105.1:0-6962 GCA_046293975.1 Hyphomonas sp. | reverse complement strand
GGCTGAACCGGAAGTCGTGAAAGACCTGATCGACAACCGTCAGAACCGGTAATTCCTCGCGCGGCCATAAAAGCTTTATTATCCCTGATATGGGCATAAGCTCAGCGTTTGAGCCTGCTTGAGGGGATGCTGCATGGCCGCGCCGAAGGTCTCCATTGTGATGCCTGCCTACAAGGCCGCAGACTTTATTGGTCTGGCCATTGCCAGCGTGCGCGCGCAGACCCTGCAGGACTGGGAACTCATCATCGTGGACGACTGTTCCCCTGATGATACGGCGGCGGTAGCTATGGCCGCGGCCGAAGGCGACCCCCGCATCAAACTCATCCGCGCTGAGCAGAATGGCGGCGTCGCCCGCGCGCGCAATCTGGGCAATGCGCATGCGGCCGGAGCATGGATCGCTGTCCTGGACTCCGATGACGCGTTTGAGCCTACCCGCATTGAGAGGCTCGTCTCCTCGGCAGAAAAGGCAGGGCTTGATCTCATTGCGGACGACATGCTGCTCGTACCGTTTGAAAACCTGTCAGGAGAAGGGGCGCCTTATCTGGCGCGGGAGGCGGGCACTCTCAAAGCGGTTGATCTTCCTGATTGGCTGGAGGGCAACCGCGCTGGCATCAGAACGCCAATGCTCGGCTATCTCAAGCCGGTGGCGCGGCGTGATTTTCTTGTCCGTCACGGCATTGCCTATGTTCCCGAACTCAGAGTGGCGGAAGACTGTTGGTTTGTGGCGGATCTGTTGGCGGCGGGGGCGCGCTTTGCCCTCCATCCTGCGCCGCTATACCGGTATGCTATCCGGCCAGCGTCCCTGTCACGCACGCGGGGAGACAATGTTTATTCTCTACAGAGATCTGTCTACGGTCCATTCCTTGAGCGCCATTCCGACCGGCTATCCAGGGAAGATCTGCGCGCCGTGCGCCGGCATGAATCCGCTTTGAAGACTGCGGAAGCCTTTGAAGGTTTTGCCATTGCAGCGCGATCGCGCAACCTCGGGCGTGCAATCGGCTGGCTCGTGTCGCGTCCGCAAGCGGCGCTTTATCTTGCGAGACCGGTGACGGCACGTCTTGAGCGTCTGGCAAAGAGATTTGGCTATAGGCCTGGCCTGCGCGTCGGCTGATCCGGGCGCGGGTCAGATCGCCGGCAGGTCCACCGTAAATCGGGCGCCGCCACTATCCTTGTTTCCGGCCCATACCTCGCCGCGATGCGTTGCGATGATCTGTTTGACGATGGAAAGGCCCAGCCCGGAGTTGTTGCCGAAGGCGGTGCCTTTTGGCCGATCCGTATAGAAACGGTTGAAAATCGTTTCCAGTTTGTCTTTCGGAATGCCTGGCCCTGAATCCTCTACGAGGATGCGTGCAATCGTGCGGGGGCCGTAATTGGTCTGCTCGAGATGCACCTCTACTCTTGATCCGGGAGGGGAAAAAGAGCGCGCATTGTCGATCAGGTTACGCAGCACCTGCCCAAGTGGCCCTTCGCGGCCGCGCACGAGAAGCCGCGCCCCGAGCGTTGCGTCGTTGAATGTTACATGCACCGACTGCGGGTTATCAGAAAGGCCTTCATAGGTTTGCACCACATCGCGCACGAAGCGCGCGATATCTATCGCTTCGCTCGGCAGGCGCGTCATTTCTGCCTCAAGGCGCGAGGCGTTGGAAATGTCTGTAATCAGACGGTCGAGACGCTTGACATCTGATGCGATCACCGCCCGAAGGCGCGCTGCCGCATCCGGATCCTGCACGCGTTCCAGTGTCTCGACAGCAGAGCGGATTGATGTCAGCGGGTTCTTGAGTTCATGCGCCACGTCTGCGGCGAACTGCTCGTTTGCCTCGATCCGTTCAATCAGGGCCTCGGTCATCCCCTGCAATGAAATAGCCAGGTCGCCGATCTCATCGGTTCGGCGGGTTAGTTGCGGTATGTCCATCCGCGCCGACGATCCTGCCCGTATGCGGTCTGCGGCTATGGCCAGGCGCCGCATCGGTCGCGCAATACCAATCGTGAGCAATATGGAGGTCACAAACGCCATCAGCACCGCGACGCCTACAAACGGCACCAGTGCGACCCGCTCGGCGCGGATGATCTCGTCAATATCGCTGCCTTCTACGACCAGCACGCCAACAACGGCGGAAACCCGCTGGATTGGCATTGAAACGGAAATCACGCGCTGGCCGCGATCCGAGAAGCGCTGGCTTGCGGCCTGCTCGCCCAGGGCAGCGACCCGGAACTCTTCTTCAAAGGTTTGTGTGCGGAGTGCCTCGGAGCTGCGCCGGGGAGAAAACACTCCGAACACTTCGCCCGCCCATTCAGACAGGTCGCGTCCTGTCCGCGCTATCCATCCCGGCTCGCGCAAGGGGGGCAGGGCGGCAACATCCACCATGTCAGAGAGGAAATAGCTGTCTCCCACAAGCTCGCCGGTCGGGGTGTATATCCGCGCGCGGATACGCTCGGGCAAGTTCAGGCGGGCTATGGCAAGGCGGGCGGCTTCGGGGTTTAGCGCCGGTTCGGGTGTCGTAGCATCATCGGACAGAAGGCCGGAAAATACCTGCGCCTGCGCAATCAGATCCTGTTTCTTCGAAACGACGAAGCCCGCCCGCATCTCGTTCAGCACCATCGCGCCGACGATCAGGATGGCGAGCCCCGCAAGGTTCGACGCGAAGATCAGCCGCGCAATGCGCGAGCCGAGGAGGGAGGGGCCACGCCTCTGGGATTTCCGGCGAGGCGGGCCTGTCTCCGCCATCGCTTTCCTGCCTGCGCGCCCCCCGCCTGACATCAGGCGTCGGCGGCCACCCGCATCGTCACGATACGGTCCGGGTTGCGTGGCGGCTCGCCTTTGGCCAGCTGGTCGATGATGTCCATCCCTTCGCTCACCTTGCCCCAGACCGTGTATTGCCGGTCAAGGAAGCGGGCTTCGTCGAAGCAGATGAAGAACTGGCTGTTGGCCGAATGGGGCGCCGAGGTGCGCGCCATCGAGCAGGTGCCGCGCACATGTGGCTCGGCATTGAACTCGGCTTTCAGGTCCGGCTTCTTGGAGCCGCCTGTGCCATTGCCCTTGGGGCAACCGGCCTGCGCCATAAAACCGGCGATCACGCGGTGGAAGACGATGCCATCATAAAACCCCTCACGGGCGAGTTCCTTGATGCGCGCAACATGTCCTGGTGCGAGATCTGGGCGCAATTCGATGGTGATATTGCCCTTGGAAGTTTCAACAAGAAGCGTATTTTCTGGATCAGACATAATTTTCTTTCCTGGCTGGGCCGTCACTGGCAATCTGGCTATTCAATCGCGGCACTGGCGGCAAGCGCTACCTGCATGTATTATAAGCCATTCTGGTTTGGCTGACGAGGACAACGTGGCTCCGCTACTCGGCACCCTTCTGGCGATTGTCCTGGGCTGCCTCGGCCTGATCCATCTCATATGGGCGGCCGGGATGTCTTTTCCATTCCCGAATGAACAGTCGCTGGCGCGTTCCATCGTCGGGCGGCGCGGGATCACCCGCCTGCCATCGCGGGCAGCAGTGGCGCTTCTCGGCATATTGCTCCTCTGCGGGGCGGGCGCTGCCGCCATCATGGGGCATTACGCCTCTTCCATGACGGCATTGAAATTCCTGCTGGTGCCTGTTGGCCTGTTTCTGTCGGCGGTCTTCCTGCTGCGCGGCCTGGTCGGTGTGCTGCCAGCCTTTGAGCGGGCTGCGCCAGAGCAGCCCTATCTCAGCCTCAATCGGCGTGTGTATTCGCCCCTCTGTGCACTAATCGGCGCGGGCTTCCTGGCGCTTACCTTCTCGCTGCCAAACTGGACGTGGCAGATTTCGCGCATTTTCGGTTAGCCTTGGGCCAGCTCTGAGAGCCAGTCTTCAGCAGATTTTCCGTTTGCGGCCCTGGCGCGCATCATCCCGGCGAAGTTCCAGTGGTTGAGCTGTGTGGGGATTGTCATATCCGCCTCCCGCCAGGCGCGGTGCACGCCCCCGCCTGCAAGATATCCGAACGTCTTCACATGGTCTGAGCGGTCCGGCGCCGTGGCCACCGCGTCCACATGCAGCACAAACCGCGCCGAGGCGGGCCGTCCCTGCCAGTAGGAAAGCGGCAGCGCAGGTTTGGCCACCGGATCGGCCCCGATCAGGACCACCTCACCTTCCAGCCGCCGCGCCACGCTCAGCGCCGCGTCCGCCCCCCAGCTATGCCCGATCAGTGCGAGCTTGTGCCCATCGGCCAACACGCTGCGCGCCAGCTCCAACGCTGCCATCGCCCTGTAATGGGGAAAGTAGCGTACGACGCGCCCGCGCGGCTCCATCAGCTCGCGGCGCGCCGACGCATAGCTCAGCACTAAGCGTGAGCGCTCGTCCGCCGCGCCGCCGATATAAAGCTCCGCAGACGGCCTATTCAGTGTAACGGTAGCCGACGCCATAGAGCGTTTCGATCGCATCGAACTCGTCCGTCACTTCGCGGAACTTCTTGCGAAGGCGCTTGATGTGGCTGTCGATGGTGCGGTCGTCCACATAGATCTGATCGTCATAGGCAGCGTCCATCAGCTGGTCGCGGCTTTTGACGTATCCTGGCCGTGTGGCCAGCGCCTGAAGGATCAGGAATTCGGTCACCGTCAGGCGAACCTGCTTGCCATCCCAGGTACAGGCATGGCGGTTGGGGTCGAGCACCAGCTTGCCCCGCACGATGGCTTTCACATCGCCTTCCTCAGGCACCGCCGAAGCCCCGCGCGAGCGGCGCAGCACGGCTTTCACGCGCTCGGCCAAGAGGCGGTTGGAGCAAGGCTTCCGCACGAAGTCATCCGCGCCGATATTGAAGCCGATCACCTCGTCGATCTCTTCATCCTTGGAGGTGAGGAAGATCACGGGCAGCTCGGATGTCTGGCGCAGGCGGCGCAGCAGCTCCATGCCGTCCATCTTCGGCATCTTGATGTCGAGGATGGCAATGTCGGGCGGAGAGTCGGTCAGCGCGGGCAGGGCAGATTCCCCGTCATGATACGCGCGCACCTGATACCCTTCGGCTTCAAAGAACATCTTCAGCGAAGCTACGATGTTTTCGTCGTCGTCAACGAGTGCCAGTGTGGTCATGTCCCGGTCCTTGTCCGCTAGCTTATGTCCATCCCCTGCCATGGGGCGGCCGCCATTAGTATGTTCAAACATTGTTCGCGTCATCGAGATAGCCCTCCTTCCGTGCTGTTGCAATGTAAGGGGATGACTTCGGCGAGCGCTTGCTCACATTACGTTCTTTTAAGGGAGAATTGCGGCGGCGCGGTGTTCGCCTGTCCTGCCGGCGCCCCAGAGCCTCAGCCTCAAGCCGCGGGCGTCATCGAAGCGATCACCGGCTCCAGCCGCGCGCGGGCAGCTTCAAACGCCTCGGCGCCAATCGACGGAATGTAACGGCTGTCAATCTCATCCAGATACCGCTCGTCCCCATCCGCGCAGATACAAACCGCCCGTTTGGGCTCGTCCTGCTGCGACAGCCATTCCAGCGCGCCCACCACGACGCCAACACTGGATAGCCCGATATGTGTCAGCCCGCGCGCTTCCAGCAGAGAGAACGCCGCTAGGACCGACGCCTCATCTACCCGCAGCATGCCAGGGTCTGGCCGCATTCCTGCAAAGCTAGACCGCCGCTGGCTGCCATAGCCCGGCACCTTAAGCTTCCCGCTTTCGCATGCTGGCGCAAGGAATGCGGAAGATGCTTCCGGTTCCACCAGCATCAGCTGCGTGTCCGTGTGCCTGGCCTTCAGATAGTCCGAAAAGCCCCGCGCCGTGCCGCCAGAGGAAGAGGTAACGAAACACGCGTCAAACGGTCCGTCGGCAAACACTTCGGGCGCCGTCCAGTGCTCATGCGAAGCGGGGTTCAAGAAATTTGCGTACTGGTTGAGAAACGTCTGGCCCTCGGCGGCGCTGATCTCGCCCGCTACCCGCATCCGCGCGGCGTTGGAACATTCCCCGGGCGCGGGCTCGGCAATCACCAGCCGCGCGCGCGCCCGCTTAATCCCTTCGGCGTTGAACGCGCTGATCGAGGACGACGACACGATCGTCGCACCGATACCCATCTCGTTGCAGATGCTGGCCAGCGCGTAGCCGTAATTGCCCGAAGAGGCGTCCACAACAGCATCAACTGGCCCCTTTTCTGCGATTGTCTGTGATAAAATATACCAAGCCACCCTGTCCTTGACCGATCCGAACGCGTTGCAACGTTCTTCCTTTAGAAGCAGCTCATGCCGGATGCCGTTCAGCGTGATAGAGAAGGGGGTCAGCGGTGTATTGCCAATCCCGAAAGGGCAATCGGTCATATCTGTTCTGGCTGTCATCAGCCTGCCTCGATCTTTAGTCTGTTGCGGCGCAGCGCATGGCTAGCAGTCTCCGGGGTGCTGGGGAATGCGGCATCTGCTTTGTATTAATAGGTAATGTGGAGCGGTTGTAGGCGAATTGTCGGGGGATAGAGTGATGCCTTATCCCCGCCGGCGTAAATGCCTAAAGCTCGAATTTTCAGCGCATTTGGCAGGAATTTCCCGCGCACTATCCGCCGGGGTTTCGTCTGCCTTTATCTTCGCCATCAGGCTGGAGCCTCACCCCTTCAGCCTCGGGTCTGGCGGTCTTTAAAGGAGGCTTGCCACGGCCGCCACTCTGCGGATGGGAACGCCACGGGACGCCGGGGACAAACCTTCCAACACCACTAAACCACTCCGTCCCCGGACCAAAAGGGCAAAGCCCATCCGCAGGACCTGCCAGAGACGCAAAACCGGAAGGGGAGCCCCTGTCCGGGGTTTGGTGTTGAATTCCCCGCCATCCTTCGGCTTCGCTCAGGATGAGCTTCTCTGGCGTTTCGCTGCTTAGCTCATCCTGAGCGAAGTCGAAGGATAGAGCGGGCTCCCAGAACAGCTAAGGATCAAGCCGCACAGCCCCCAGCGACGCATTCCCCACATGCGCGGCATAGACCTTCAGCGCACGGCTCACCTTGCGGGGGCGGTCTTCCACCGGCTTCCAG
>JBKBIZ010000104.1:5786-6995 GCA_046293975.1 Hyphomonas sp. | reverse complement strand
GGGAAGACGAACCGAGAAGTTTTCCAAAGAACTTATCCGCCCGGGTCTCCTCCTCCCCCACATTACACGCATCCTTCCCACAGGAGCCGCGCCGGTACCGTTCGGTTTGTGAGGAGGTCGCCCCGGAGGATGGGAGTGGTTGGGGCTTACGGTCCAGCCACTTTCTAGGGACGTTGATCCAGGCAAGCCGGAGCAAAAAGCCGGTAGAGAATCCCGACTGGCCCGCCTTGGTGTTTATCCGCCGAGGTCACGAGAGTGAGGGTAAGTGGTCAAGGCCTGGCAGCGCCGAAGTCATACCGAAAACTGCCCGAAACTCCGGGGGCAGTGCGCGGCGGGCGAAAGCGCCCACTCCGCAAAGACAATTTTTCCAAGGGCGCCGCGGCGCCCGCCGCGCAGGCTCCACTCGGGAGCCACCTGAACTGCTCCGACCCCGGATGGCAAACGCCAGTCCGGCCAAAGACGATTCTGCTCCCCTCTCCCGCAAGCGGCAGAGGGAAAACGGCAAACGCCATCCTCAAGGCCTGACGCCCCCACAAGCAAGGCGAAGGCACAGGTGCCGTGGGCAACGCCCACGAACAGCACCGAGCAATTAAATAGATGGCACCTGCGGGCTGAGGCGCCCGCCCATGCGGATCGGCTCAACCCGAACGGCGAGCCCCGAGCGGTCATCGGTCTCGACATAGGTGCCGCACAGTGTCCCCTCCCCCAGCGCCGGCTGGTAACGCTCGCCGGGTAGCTGCGTCGTGAAGCGGTAGAGGGACATTTCCTTCTGCATGCCGATCACCGAGTCATAGTCCCCGCACATGCCCGCATCGGTGTGATAGGCGGTGCCGCCATTCAGGATCATCGTGTCGGCGGTCGGCACATGCGTATGGCTGCCCACAACGAGGCTGGCCCGGCCATCGCAATGATGCCCCATCGCCATCTTCTCGCTCGTCGCCTCGCAATGCATGTCCACGATCACCGCGTCGGCCACTGTGCCCAGCGGCATCTGGTCGAGGGCCGCATCGGCCGCCGCAAACGGGCAGGCCAGCGCCTGGCGCATGAACACATTGCCCTGCAGCTGCACCACGCCCACCCGGCGCCCGTCCGGCAGGGTGTAGATCTCGGCGCGCGGGCGCGGCGCGACGATCCAGCTCTTCGAGGATCCGGTCGAGGCCGTCACCGGCGTGGACGCAATCTACACCGACGTCTGGACGAGCATGGGGC
>JBKBIZ010000104.1:0-5776 GCA_046293975.1 Hyphomonas sp. | reverse complement strand
TCAGCGGCCGCAACAGGCGGGGTTCCCGCTCGATATAGGTCAGCGCCTCGCGCTGGTCCCAGGCATGGTCGCCCAGCGTCAGGCAGTCGGCGCCTGCCCCGAAGAACTCTTCCGCGATCTGACGGGTGAGGCCAAAACCACCGGCCGCGTTCTCGCCATTGACCACCACGAAATCGAGCTTCAGCCGCGTGCGCAGCTCCGGCAGGTATTCCAGCACCGCTGCCCGGCCGGGCTTGCCGACCACATCTCCGAAAAACGCCAGTTTCATGCGCTCAAGCCTATGCCTTCAATGCCGCCCAATGAAAAGGGCGCGGCAGCCAATTGCTCCCGCGCCCTCCTCTCTCGCCCCTGAGGGCAATCTGCTTACTTGTTGCCGGCCGAGAAGCCGAGCTTCGTCTTGTCCAGCTTCATCGCCGGGTCAGACGGGTTGGAAGCAGCGTCCACAAAGCTCTGCGCGGTCACCGGTGCCGGCGGGGCCAGCGTGATCGTCAGGGTCTTGGGGTCCTGCACGAAGCTCGAGATCGCCGAGGCAAGCTCGGTGACCACAGCCACGTCAACGCCGGTCTGGCCAGCCATCATCGGAGCCATCGCCATGACGCCGGAAATCTGCGCCCGGACATTGGCAGGGTCTTCGCCCGACTGGGCCGCATAGGCATTGAGGGCCCGGTTGAAGAAGCCGTTGTCGTCAAACGCGATTTCGAGCTGGTGGAACGCCAGCTTGCTCATCATCGCTTCCATCATGGCGTCCGGATTGGCTTCCAGCTGGGCCGCCGAAGAGGCCTCTGCGATCGCCTTGGAGCCTTCATACTTGGCCGACACGTCCAGCTTGAAGCCGTCATTGAGCTGCCAGTAGTTCTTGCCCTTCGGCAGGGTCACAATGTCTGCGTCCGGATCATAGAGCTGCTCGCCGGCGCCGCTGAGGGTCAGCGACTCGTAGCCCAGTGTTGCCAGCGCGCCGGCAAACTGTTCGCCATCGGGATTGTCGCGCGCTGCAACCGTCACGGTGAAGGGATCAGTGGTGATCTTGGTCGCGCGGCCCTGATTGTCGCGGCCCACATAGGAGTTGAACTCGGCCAGATCGACGCTGGCGCCGATGATGTCCGCCTTCAGGCCCTTCATGAGCGCGGCGTCAAAGCCCGGATTGCCCGGATCGGCCTGCATCGCTTCCGACATGGCGGCCGGATCAGACGAGCTGGCAGCAGCAGCCGCGATCAGGCCATAGTCGAGACCGGCCAGGCCGAAGCCGTCGAGCGTGATGTTGACGTCGCCGGTTTCACCCTCGGTGAACTGGAATTTGAGATTGGAGAGGCCAACCCGGCCTGCGACTTCTTCTTTCAGGCCATCAATATAGAACGAGCCGAGATCGAACCCGCCCGAACCGCTGGCATCGTTCATGACGAGGTTGACGTCCTTGACCGCCCAGCGGTCAAACGACAGCGCCGTGCCTTCCGGGAAGTCTGCCGGTTCACCCTGGCCAAACAGGCTGGCGACCCAGGCGGCCGTTTCCGGCGAGGGATTGATCAGTTCGATCGTGCCGATGGCGCCGGTGGTCTGGTCTTCAGAACCCTCGACCGGGGTCACCGAAATGTCCGAGAGGCGCATCAGGGAGAAGTTTGCAGCGCCGTCGATCATGCCGAGGCCGTCAAACTCGAGCTTTGCCGCCTTGACCACGGGGGGCGGACCGGCCGGCTCGGTGGCGTTCATGCTGACGCCGTACTCTTCAAGCGTCATCTCGGAACCATCGTCCGCGATGCCATCACCGTCATAGTCCAAGTAGGAGAACAGCTCGGCGATCTCTTCCTCAGAATAGAGGGGCTCATCCGCAGTGGTGTCCTGAGGGATGGAGAGGATCACGTTTGTGAAAACGGCTTTGTCACCGTTGATGTCCTGACCATCAAAGGACAGCCTCCCGGAACCGGACTCAGACAAGGACAGAGCGGCAAGCGCCTGGGGAGCCGTAGCTGCGTCTCCATTACGGAGCGAGACATCGGACAGTTTCGATACGTCGAATTCAACTGCCGCGAGAGCAGCCTCACCAGTCGGCTTGTCTTTCTGCCCACATGCCGTAAGCAAAGTTATAGCGATCACGCCCGTGAGCAAATACTTCATTAGGTGTCCCTCTGTTTCGGATTGGGGGTGCGGTGTGGCCGCTCGTTAAGTGCGGACTCTTTACACATGCTCTACAACAATGGCCAGACCATGACATTGAAAGCGCCCGGTGGTCACCGGGTGAAAGTGCGCCTTGAGGTCAATGCCAAGGCCAGACGCCTGATTATCCGCCTGGATGAACGGCGCCGGGAGGCTGTGGCCATTGCCCCAAGCCAGCGTCAGATGGAGGCCGCTGTCGCCTTCGCCGCAGAGCGTGTCGACTGGATTTCCTCAAGACTTCAACACCTTCCGGAGATTGTCCGCTTCGAGGAAGGGGCCGTTTTCAACTATCGCGGGGAGCCCTGCCAAATTAAGGGCGAAGGCGAGGGCCGGTTGGCAAAACTTCTGCCGGGCGCGCCGAAACTGCTGCATGTCCCCGGCGATCCCGAAACCATTCATATGCGCGTCGAACGCTTCCTCAAGAAGCAGGCACGGGCAGATCTGACGCGCGCCGCAAAGCGCCACGCAGAGACTTTAGGCGTTGAATATAAAGGCATTTCCGTAAAGGACACACGCTCACGCTGGGGCTCCTGCACCTCTGACGGGCAGCTGTCCTTTTCCTGGCGCCTGATCATGGCGCCCCCGGAGGTCCTCAATTACGTCGCTGCCCATGAATGCGCCCACCTTCTCGAGATGAACCACTCCAACCGATTCTGGGCATTGGTGGCCAAATGCTGCCCTGACTGGAAGCGCCAGAGGTCCTGGCTGAGGGTTCACGGGGCTGAATTGCAGGCCGCCGGCGAATAATCCGTGTCAAGACGGAATGGCTGCAAAATCCCGAAATAAATTTTCTCCCCAAAAGGGAGAATACCAATTCCGGATTGAGGCAGGAATCCGGCGGCCGCGATCCTCAGTGTAAAATGTGGATTTAGGACTCAAACCCCAGTTTGGACTCAGGCAGCGAGAAGTCAAAGCCGATTGCCCGGGCGCCATAGGAGCCCTCGCGGTAGCGCTCGATGTTCTCGGTAAACCAGCCCTGGATGTGCTCGAATATGTGCGCATTGAACGGCCGGGCGTCTTCCTCGCTGATCGGCAGCCGGAATTCATACTCGGCGCCTTCCTCGATCGACACGATGAAACTGTCCCCTGACTTGCGGCAATGCATCCCGAGGCGCAGCCAGTCATGGGTCTTCGTTACCCTGACGGCGAGGCCAAAGGAGACCGGCCCAAGGGGACGAAACCCCCTCGGCGGGATGGAAAAGGCCTGATCGCCATAGGAGCGCGGCTCGAACGGGCCAGCCGGCGGCACGAGGTGCACACAAATCCCGTCACTGGCGCCGAGATAATCGCAAAGCCCCGAGCGCACCTCCTCGGCGAGCCGCCGGATGCGGTTGTAGTTCTCCTCGGCCAGGGACTGGTAGACTTCAACGGTGGCAACAAGTTCATCGAAACGGGACATCGGCAACAGCCTTGTTCTGACAGGGGGAAAGGCAGGAGCCTAACGGCTCAGGCCGCCTGCGCCAATCAGGCAGCTGGTCTTCGTGCTGCTGCGAGCGAGGTCACCGCCGCGCTCGCCGACCCGGCTTCCGGCTGCAACGCAATCGGCAGCGTGGTGCGCGCCATCTCGATGGCCAGCGAGGGGGCGGCGCCCTCCCCGAAACTGCGGATGATGCCGCGGATCGTCTCCAGGAAGATCGCCTCTTCCTCGACGATCTGGCCATAGCGTGCCGCAATCGGCCCGACGAGCCCGTAGGCGAGGAACACGCCGAGGAAAGTGCCGAGAAGAGCCGCGCCGATCATGGCGCCCAGAATGGCCGGTTCCTGGTCAATCGCGCCCATCGTCCGGATGATGCCGAGCACAGCGGCAACAATGCCCAGCGCGGGCAGCGCGTCTGCCAGCGTCTGCAGCGCGCCGACCGCCTTGGCCCGCTGCGCCATGTGCCCGTCGATGGCTTCCATCATCCGCTGGTCCGCCCGCTGAGGATCAGACAGGTCAAGCGCCATCAGCCGGAACGCGTCGCAGATCAGCGTCCGCGCCGGGGCGTCTTCCAGGATACGCGGCGCCGCGCGGAAGAGCGCTGACTCTTCGGGCATCTCGATGTCTGCTTCGATGGCGACAAAGCCCCGCCGCTTCACAGCGCGCATAAGGCCGCCAGTCAGCGCGAAGAGATCGGCATAATCGCTCTTCTTCCAGCGGGCGCCGCGAAAAGCCCGCACAAAGCCTGCCAGAGCTTCGCGCGCAACCGCCGGCGAATTGGCCAGCATCACCGTGCCGATCGCCGCCCCGCCGATCAGCGCCAGTTCGAAGGGTAGCGCGTGCATGGCTGCGGGCCCGCCGGTCAGGGCAAGGCCACCTCCAACGAGGATCAGAACGATGACAAGACCGGCCAGTTGGAGCACTGCGCGTCATTTCCCTTTCAAGACGTGAGAACCGCGAATACCCTTCATGGCCCGGCGCGTCTTAAAGCCGCGTTCACAAGGGGGGTGTTCGGGCGCACCGCAGACTTCAAAAAAAGCCCGTTGCGAGGGGGACCATCCATCATGCCAGGCATCAACGGCCCCCTTCCCGACGAGTCCCGCCCGGACCGGCGGGGCGCGTTCATTCTTCTGTTCTTCGCGCTGATGGCCATTGGCGCGGGCAACACGATGCTGCTTGCCGCCGTCCTGCCCCAGCTGACGCGGGAAATGGCGATGCCGGACTGGATGGCCGGAGCGGTCTTCTCCCTGTCAGCGCTCCTCTGGTCGCTGACCTCCCCCTTCTGGGGTGAACGCTCCAATCGCTGGGGCCGGCGGAAAGTCGCCGCGATTGGCCTCGCCGGCTATGCCGCCTCGATGTTCTTTATCTGGCTGACAGGGCGCTTCGCCCTCTCCGGCATGATGACCAATATCGTTGCCATATTCGTCTGCCTGGCGCTTGCCCGCTCGCTGTTCGGCCTCATCGGCTCGGCGGCCAACCCGGCGGCGCAGGCTTACGTCGCCGACCGCACCAGCAAGGCCGAGCGCCAGAGCGAGATTGCCTTCCTCTCCTCCGGCTTCAGTGTCGGCAGTGTCATCGGTCCGGCCTTCGCCGCGGCCCTGGTCGCCTGGGTCGGCATGCTCTCCCCGGCCCTGGTCACGGCGGTGCTGGCTGGCACAATGGCAGCGCTCGTCTGGTGGCGCCTGCCGGAAACGCGCGCCCCGGTCGCGGATGCGGTCAAGATCGATGCCGAGATCGGCGCCAAGGGCCTCTGGCACTCAGACCGGGTCCTTCCCTTCCTGATCTACGCGGTCGCCATGTCTCTGGTCACCGGCGTGCTCACCCAGGTGTTTGTCTTTGCGGTGATGGACAAGCTCGGCGTCTCGGGCCGCGAAGCAGCGCAATATACCGGCCCGGCCTTCACGGTTGGCGCAGTCGCTGTGCTGCTTGCCCAGCTCGTGATCATCCCGCGCCTGCACCTGCGCAACAAGACGCTGATGTGGGTGGGCTGCGTGCCCTTGCTTGTGGGTACGCTGATGATCGTGTTCGCAAATGATTTTGCGAGCCTCATCCTGTCGCAATTCCTGATCGGCCTTGGCCAGGGCCTTGCCCGGCCGGGCTTCTCAAGCGGGGCATCGCTGGCCGTCTCACCGCAGCTTCAGGGCAATGTCGCGGGCCTCGTCATTTCGGCCAACGGCATGGGCTATATCGTGACGCCCTTCTTCGGGCTGT
>JBKBIZ010000103.1:0-7097 GCA_046293975.1 Hyphomonas sp. | reverse complement strand
GCGCTTCGGAAACGAAGCGCCCGTTTGTTTTTGCCCATATTCTGGTGGAGGGGCGCCATGTTGCCCAAGGTTTTCATTGATGGCGAGGCCGGGACGACCGGTCTTCAGATTGCTGAGCGGCTGAAAACCCGCGACGATCTCGAACTGATCTCGATCCATGCCGACAAGCGCAAGGATGTCGATGAGCGCGCGCGCCTGATCAACAAGGCCGATGTGGTGATCCTCTGCCTGCCGGACGATGCAGCGCGGCTGGCGGTGAGCCTGGTGACCAATCCGAACACGGTGGTGATTGACGCCTCCACGGCGCACCGGGTGTCGACCGGCTGGGTCTATGGCTTTGCCGAACTGGACCGGGGCCAGCGGGCGGTGATCTCTGCGGCCAAGCGCATCTCCAATCCGGGCTGCTATCCCACTGGCTTTATCGCTCTGGTGCGCCCGCTGGTGAAGGCCGGGCTTGTGCCGCATGACTGGCCCGTCAGCGTCAACGCGGTGTCTGGCTATTCGGGCGGCGGCAAGCCGATGATCGCCGAGTTCGAGACGCGCGAGACGCAGGACAATTTCCGTATCTATGCGCTCGGCCAGCAGCACAAGCATCCGCCGGAAATGAAGAAGTTCTCCGGTCTCTCGCATGTGCCGATGTTTACCCCCGCCGTGGGCCGCTACGCGCAGGGAATGATCGTGGAAGTGCCCCTGCCGCTCTGGGCGCTGCCGGGCAAGCCGGGGCGCAAGGCGGTGCACGCGGCGCTGTCAGCGGCCTATGCCGGCGAGGCCTTCGTGAAGGTTATTCCCTTGGCGGAGGGCGACGCGATCAAGTCGCTCGACGCCGAAGGCTGCAACGATACCAACCGGCTGGAGCTTTACGTGTTCGGGACCGATGAACAGGCCCGGCTCGTCGCGCGGCTGGACAATCTGGGCAAGGGCGCGTCGGGCGCGGCGGTGCAGAATTTGAATATTGCGCTCGGGCTGGACGAGGGCGCGGGGCTGGTGGCTTAAGGCCTACAGCGGTGGCAGCTGGATGTGTTCCAGGCGAACTTTGACGTAGCTTCCGGGCGCAGCGCCGAGGCCCATATCCTTGGGCGCGACGGCTTTGACCTTGCGGCCGGATTTCGGCTTCAGCCAGGCCCACCAGGTGGGCCACCAGCTGCCCGGGGTTTCGGTGGCGGCCGCCAGCCAGTCATTGGCCGTGGCCGGCGCAAGGCTGGCATTCGTCCAGTGCTGGTATTTCTTCGAGTCCGGATGGTTGACGACACCCGCGATATGTCCGGACCCGGACAGTACAAAGGTCGTGTCGCCGCCATAGCGTTTGGCGGAGCGGAAGACGCTTTCATAGGGAACGATGTGATCGTCCTTTGAGGCTTGCAGCATCACCGGGATCTGGATGTTGGCCATGTCGATCTTTTCTCCGAGGACGGTGTATTCGCCGCGGGCGAGGCGGTTTTCAGCGTAGCATTCAGAGAGATAGCGTTTGTGGACGGGGCCGGGGATGTTGGTCTGGTCAGCGTTCCAGTAGAGCAGGTCGAAGGGGCGGGGTTCCTTGCCGAGCATGTACTGGTCGATGACGTAGCGCCAGACGAGATCAATCGGCCTCAGCCAGTTGAAGGTCTCGTACATGTCCTTGCCGGGCATGATGCCGCCGTGGTTTTCGATGATACCGTAAACATAGTTGCGGCCTGGGCCATCGGTGAAGACTTTCAGGTCTCCGGCGAGTTCAAAATCTGACTGGGAGGCAAAGAAGGTCGCCGAGTCGATCTTGTTGTAGCCGGTGGCTGCCATGTGGCCGAGGGTGGAGGTGAGCAGCGTGCCGCCAATGCAGTAGCCTACAGCGTTGAGGCTCTTGGCGCCGGAGGCCTGCAAGGCAGCCTCGACGGCGGCATAGATGCCCTTCTTGGCGTAATCGTCCCAGGTATAGTCTTTCGTGACGCCATCAGCGGAGCGCCAGGAGACGACAAAGACCGTCAGCCCACGGTCAACCAGCCAGCGGATCATGGAGTTCTTTTCCTGCAAGTCCAGGATGTAGAACTTGTTGATCCAGGGCGGGAAGATCAGCAGCGGCTTGGAGTAAACGGTTGCCTGTGAGGGGGCGTACTGGATCAGCTCGATCAGGTCATTGCGGAAGACGACCTCGCCCGGCGCGGTGGCGATATTCTCGCCAAGCTTAAAGGGGGTCTCGTCGGTCTGGGTGATGTGCAGCTTGCCGCCGCCCTTGCGCACGTCCTCGCGCGCCATGCGGATGCCGGCCAGCACGCTTTCCCCGCCGCTCTCGATGAAGGCTTTCAGCGCCTGGGGATTGGTGCCGAGGAAGTTTGTGGGCGAGAGGCTGTCAGTCAGCAGCTGCATGAAGAATTTGGCGCGCAGATGGATCGGCTCCTCGATATCCGGCGCGCGGTCGGCCAGGCTCATCATCCAGCGGGCGTTGAGGTCATAGGCCTTGCGGATGAATTTGAAGCCGGGGTTCGTCTGCCATTCGGGATCGGAGAAGCGTTTGTCTTTTTCCGGCTTGGGCTCGGCGGTGATGCTCTCGGTGACCATTTCCTGCCAGAGGCCCATCCAGCCCTTCATCAGGTCCATATTGGCCTGCATCAGCGCCATCGGATTGCGCGCGAGGCTGGTGCCGACCTTGCTGAAGGCATCGGCCGCGCCCATCGGGTCGCCTTGCGTGACGGTGCCGAGGGGGCCAGAGCCCGTGAGTACTTCGGCGAGCAGGGCCTGCGATTCTGTATTTGCCAGCGCCAAAGTGGTCATCAGCACTTGCAGATGCGCAGGATCCTGCGCCATCAGCATTGAAGCGATGGAGGGTGTTTCAGAAGCTGGTATCTTGTTTCCGCCCATGTGTCGTAGTTTCGCCCGGTTCTATGGGCTTATCTATCCTTTGGAATGTTTGTCATTTAATGAGCTTAACCATGAAAAACACGGCGATTCCCCTCCTGATTGTGCCATTCCTGCTTATTGCGGGATGTTCATCTTCGTTTTCGAAGGTTCGGGACGCCGTTAACAGTGCGCCCGCCTGGTATGGGGAGCGGCGCACGGAAATTCGGGGCGAGGGGTATCCCGATCTGGCGACCCTCCCCAAAGTGGACCCAAGGAATGTGCCTGGAAGTGCGCTGAAGTCGCGCCTCGATCTGGGCAATGAACTGACGCTGGCCTTTGCAGACCCCCGAGCGGACGTGGCGGTGGGCGGAGCTGAGGAAATCCGCGCCATCGCCGCGAGCATGATTGGGGGTTTTGGGGATATTCCGCCAGAATCCGATTTCCTCACCGAAGCCGAAATCGCTGCCATCCGCAGCAAGTTCAACGTTCCCCGCGTCACACAAGACGAATTTTGAGATCTCCGAAAATGAACACCGACTTTCACAAGATCCGGCGCCTTCCGCCTTACGTGTTTGAACAGGTGAACCGCACCAAGGCGGCGCTGCGCGCCAAGGGCGCCGACATCATCGACCTCGGCATGGGCAACCCTGACCTGCCCACGCCCAAGCATATCGTCGACAAGCTGGTCGAGACCGCCCGCAAGCCGGACGTCAACGGCTATTCCGCCTCGCGCGGCATTCCCGGCCTGCGCCGGGCGGTGACCGATTATTACAAGCGCCGGTTTGATGTGGTGCTGGACAAGGACCGGGAGGTGATCGTCACGCTTGGCTCCAAGGAGGGGTTTGCCAACCTGGCCCAGGCGATCTCTGCGCCGGGCGACGTGATCCTGGCGCCAGACCCGTCCTATCCGCTGCACCATTTCGGCTTCATCATTGCCGGGGCCTCGATCCGCGGCGTGCCGGCGCATACGCCTGAGCAATATCTGTCAAACCTTGGCCGGGCGGTGAAATATTCCGTGCCGCCGCCGACGGCGATGGTGCTGTGCTTCCCGTCGAACCCGACGGCGGCTGTGTGCGATCTCGACTTCTACAAGGAAGCGGTAAAGTTCGCGAAGAAGCATGACCTCTGGGTGTTGTCTGACCTTGCCTATAACGAGATCTATTTCGAGGAGCCCACGCCCTCGATCCTGCAAGTCGACGGAGCCAAGGACATTGCGGTGGAGTTCACCACGATGTCGAAGACCTATTCGATGGCCGGTTGGCGGATGGGCTTTGTGGCGGGCAATGAGAAGTTGATTTCAGCCCTCGCCCGGGTGAAATCCTATCTTGATTACGGCGCCTATACGCCGATCCAGGTGGCCGCCGTGGCCGCGCTCGACGGGCCGCAGGACTGCGTGGCCGAGACGCGCGCGATCTACAAGGCCCGCCGCGACGTGCTGGTCGACAGCTTCACCCGCGCCGGCTGGCCGGTGCCGAGCCCGAAGGCCTCGATGTTTGCCTGGGCGCCGATCCCCGAACAGCTGCGCCATCTGGGCAGCCTCGAGTTTGCGTTGCAGCTGATCAACGAGGCGCATGTGGCCGTCGCGCCGGGCGCGGGCTTTGGCGAGCATGGCGATGATTATGTCCGCATCGCTCTGGTCGAGAATGAGCAGCGCATCCGCCAGGCTGGCCGCAACATCCGGAAGTTCCTGGCGTCGCGCGGCGTGAAGGAGATCAAGCCGGCGGTGGCGGCTGCGGAGTAGGGGCGTAAATGTGGTTCAGTCGTCCGGTTGGCCGGACGTCTGAACCTGATGCCTTTCCGATATTGGAGTGAAGACGTTCATGCGAACCCATTTCATTGCTTTGGCTTTGATGTGTTCCGCACAACTTCAGGCCTTTGCCCAAAACGAAGCGTCCCAAACCCGCGACAACGTCGGCGATACCTATGAAATCCGATTAGAATCCAAGACGCAGAGCAGCGGAGCCAACGGTTCCGGGAGTTCGAGCTCCCGGAGCACGATGGTCGAACGCGTCTTGAAGGTTCACGCTGACGGAGTTGAACTTGAGTTTGATCTTCCGCCCGGTACGCCTCCCGAGCAACGCAAACGAGAGTGGCTTTTTCCCGCCCGTGTCTTCAAGTCTACCGATGGCACCTTGGAGCTGCGGAATGTTGAAGAACTTGAAGCGCGGCTGGACATCTGGCTTGAAAGCGGCGGGGTAGACCGTGTCCATTGCGGCAAATGGCTGTTCACTTGGACCGCCGTGCAGATCAATTGTGATCCATACTCCGTTCTGGAAACGCTTAAAGTGTTTGATCTCCGGCTAGGGGAGATTCAAGAGGGTAAGTTCTTGAACGACCCGCTCGCGAAAATGCCGACTCCTTTGAAGCTGGAAGTCGGCTCTGAAACGAACCTCTACGTTGCCGATTTTGAGTTGGACGCTGCTGTGTTGCGCCGCCAACTTGCGGAAACGGATGTCGTTGTCTCGGAGATCATGTATGAGCAGCCACTCTCTCTGGCGGAGGCCATTGAGGCGCGGTCTTCTGAAGCGGTTTCAGGCACGCTGCGGATGAGGGTTGAGGCTGATACCGAAGGCAATGTGATCCGGCGTACGCGGCTAAGCAACACGGAAGTCAAGCAAGCCGATGGATCGGTCGATCGCACCACAGTGACTGAAACGGTCAGTCGCCGAAAAATCCTCGAGTAATCGTCTGTATCCGACTTCAATCGAGCACAGACGGTGCATTGCGGCCGTTGGCCTTAATGCACCCTACATTTCGCGACTTCTCCTGACCCGAAACGTCCTCGCTTTGCGCCTTTAAGGTCAGAGAGTGGCGGTTGGCCAGTCAGGGGAGCGCGCGATGTCCAAGGACAGGTTGGGGGACGGGAATTGCTATATCTGCAAGGCGCCGCTGGCCCCGCTGGTGTCGATCTGCTGGAAGTGCGGATATTCCCAGCTCCCCAACCCGCAAGGCGATGGGAAGGGTGAGGGCGAGAAAGATGCCGCCGCGCCTAAAGGGGCACCTGATCTCAAGAAGCGCCTCGACTTGAGCAAAGCTGATTTCAAAGCTGGCTTTAAGAAAAAGTGAGCGGGATGAACCTGTAGGGTGGGTTGAGCGCAGCGATACCCACCCTACAGGGGCCATATCGTACCATCCCGCCTCTTCCCCCGCCGCGCCAAAAAGGCTAGGCAGCAGCCCGAACCGTAAGAGATGAAAAGGGGCGCCTTGTGGGGCCTTTGAGAATTGGAATTGCCGGCCTGGGCCATGTGGGCTGCGGGCTGATTGAACTGGTTGAGCGTCAGGACCGCCTGCGGCTGCCGGGGCGGGTGGAGATTGCGGGCGTGAGTGCGCGCTCGCAGAGCCGCAACCGGCCGGTGAACACCGATGGCTATACCTGGTTTGACGACGCGGCCACGCTGGCCGAAGACCCGAATGTTGACGTGTTTGTTGAACTCGTCGGCGGATCGGATGGCCCGGCGAAGTTTGCCGTGGAATCGGCCCTGCGCGCGGGCAAGCATGTGGTGACCGCCAACAAGGCGCTGATCGCCAAGCATGGCAACATGCTGGCCGCGCTGGCCGCCGAGAAGCAGGTGGACCTGCTGTTCGAGGCCGCTGTGGCTGGCGGCATCCCCGTGGTGCGCGTGCTGCGCGACAGCCTGGCGGGCACCGAAGTGACCCGGGTTTCGGGCATTTTGAACGGCACCTGCAATTTCATCACCTCCACGATGCTGGAGACCGGGCGTTCTTATGAGGACGTTCTGGAGGAAGCCCAGAAGCGCGGCTATGCGGAAGCTGATCCGACGCTGGACGTTTCGGGCATGGACGCGGCGCATAAGGCGGCGATCCTCTCGGCGATTGCCTTCTCGGCAGACCTTGATTTTTCGAAGGTATCGGTGCGCGGCATCGAGGATATCGGCCTTCTGGACCTGCGCCTGGCAGACCGGCTGGGCTTCCGTATCAAACTGATCGCTGAAGGCGTGCTGACGGCAGACGGCGTTGTCTGCCGGGTGGAGCCGATGGCGCTGACGGCCAGCCATGCGCTGGCGCGGATCGACGGGTCGCTGAATTCTGTGCGCGTGGAAGGTGATCCGCTTGGCGCGGTGGTGCTGACCGGCCCCGGCGCGGGCTCCGGCCCGACGGCGAGCGCCGTGATGGGCGATGTGGCGAAGCTCTTCCGCCCGGCCATCCGCAACGCTTTTGGCCGCGCGCAGCACCATGTGGCCCAGCCTTTCATCAAAGGCGGCGAGGACGAGGTGTCGCCTTTCTTCCTGCGCGTGCGCCTGACGGACAAGCCCGGCACGCTGGCCGCG
>JBKBIZ010000102.1:2661-7210 GCA_046293975.1 Hyphomonas sp. | reverse complement strand
TTTAGCGTTGCGCTTGCGGCGAAGTCCCAACCCCTCTCCCGCGAAGTGGGAGAGGAGGGGCCCGCGCCCGTCAGGGCGTGGGAGGTGAGGGTCTTGTGGCGGCGGCCTGCCTCAGCCCGCAAAGCCACGGGCGGACATGGCGTCGTGCCAGCGGCCGAGGTGGGGGAGTTCCTTGTGGGGGGCCCATTTCATGACGCGGCAGAAGCCGCAGGTGATGAAGAGGGTAATGTCGGCAATCGAGAAGCGGTCGGCGGCGACGAACTCGTTATTGGCGAGGTGTTCGTTGAGGCGTTCGGCCATTTTCTTGGCGGCCTTCTCGCTCTTGGCGGCGGCTTCGGCGCTCTGGGGGACTTCGAGGGGGGCCATCATCGGGTGGGCGTTGCGGAACCAGCCGGCGAACTGGATGAAGAACATCAGTTCCACGCGCCTGTCCCACATCTCGATCAGGGCTTTTTCCTTCGGGTCTGCGCCCATCAGGTTTGGCTCGGGGAAAATGCCTTCGAAATAGGTGCAGATGGCGCGGCTCTCGGTGAGCGTCGTGCCATCATCGAGGACGAGGGCGGGCACCTGCGAGAAGGGAGAAACTTCGCGGTATTCAGGCTTTTTGTGATCCTGCTGCATGATCGAGACTTCTTCCAGATCGACCGCATCGAGCTTGCCCTTGGCGCGCAGGAAATAGACGACGCGGTCCGGATTGGGCGCCATCGGGCTGTGGTAGAGTTTCATGGGGTTCCTCCTTTAGAATGTTTTTGTGAGGCCGAAGACCGCGTTGACGGGCTCTCCGGGGAAATAGCGTTCATTGCCGAAGCCGACATCGGCGCGGTCTGCATATTTTTCGTCCGTCAGGTTACGGAGGATGATGTAGGCTTCCAAGCCGCCGGCAAAAGTGTATCCGGCGCGCGCGCCGAACACCGTGTGGCCGGGATAGGCCACCGTGTTGGCGGAGTCCATGAAGTATTCGCCCACATGTTCGGCCGTGAGGGAGAGCTTCAGGGCGGTGGTTGCCTGCCAGTCGATCCGGGCATCGGCGAGCCATTGCGGGGCGGTGTCGATAAGGTTTCCTGAGACGATCCGCTCCTGGGCGGAGACGACCGGGCGGTTGAAGGTGTAGGTCTGCTCGCTCCAGGCGACATTGCCGGTGGCGGAGAGATTGTCCGTGAACGTCCAGCTTGCCTGCGCGTCGATGCCGAAATGGCGGGTGGCGCCATCGGGGACGTTGAGGCCGTCAGAATCGCGGAAGAAGAAGTTTTCCTTTTCCATGCCCCAGGCGGCGACATCAAAGTCCAGCCGTCCGCCAAAGGATGATCCGCGGGCGCCGAGTTCGAGGCTGTCGAGGGTTTCGGTTTCGACTTCGCCGGCGATCTGGCGGTTCTGGAGGCGGTAGAGGTCTGAGACCTGCGGGGCGCGGGCGCCGCGAGCGTAGTTGGCATAGAGGGCGCCCCAGGGCTGGTCCCAGACGAGGCCGAGCTTGGGGGTGAGGAAGGTGAAATCATCGGTGCGGTTTTCAGGCACGTTGAAGCGGCCATTGATGCCGGTGGGCGCGTCTGTGGTGTAGTCGTAGGCGTGGGTTTCTCCGCGAAGGCCGGCGAGGAGGCGGAGATTGTCCGTGAGCTGCCAGTCGGCCTCGGCCCAGAGGGCGAAGAGCTGGGTATCGACGGTGTAGTCGTAGTGGATGCCTTGGGGGAAGTTGGGGCTGGGGTTCGGATTGGGCTGGATCTCGCGGAGATAGCCGGTGGCGAAGTCTGTGTCTGCGCCGAGGCGCCACTGGACGGGGCCGATGGGGGTGAACTCGTAGCGGGCGAGGACGCCGCCGCCGGTGTGGCCGTTTTTCTCCACGCCGCCATAGGGCAGGAAATGCTGGGAGAAGATCATCGCCTGGCTGTGCAGGTTTGGCAGGAGGGTGAGCGTGCCGGGGCCGACATCGCGGGTGAGACGCGCGCCGAGACGGGCCGACCAGGCATCGCGGAAGGCTTCGGGGTTGGGGTTGGTTTCGCGTAAGGCGTCGTCCTTGTAGGCGCTGGGGCCCTGGATGAAGCTGGCGGTTTCCTGGTTGAGGCTGGAGGCGGCGAGCCAGAAAGTGCTGTCCCATCCGGCAAGATCTGCCTGCGTGACGAGGGAGAGTTTCTGCTGCTGGCTGCCCGTGTCGTCGCGCCAGCCGGCATCGTCCATCAGGGAGAGATTGAGGCGTGCGGAGGCGCCGAGATTGACCGAGGCATCGCCGCGCAGGCGCTCCAGGGTGCTGTAGCTGACGCGGAGGCTCTGGGGGCTGGAAGCGTCCGGTAGGATGAAGTTCAGAAGGCCGTGAACGGCGTTGGAGCCGTATTTGGCGCTGGCGGGGCCGCGGACGATCTCGATGGCATCGGCCACTTCATGGTGAGGCTCGATCAGGGAATTGACGTTGCCGAAGGCGGGCGAGCGGATCGGCACGCCGTTTTCGAGGATCAGGAAGCTGCCCTGCCCGGCCCCGCCGGTCAGCACCGGTGAGCGGATGGAGATGAGATGCTCCTGGCCGGAGTTCATCTGGATGTTGACGGCGGGCGCCTGGTTGAGGATTTCGGCGGGGCGGTCGGCGGCTGTGTCGGCGATCAGCTGCGCATCGAGGATGGCGCGGGAGCCGGGGGCTTCCTGCGGGCGGTCGCCATAGACTTCGACGGGTTCCATTCTCTGGGGCAGCTCTGCCATCGCGACCGGCGCAAGCGCGGCGGCGAGGAGGATAGCTCCTGTGGGTATTCTCAACGTAACGCTCCCTAAACAGGGGCGCGATCTTCAGCTGAGCGCCCTCCAAAGGTTGTAGGCGCTGACAAGACAGATGGCGACCCCGACGATGACAGTGAATATCAGCCTTGGTAAGCGCCGCGCCGCCCATGCGGCAATGGGTGCCGCCACGATACCGCCGATCAGGAGACCGAGCGCCGCCTTGCCAAAGGTTGGGCCCAGAGCGATCAGGAAAGCGAGTGTGGCCGCGACCGTTACGAAGAATTCGGCGAGGTTTACAGTGCCGACCATCCGGCCGGGCTCGCCGCCGCGGGCGATCAGGTTTGAGGTGACGACTGGCCCCCATCCGCCCCCTCCGATGGCATCTGCCATGCCGCCCGCAAAACCAAGTATCCGAACACGGCCGATCTTTGGCGGGCTGCCATTGGGGCGAAGCCCCTTCCAGATAACGATTGCGCCCATCAGCAGAAGATAGGCCGCGATGAAGGGGCGGATAAAATCCGTATCCGCGAGGCTTATCAGGAAAGCCCCGATGACCGCCCCTACCGAACCAAAGACCGCGAGCCGCCAGAAAATGTGCCAGTCAACATTGCCCGCAATCGCGTGCGAAGTGCCCGAGGCCGCCGTGGTGAAGACCTCCGCCGCATGCACATTGGCGCTGGCAATGGCAGGCGGGATACCGAGGAAAAGCATCGCTGACGTGGAAATGACCCCATAGGCCATTCCGAGCGCGCCATCGACCAGCTGGGCCAGAAACCCGATGACGATAAACCACACAAAAATTTCGTCGAACAATCAGGGCCCCATGCCGACACGCCAGCATGGGCCTTGATATACGCCCTGGTGTGAGGGCCCCGCCATGCGGTTTTCCTGCACTGAGGGATCAGGCCGTCTGAAGGGTCAGCCAGGCGTGCTGACAAACAGGGCGTAGGGCAGCGCGCCGACCACGGCGCCGGAGAGACAGGTCGCCAGTGTGCCCGCCAGCAGCGTGCGCCAGGCGAGGCTGAGGAAATCTTCCCGGCGTTCAGGCTCGACGATGGAGAGACCGCCGATGAGGATGCCCATCGAGCCGAAATTGGCAAAGCCGCAGATGGCGTGGGCGGTGATCATCCGCGTGCGCGGGTCCATCGCCTCGACGGGGAGTTCGGCGAGCTGCAAGAAGGCGACAAACTCAGTCAGCACCGTCTTGACGCCCATGAGCGAGCCCGACTGGGGGGCTTCGCTCCACGGCACACCGATCATGTACATCAGCGGCGCGAAGATCCAGCCGAGGATGCGTTCGATGGAGAGCGGCGCGCCGTTCACATCCGGGAACACGCCGAGGCCGGCATTGACCAGCCAGAGCAGCGCGAGGGCCGCGATCAGCATGGTGGCAATGTTGAAGACGATCTTCAGGCCATCGGTCGCGCCGGTGGAGAAGGCGTCCATCGTGGAGGCGTATTTGAAGTCGGGGTCTTTCATCCGCTCCGACACCGGCGTCGTTTCCGGGATCATGGCGAGGGCGACGCCGACGGCGGCGGGCGCGGCGATGATGGAGGCGGCCAGAAGCTGGGGCAAAGGGTTGTCCATCTTGCCTTCCAGGAAGGCGCCGTAAACGACGAGGACCGAGCCCGCGATGGTGGCAAAGCCGGCCGTCATCATGATCAGCAGCTCTGAGCGGGTCATGCCTTTGATATAAGGGCGGATGAGGACGGGGGCCTCGGTCATGCCCATGAACACGTTGGCGGAGACGGCGAGCGAGGTGGCCCCGCCCAGGCCCATGCCGCGCAGGATCACCGTGCGGCCGTCCGCATCGACGATCCGCGTCCCCTCGGCCCGCAGGAACCCCTCGGCC
>JBKBIZ010000102.1:0-2651 GCA_046293975.1 Hyphomonas sp. | reverse complement strand
GGCCCAGTCCAAGAGTTTGGCCGATGGGGCGGCCTCGACGATGATGATGGGAAGGATTTGGAATAAGAAGTGCGGCGGCGCCGATCCGCCGATCAGCTCGCTGGCGGCAACGTTATCCCCGACATAGCCGAAGACGAAGCTGGTGCCCGCGCGCGTGGCGTTCTGCAAACCATCGACCAGGGCGTTGGCCTTCAGGAGGATGTCCTTGATGAAAGGAATGCCGAAGAGGATGAGGGCGAAGGCAAACTGCATCGCCGTGGCGCCCAGCACGAGCTTCCACGGGAAGAGTTTGCGTTTTTCGGAAAGCACCCAGCACAGGCCATAGATCAGAACGATCCCGATCAGCGCACGGGCATTGTCCCAGCCCCATTCAAATCCTGCCGGCATGTTGCGATAGCCCTCCCCGCAAATCAGACCCAAACATTGAGACTTAAACGCGGGGGAAAGGCTTGGAAAGCGGGAATGGCAATGTGGGGTCTCAGGCGGCAGCTGTGATGCGAGACTGACCTCCAACATGAAAAATCCCCCCGGCGGCGACACCGGAGGGATTTCAAAGTGACTTGTCCTGCCTGGTCCTGCTCAGCTCAGCCGAGTTTGCAGACGCAGATCTTGTTGCCGTCGGGGTCGCGGAAATAGGCGCCGTAAAAATTGGGCAGGCGCTGGCCGGGTTCGCCTTCGCAAGGCGCGCCAAGTTCGCGGGCCTTGGCATAAACCTTGTCGACGGTTTCCTTGTCGGCCACCCCGATAGCGGGCATCACGCCATTACCGGCGGTGGCGGCGCCTTCATAGGGCTCGCCGATGGCGAACATGGGCTGGCCAGGGGCCACGCCGTAGAATTGCAGGCGGTCGTTCGCGAAGAAGCGCTTGGCGCCCATTTCGCCCAGCACAGCATCATAAAAGGCGAAGGCCTTTTCCTTGTCATTGGTTCCGAGGGTCAGGTAAGCGAGCATGGTTTCCTCCCTATTCGCGCCGCGTCAGCAATCATGCCGCAGCCCCTTGGGCAAGGGGTGACGCAGCGGACACGCTTGACGTTGACGTGAACGTCTGGTGTGAGACCCTCAAACCCAGATCACCGTTAGAGGGAGATACCCATGTCCGAGATCCGTTTTGACGACCGCGTCGCCATTGTCACCGGCGCTGGCGGCGGCCTTGGCCGCGAGCACGCGCTTGAACTTGCCCGCCGCGGCGCAAAAGTCGTGGTCAACGACCTCGGCGCCTCGCGCGATGGCGCGGGCGGCAATTCGGCCGCGGCCGAAGCTGTGGTCAAGGAAATCGAAGCATTGGGCGGCCAGGCGATGGCGAACGGCTCCTCGGTGTCCGACGTGGACGGCGTGAAGCGCATGATCGACGACACGATGGCCAAATGGGGCCGGATCGACATCATCATCGCGAATGCCGGCATCCTGCGTGACCGGTCTTTCTCGAAGATGAGCGTGGAAGACATCGACCTTGTGCTCGCCGTTCACCTGCGCGGCTCGTTCCTGCCGGTTCACGCAGCCTGGGACATCATGAAGGCCCAGAATTACGGCCGTATCGTCGTCACCACGTCTTCGACCGGTCTCTATGGCAACTTTGGCCAGGCCAATTATGGCGCCGCGAAACTCGGCGTGGTCGGCATGATGAACACGCTGAAGATCGAAGGCGCGAAAAACGACATCAAGATCAACGCCGTCTGCCCGATCGCCGCGACCCGCATGACCGAGGACATCATGTCCGAAGCCATGCTCGAAGCGCTGAAGCCGGAATATGTGACACCGGGCGTGCTCAACCTCGTCAAGGAAGACGCTCCGACCGGCATGATCCTGTCGGCCGGCGCAGGCGCCTTCTCGATGGCGCGGATCGTTGAAACCGCCGGCGTGTTCGTCGGCCAGGGCGAGGCGCTGACGGTGGAATCCGTTGCCGCCAAATGGGACCAGATCACGGATGTGAACACCACCCGCCCAGCCTTCAAATCCGGCGGCGAGCATGGCCAGAACATCTTCTCCGCTGTGGCAGCGGCCGCCGCGAAGTAAGCCGCAAGGCTTGCCAAAAAGAGCTTAAGGCGCAAGGCTTGACTCTGGAAACGGAGTTTAAGCCATGCGCCTTTTTCTTTTTGCGGCATCTATTCTTTTGTTGACGGGGTGCGCTGCAACGACGCCCGCCGGAGTGCCCGGTGAAGCGGACATGGCGGCGCCTGCGCCGGTGAGCCGGCCAGCGGCGGATGAAGGCGGGATGTGTGGCGGGGTCGCGGGCATCCAGTGCGCTGACGGGCTCACTTGTTATTATGATGACGGGACGTGCCGGACGATTGCCGACGCGGCGGGCATCTGCCTCCAGGCGCCGCAGATGTGTACGTATGAATATGCCCCGGTCTGCGGCTGCGATGGCGAGACCTATGGCAACAAGTGCGCGGCGCAGGCCGCCGGCGTCAGCATAGACACGCCCGGAGAGTGCGCGCCGCCCGAAGAGTGATCATCCGAAGACGGATCAGTCGCCGCGGCGTTTGCCGGTGCCGGCGTCTTCCAGTTCATCCTCGGGGGCCGGCGTTACCGGTGGGCGGCTGTCATCATCGAGGCCGATACGGCCTGTGGGAATGACCGGGCCTTCATCATCCCCGTCCCGCCGCCAGTCTCCCGGCCGGCGGCGGCCAAGCCAGGTGAAGAAATAGAGGA
>JBKBIZ010000101.1:0-7373 GCA_046293975.1 Hyphomonas sp. | reverse complement strand
AGGTTGGCCTGATGCTGCGCCTCACCCATACGCTCCATGATTACGAGCATGTCGACCTGCGGGCCGGAGCGCACAAGGCAGACGCCTTCCTCGCCAAAAACCGCTACGGACAGGTGCCGGTGCTTGAAGACCATGAGAAGGATGTCTGCCTTTCCCAGTCTTCGGTGATCCTCGATTATCTGGCCGATGAAACCGGCCAGTTTGCCGGCAAGGACCGCTCGGAGCGCCTCAGCGCGCGGGAATGGCAGTTCTGGGGCGCGGGCCCACTCGCCGTAGGGGTTTACCGCACGCGCGCCCTCAAGCTTGGCTTCTTCAAGTTTCCGGAAGACGTGGCCACGGCAAACCTTCAGTCCGCGCTCAGCGCTCTGAAGGAGCTCGATGGTCTGCTCGCGGGCCGCAGCTGGCTGGTCGGGGGCGGCGCCACAATTGCCGACATTGATATCTACGGTATCGCCGCCTATTGCGGGCAGGCGCAGATTGATCTGCAACCCTTCGGCAATGTCCGCAAATGGATGGCCCGGGTGGAAGACCTTGCCGGTTTCAAAGGCCCGCAGGATTGCCTTCC
The DNA here is from genome assembly GCA_046293975.1 of Hyphomonas sp. Classification (GTDB taxonomy): domain Bacteria; phylum Pseudomonadota; class Alphaproteobacteria; order Caulobacterales; family Hyphomonadaceae; genus Hyphomonas. Next base: position 6,808 of record JBKBIZ010000101.1, on the reverse strand, counting down.
GCAAACGAGCGTCAAAGCGGCGTGATCACCGGGCTCGACCATCTCGTGCTCGTTTGCCCGGAGATCCTCTCCGGCGCCGCCGTCTATGAGAAGCTGCTCGGCCGGAAGGCGGACTGGCGGGCAGAAGTTGAGGGTGGCGGGGCGTCTGCGCTGTTCCGGCTGGGCAATACATCGCTGGAGTTGCTGGCCCCTGCGGGCGAGGGGCCACTGGCTGAGCGTCTCGCTGAGATGATCGAAGCAGACGGCCCGGGGCTGAAGACACTCGCCTTTGGCAGTGACGGGCTCAAGGCCGATCACGCGACGTTCACCCGGCGCGGCCTTCAGCCCGAGCCCATCACCGATGGCCAGTCCACGCATGCGCAAACAGGCGCGGCGCGCGCATGGCAACGTTTCCGTATTCCGGATGCGAAGACCGGCGGGATCAAGGTCTTCGTCATCGAGCCGGGGGAGGGGGCGCCTGAGGCTATTCCCGCTGAGGCAGACGCTGTCCACGGGCTCGATCACGCGGTGATCAACACGGCCGCGCCAGACCGCGCGTTGGCCTTCTATGGTGCCAAGTTAGGCCTGCGCCTTGCACTCGACCGGACCAATCCGGACTGGGGCGTGCGCCTCATCTTCTTCCGGACCGGCGGCCTGACGATCGAGATCGCCCAGCGCCTTGCCGATCCTGAGGACCACACGAAGCCAGACAGTTTCTGGGGCCTGACCTGGGCCGTCGCAGACATCACTGCCGCTCATCAGCGCCTCGGCGCCAGCGGCTTTGACGTTTCAGAGATCCGTAAGGGCCGCAAACCTGGAAGCCGTGTTTTTACGGTTCGCGATGGCACAATGAATGTGCCGACCTTGTTCATTGCCCATGAGGCGGTTTAGAAGCTGACGCCATGACACCTTTCACACGCCTTGATGGAACCGCCGCGCCGCTGATGGACAAGGGCAAACCCATGTCCAATGTCGACACCGACATGATCATCCCGAAGCAGTTCCTGAAGACGACCGAGCGCACCGGCCTTGCCAAAGGCCTGTTCTACGAGCTGAAAACGCGGCCAGATGGTTCCGAAGACCCCGATTTCGTGCTCAACCGGCCCCAATATTCCAAGGCAAGCATCCTGATCGCGGGCGATAATTTTGGCTGCGGCTCTTCCCGCGAACATGCGCCCTGGGCGCTGGCCGATCAGGGCATCACCTGCATCATCGCGCCGTCCTTTGCCGATATCTTTCATAATAACTGCTACAAGAACGGCATCCTTCCGGTGCGTCTGCCAGCCGAGGTCTGCGAAAAACTTGCAGCCGAAGCGGGCGGCCCCAACCATGTCTTCTCCATCGACCTGAACGCCCAGACCGTGACGACACCGTCTGGCGAAGTGCACGCGTTTGATGTTGACCCTGGCCGCAAGTCCAACCTGATGGCCGGACTTGACGAAATCGGCGCCTCTCTGATGGCGGCGCCAGATATTGACCGGTTCGAAAACCATCGCCGGCTGACAACCCCGTGGCTAGAGTCGGCACGTTGATGCCCGAACTATGTGCGCTTTAAAGGCGCGCTTCGGCAAAAAACGGGATTTATCGATACTCAATTGCACCCGGTGAAATCCGCTGCCATAGTTTCGGTATTGTTTTTTAGATCCTGATGGAGACGCAGGATGGCGTTCACCTTCAAGCCCATAATTTCCGCGTGTATCTGTCTTGTCGTTTTAGCGGCCTGCGCAACGAATTCCTCAGGAATGACAGCCGTCTCGGGTGCTGATAAAATAACAGCGGGACTGGAAGGGCAGATGGCGCCAGACGGCACGATCGTGAAATGCCGCTCCATGCAGGTCACAGGCAGCCGTTTTCCAGTCAAAGACTGCAAATCGGAGAAGGCTTGGGACGAATTCGACAAGCTGATGGCTGAGAATGCCAAGAGCGCGACTGACAAGTTTCAGCGCTTGAATACCGGCTGTTCCGTATCGGGAAGCTGCTGAGATCCTTCATAACCTTTATTTTTGCGGAACAGTGAGCGCGGCTTAGCGGCCGGCACTTTTCGCCGAAACCAACCAAGGAGTACGGAATGTTGAATATACTCAAAGCACTGCCCGTTGCGGTTGCTGCAATTGCACTAGCTGCATGCACGACATCCGTAAGCGGATCATCTGAGGCTTCGGGCACAAAGATCACGGCTGCAATGGAAGGCCAGATGACGGATGATGGCACCGCTATCAAGTGCCGCTCTATCCAGGTAACAGGCAGCCGTTTTCCGGCGAAGGAATGCAAGTCGGAAAAGGCCTGGCAGGAGTTTGACAAGATAATGGCTGAGAACGCAAAATCTTCTACCGACAGTTTTCAGCGCTTGAGAACTGGTTGTGCAACACAGGCTGAGGGTGGCTGCTGATCACCCAATTCCTGCTAGAGAGAGAAACAGCATGAAAACAATTATGAGCGGGATGGCCGTTACCCTTCTGATGGGTGCTGCGGGCTGTGCATCCACATCCGCTGAGGGATCCGAACTGGCCAGTGCTGGCGATAAGGAAGTTTGCCGCCGTGTCGATGAAATGGGCTCCAACCTGCCGAAACGGATATGCATGAGCAAAGCGGAGTGGAAAGCTGTTGACGATGCTACCAACGAAGATGCACGACGCTTTCTTGATCGCGCAGGCAGCCGCGGAAGTGGTTTGGCAGAGCCGAAATAGTCGGAATTTTATATGAAACAGACCCTTCTCCTTTTGCCCGGTGATGGCATCGGCCCCGAAGTTATTGCGCAGGCCCGGCGTATCGCGGAAGCGCTGGTGCCAGATGTGCAGATCGAGGAGGGCCTCGTCGGCGGCGTCAGTTTTGACGCGCATGGCACGCCCCTGACAGACGAGACGCTGGAGCGTGCCCGCAAGGCGAGCGCTGTTCTGCTGGGCGCGGTCGGGGGCCCAAAATGGAACGCCGCGGCGCGCGACAAGCGGCCAGAAGCCGGCCTGCTGGCGCTTCGCAAGGGGCTCGATGTCTTTGCAAACCTGCGGCCGGCTTTCTGCTTCCCCGCCCTGGTGGACGCGTCCAGCCTGAAGAAGGATCGCGTCGAGGGCCTCGACCTGATGATCGTCCGCGAACTGACCGGGGGCGTTTACTTTGGCACCCCGCGCGGCATCGACGAGCAGGACGGCCTGCGCCGGGGCTATGACACAGCGATCTATACCCACCCGGAAATCGAGCGCGTTGCCCGCATAGCGTTTGACATTGCCCGCGGCCGCAAGGGCAAGATCACCTCGGTCGAAAAATCGAATGTGATGGAATCGGGCCTGTTCTGGCGCCAGGAAGTGACCCTCGCCCATGCCGAGTTTGGCGGCGGGGTTGAGCTCGCCCACATGTATGCCGATGCTTGCGCAATGGAACTCGTGCGTGCGCCAAAACAGTTCGATGTGATCCTTGCGGACAATCTCTTCGGCGATCTCCTGTCGGATGAGGCCGCCATGCTGACCGGCTCAATCGGCATGCTGCCCTCGGCCTCGCTTGGCGCGCCGGGCACGCCGGGTCTTTATGAGCCCGTCCATGGCTCTGCGCCGGACATCGCCGGCCAGGGCATTGCCAACCCCTGCGCCGCGATCCTCTCGCTCGAGATGGCGCTGCGCTGGTCCCTCGGAAAAGAGAAGGCGGCCGACACGCTGCTCGCCGCCGTCGGCAAAGCCCTCGATCGCGGCGCCCGCACCCGCGATCTCGGCGGAACGCTGACCACCTGCGAGATGGCCGACGCGGTGCTCGCTGCGCTCTAACAGCCTCAGCCCGCGCAGATTTGGACAATCAGACACCCTTGTGACATCCTCCGCTCAAAACAAGAGCGGAGGAAACAAACCATGTCGTACGCTGCCGGTCGGCTCATCCATGATGCCGACAGCCATCTGATGGAAATGACCGATTGTCTCGATCCCTACTTCGAGGCGCGTCTTCTGGAGCGCTATCACGCGCTGCCGATATACCTGGCAAAACATTCCCACGCCCATTGGATGAACGAGGAACGCGCCCGGCATGAAGACGCCGACTATCGCGCCGCAGCCGGAGACGCGATCCTGCTCAAAAAGAATTATGAGGCGCTCGGATCATTCCGCAGGGAAGACCGCCCGGCCGTGATGGACCGGCTGGGCTTTGCCAGCCAGCTTGTCTTTACCACCTTCTGCCTCGGTAATTTCGGGCTCGACCAGAGCAGCGATATGGAACTCTGCTACGCGGCGGCCGATGCCCATAACCGCATGATGACGGATTTCTGCTCGGTCGACCGGCGCCTGCTTCCTGTCGCTTATGTGCCTCTGGAAGACTTTCAAAGGGCGGAGCAAACGGCAAGGCTCGCCATCCGGCTGGGAGCCAAGGCCATCATGGTCCCATCGCTTTGTCCCCAGAAGCACTCGCCCAGCCATATCGGCCTCGATCCGGTCTGGCGCGCAGCGGAGGAAGCGGGCCTGCCCATCCTTCTGCATGTGGGCGGGGAGGAGAAGCTGAACCCTGTCTACAAGGAAAACGGCCTTCCTCCGGTCAAGGACTTCCATGGCGGCGACGACAATTTCACCTCCGTCAGCTATATGCCGATCCCTGCCTCTGCGATGCAGACCCTCGCCACCCTGATCTTTGACGGCGTATTTGACCGGTTCCCGAATTTGAAATGGGGCGCCATCGAGCTTGGTGCGTCCTGGGTTCCGGGATGGATGCGGTCGATGGATTCGGCGGCCCACGCTTTCTTTCGCAATGAAGGCCGTCTTCAAAAACTCACCGCAAAGCCTTCCGAAATCATCCGCCGGCAGTTTCGTGCGGCGCCCTATCCACATGAGGATGCCGGATGGATCATCCGGAACTCCGGCGATGAAATCTGCCTTTTCTCTTCTGATTACCCTCATGTTGAAGGGGGACGGAATCCACTCAAACGCTTCGATGAAACCCTCGCCGGGTGCGCCCCGGAACAGACCAACGGCTTCTACTCGGAAAATTTCATTGATCTGATGGGTGAGGGGCTCGCGGCGGATCTGAGGCGGCCGATGATGAAGGCAACGGGCTGATAAATATTCAACCAAATGGTTGACAATTGAATTGCGATCTCTATATTCAACCACATGGTTGAACAAGAAGCCCCTCGACTCGACGCCATCTTCCACGCTCTGGGAGACGCCACCCGCCGCCGCATGCTCCAGGAGCTGAGCGAGGGCGAACGCACCGTGAGCCAACTCGCCGCGCCCTTCGAAATGTCGCTCGCTGCGGCCTCCAAACATATCAAGGCACTGGAGAGCGCCGGTCTTATCCGGCGCGAGGTGCGTGGGCGAACCCATGTCTGCCATCTCGATCCGGGCCCCATGGCCAGCGCGCATGAATGGCTGACCTTCTATCAGCAATTCTGGACGGGCCGCCTCGATACACTCGAGCGCCTTCTGCGCGAGACCGATCCAGCCAAGCAATTTCCAAATCTGAAAGGAAAGACGAAATGACCCAGACCACCAGGCCTGCCTATGGCCAGTTGATCGAGCCCACCGTGCTGAAGATGGAGCGCCTTTTGCCGGGCCCGATTGAGCGGGTGTGGTCATATCTGACGGAGGGTGAGCTGCGCCGCCAATGGCTGGCTTCCGGCGAAATGGACCTTCGCCCCGGCACGGAGTTCGAATTCGTCTGGCGCAATGATGAGCTGACCGATCCGCCGGGAGAGCGCCCGGAGGGAATGGGGGCGGAAAACCGCATGGTTTGCAAAGTCCTGGATGTGGACCCGCCGAGGCGCCTGTTCATCAGTTGGGGCGTGCAGAGCGATGTGCTGTTTGAACTCAGCCCTCAAGGCGCAGATACGCTGCTTACGATCACTCACCGTCGCCCGCCGACGCGCGAGGTTCTCCTCAACGTCTCCGCCGGCTGGCATGCGCATGTGGATGTTCTGGCAGCAAGTCTCGCCGGCACGAGGCCCGTTCCGCACTGGGACAATTGGGTACGCCTCAAGTCGGAATACGACCAGCGCTTCCCGGCTCAGCTATAATCGGCAATCCGGCAGAGCAGGGGGCCTCGAAACTCGAAGAAGCTTGCGCCGCGCACTTTGACGGACTGGCCGGCTTTCACGCCCGTCGGCAGATCAACGGCGGCGCGGCCTTCAAATTCGATTTCGGCCGCTGCCTTGCCCGCGCCGGAGACCAGATTGATCAGGCGCTGGCGGCGGTAAGAGAAGGCGTTGCCCGAGACTTCCGCCACCTGGCGCATCATCTCCTTGCCCTCAAGGCGCATGGACTGGCCGGTATTGGAGATATTCTCGAACACCACATCCTCGGTCACATAGGACAGCATGGCGTCGATTTCACGCGCATTATATGCGGCGATATATTTGCGGATGATCTCGTCGAGCATGGTCCCAGCTCCGCCCTTTTAAGCCCGGGGCAAGTCCTGCCCGACACGGCTCAATTGCACAAGCCGCTTTAAGATGGGCGCGAGATGGGCCATATAGCCCGCGAACATGAACCAGAGGAGATGATCATGGGCACACGCATCGCGGTTGTCGGCGCCACAGGTAATGTTGGGCGGGAACTCCTCAATATTCTGGACGAGCGACTTTTCCCCGCCGACGAAGTCTTCGCTGTCGCGTCGCGCCGGTCGATTGGCAAGGAGGTCTCCTATGGAGACCGTACCCTCAAATGCCATGACCTCGAGCAGTTCGACTTCAGCCGCGTCGACGTCGTGCTGATGTCGGCAGGCGGCAAGGTCTCGAAGGAATGGTCGCCGAAGATTGCCAAGGCGGGCGCCATCGTCATTGATAACTCATCGCAGTGGCGGATGGACCCGGATGTGCCGCTCGTGGTTCCGGAAGTGAACGCGGACGCTGTTCTCGGCTATGAGA
>JBKBIZ010000100.1:0-7401 GCA_046293975.1 Hyphomonas sp. | reverse complement strand
GCCGCCGCGCTACCGATATCCCAGCGCCGCCGCGATCCCGCCCAGGCGGCATTGCGCGCCTCCTGCCCTCCGCGAAGCGTCAGCGTCTCCACCCGCCGCTCCGGCCCGCCCGACGCGGCGAGAGCCAACGGCACAGGCAGGCTCACCTCATGAAACAGTGCCAGACTCATAAGAATCGCCCTCCCGCCTGAACCATCCGCGCAAGCAGCGCCGACACGCCCGCCGTATTCCCCGCAACCGCGCCTTCATCCGCCCCCGGCGCAAAATTGAACGTCGCATTCACGCCCCCGCCGCCGCCATGCCCGCGCAGGATCACAGCCTCCGCCGCCACCCGCGCCAGCTCCCGCAGGATGCCATCGGCCATCTGCCGGAAGTCCAGCTCCCCCGTCCGCGCCGCCTGGCTCAGCGCCGCCTCAATCCGCTGCCCCGCCCCGTCAAACGCAGCGCCCAGCGCTTCGGCGGCCTCCCGCCCCGGCCCGTCGCTCAGCGCCCGCAAGGCATCCCCCGCCGCGCCCAGCTCCCGCTCAAACTCGTTCATTCCCGTTCTCCCGTATCCGGATAATCAGCCATCATGGCCGTCAGTTCCCCGCGCGAAGGCGCCTCCCCGCCCCGGCTGAGCCACCGCCATTCCCGCACGCTCAGCCGCCAGAATGCGTCGGGGCCGATCCCGAGCGCGAGCGCCGCCCGCAACATCTCGCCCCAGGGCAACATCAGCCCGCCAGCCCCAGCCGGAACGCCTCCGCCACCGCCCGCGCCACCTCGCCCGGCGACACATCCGCCGCGTCAATCTGCGCCGCCACATCCCCTTCGCCGGCCCCGCGCAACAGCGCCGCAATCACGATCAACAGATCCGCCGCAGACAGCGCCCGCATCCGCGCTTCCAGCTCCGCCATCGTCCGGCATCCGAGCGCCCCCTCGATCTCCGCCAGCGCCCCCAGCGTCAGGCAAACCCGCCGCGCCCGTCCGCTCACGGTCAGTTTCGTCTCTCCCCGCGCCGTGTTCATGACAGCGCCTCAAAGCTCAGCGCCCCGGCGCTCTCCAGCGTCACGGAAAACTCCGCCTCCCCCTCATGCGTCCCGCTCCAGGAAAGCTGCATGATCTGAAACGCGCCTTCCAGCACGCCAAAATGCGGCAACACCAGCTGCCAGCCCGGCGCTTCCCCGCCAAAAAACACCGCCCGCATCCGCGCGTCAGACGCGGCGTCGCGAAACACGCCCCGCCCGGTCACACGCGCCGTCTTGGTCCCCGCCCCGGCGATCAGCTCGCGCCAGGCATCGGGCGAATCCATCCCCGTCGCGTCGACCATCCCGGCGGAAAGTTCTATCCGGCTCGCCCGCACGCCCGCTACGGTCACAAGCGCTCCGGCGCCATCGCTGATCTTCAGCAGAATGTCCCTGCCCCTCTGGCCCGCCATTATGCCGCCTCCTCTTCAGAAATAATCCGGAAACGGATAACCCCGCGAAACGCCCGCCGGTCGAACTGGCGCATCACATCGGAATAGGTCGTATAGGCCAGCACGATATGCCGCCCCGCCCCGCTCCAGTCCGCGCCGTCAAACGCCTGCCGCAAAGCCGCTAGCGCCACCTTCGCCTCGCGCAATCCGCCATAGCGGGAGAGCACTGCCAGCGTGACCACATGCTCGCTCGCCTCGCCCCCGCTCGCGCCAACCGGCCGGCATTCATGCCGCTCCAGCCGCGCAAAGGGAAAGGCCGGCGCTTCGGTCTCGTCGTCATAAATGCGCGCGCTCGCGCCAAAAATTGCCTGCACGCCCGCATCGCTGCGCAACGCTACCATCAGCGCGCTTTGCACCGCCACCTCCCCGCTCATATCGCCCACTCCCGCCGCGCGTCCAGGATCGCCTGCACCTCCTCCGGCACGCCCGCCAAAGGCCGCTCGGAGCCGCGCAGATACGCCGCCTGCACAAACAGTTTCACCGCATGCTGAAGATCCTCGGGCACGTCGCCTGGCGCGCCAAAGCCCGCCTCGAACACCACCTCCACGCGCCCGCTCGGCCCAATCCCCGGGACAGCCTCGCCCGCCTTCAAACCCAACTTTCCACCACACATCTCAAACCGCCCGGTCAGCGCCTCTTCCGCGCCCGCCCCATCAAAGCGCGCCACCGAGACCAGCGCCCCCACCGGCCCCGGCCGCAACCGCGCCCCGCCCGCGCCAATCGCCCACGGCCAGCGCCGCCAGGTGCGTTTCAGTTTCCGCGACACCAGCGCCAACCCGCTCGCCGCTTCAATCTGCGCCCGCGCCGACGCGATCAGCCCGGCCACCAGCCCATCCTCCGCGTCCGTTCCCAGGCGCAGGAAGTCCTTCGCCACTTCGAGAGACAAAGCCTCCCCCGCTGGCGGCGTGATCACCGTCAGTTCCGACATCTGATTATTCCTTGGATAAAGTTAAAAGCGGGCCGCCCGCGCCTCGCCGGCGGCCCGGATACGCTTAGATCAGCGCCTGAAGTTTGGTGATCACCTGCCCACCCATCGGCAGGCCGACATGTTTCAACAGCTCATTGTCGATGCTGCTGGCCGTGCCTTTGACCAGCGCCGCCATGGCCTCGGCCGCCTTGGTGGTAAACTCCTCCTGCTGCGGCTTGGTCAACAGCGCCGCCTGGCGAATGATCGCCGCAATCACAGATTCAAACATTTCCATTTCTCCTTGGTTGGAAAACAACATCTCAGGTGGGCTCCCACACGAGCAACACGAAGGCGCAGCGGCCGCGCGCCGAAGGCGTGGGAACAGCCGCGAGCAATTAAAATCAGAAGGTCATGACCTTCACCGCGTCGAAGTTCTGCACGCCGCCGCCCACACGTTTCGTCGTGTAGAACAGCACGTAGGGTTTGGCCGAGTACGGATCACGCAGCACACGCGCGCCCTGCCGGTCGGCAATCAGGTAAAACCGCTTGAAGTCGCCAAACGCGATCGCTGCGTTGCCGGTGCCAATGTCGGGCATGTCTTCCATCTCGGTGACGGGATAGCCCATGACAGTCGCCGCCTCGCCGCCGCTGCCGGGCTGCCACAGATACCGCCCGTCGCCATCCTTCAGTTTGCGGACGGCAGACACCGTGCGCCGGTTCATCACGAAACGCCCATTGGCGCGAAACTGGCTCTTGGGCGCATAAATCAGGTCGATCAGCTGATCGGCCGCGTCTGCCTCGGCAAAGTCCCCCGCCACGGAGCCGATCTGCCCCCAGGCATGAGCGCTCTCGGCCACGATGGTGTAATTGAGGAACCCCTTCGGCTTGGCCACGCCATTTCCGCTCACGAACGCCGCAGACTCCTGCGCGGCAAACGCAATCTCCACCTCATCGGCGAGCCAGGCATCAATGTCGGCATACGCATCTTCCAGAAGCGCCTGCGTCGCCGCCGGCATGGCGTAAAGCTCGCCCGCCGGAAACTCCAGAAGGTCAAGCCCCGTCACCCCCGGCGGCGGCCGCGCGCCCCCCCCCCCCCCCCCCTCCGCCGCTGCGCCCAGGCCCACAGGCTTCTTGTAAACGCCGGCAGACGTCTGCCGCACGGTCGCAATCTGGCGCATCGGGCTTGCCGCCATCAGGCGCGCCTCGATCAGCCGGTCGAGTTCGGCAGGCGCCACATGCCCGCCCTCGCTGCCCGTCCCGGTATTGAGGGATTTGAGCTCAATCCGCGCAATCGCGCTGTCGTCGCCCGTGCGCAGATAGCGCGTCCAGCCCTCGCGGTGCTCGTCCTCCACCGAGTCTGCCCCGCCCGCCTCAGGCCGCGCCATCTTTACACTGAGCGCCTCCAGCCGCCGGTCAATCCGGGCCAGCTTCTCGTCCGAAAGCGGATCAGCGGTCCCTTTCTTCTCGATCTCCGCAAGGCGGGCATCATTCGCCTGCCGGTAAGCTTCGAACACAGCCATCATCTCGGCTGTCTCCGCTTGTGCCATTTTCGTTTCCCTGGTCATGCTGTCTCCTTTGTTGACCAATATTTCACTTACATCCGGCGCTTTACGCCGCCTGCTTCACGCCCCATCCGGGGACGGAGAATCTAGCGCCGCTCAGCATCGGCGCGTGGACGAGCGACACCTCCACAAGGTCCACCTCGATCAGCTCTCGCCCGCCACTCAGGCGCGGCCGCCACAGCGAAGGGCGAAACCCGATGGAAAGCCCGTTGAGTCCCCGCGCCAGCAGCGCCAGCGCGCCCGGCGCCTCCACCAGTCCGCGCACATACAATCCGCGCCCATCCTCGATCACGCGCGTCCAGCGCCCCGCGCTCGCCCCGTCGCGGTGCTGGATCAGCATCGCGACGTGCCCGCCCGCGCGGCGCAGGCTGCGCGCAAACGCGCCCGCCCGCACAATGTCGCCGCCCGTGTCGGCCACGCCAAACAGGCTCGCATAGCCTTCGATCGATACGGGCTCAGCGTGCATCGCCATCTTCCATTCGTGGCTCCAGTGTCCGCTCCATGCGCCCCTCGATCCTGTCGAGCTGCGCGCGCACAGCGGCCATTTCCGCCTCCAGCCGCGCCAGGCGTTCGGCCACCGGCCGCGCGCTGGCCGCGCTCGCCTCCAGCGCCGAAATCCGCTCCGCCGCCGCCCCCGCCCAGAACATCACGCCCGCCCCCTGCAGCAGCACAGCGACCACCAGCGCAATCGTCACCTTCCCCTGAACCCTCACAGCGAAACCCCCGCCAACGCCCGCTTCTCCTCAAGGCTCAGAAAATCCGCCGCCGCGATCCGCGCCCACAGCGCCTCCCGCTCACCCGAAAGCGCGGGCACAGCGTCCATATCCAGGCGCACGTCAACGTCCTCCTCAAACGGATCATCCAGCCATCCCGAAAGCGCCCCGGCAAAACGCTGCGCCAGTGGCAACACGGTCATCCGCCAGAAGGCGGAATTCGCCTCGCGATAATTCGTATACGTATTGTCTCCGGGCATACCCAGCAGCATCGGCGGCACACCGAGTGCCAGCGCAATCTCCCGGGCGGCCGCTGCCCGCGTCTCCTGAAAATCCATCTCGGCCGGCGAAAGCGACAGCGCCTGCCATTGCAAGCCTCCTTCCAGCAGCATTGGCCGGCCGGCATTGCCCGCGCCGGAAAAGCTCTGCGCCAGTTCTTCCTTCAGCCGGTCAAACTGATCGGCCGGAATTCGTCCGCCCCCGCCATATACGAGCGCGCCCGAGGGCTTGGCCGCATTGTCGATCAGCGCCTTCGCCCAGTCAGCCCCCGCATTATGCAGGTCCAGCGCCCGGCGCGCCGCGGCCAGCGGCGGCAGGCCCATCGCCTCATCCGCCGGGTTATAAAGCTTCACCTGCAGGATGGGGCACCATCCGCCCGCCTCGCGCCCCACGCGCCGCTCAGCCCCCTGCCCCTTGATGGCCCACGCGGCCACCCAGCCCGAAGCATCCCTCACAGGGCGCACCCGCGCCGTGCGAATGGGATAGAGCGCCGCCACTGCCGTTTCGCCCGGCAGGCGCACAGCCTCGACGAAGGCATTCCCCGTCAGCAGAAGATCCGTATACACGGCTTCCAGGAAACCCGCCGTCGCGGCCTCCGGCATCGGCTGGCGCATCAGGCGGCCTACGCCCTCATGCGCAGATTTCAGCGGAATGGAGGCGGCGGCCTCTGCCACCATGCGCACACAGCGATAGGCAACGGCGTTCTTCAGATAGCCGTCACGCGTCAGCGCCCCGGCCTCACGCGATCCCCAGCTGGCGGCGCGCGGCTCACTCAGCGCCACCAGCGGCCACTCCATATGGGTCGCCGATTTCAGCTCCTGGCTTGATTTTGCGAATGGCCAATTCCAGTTCAATGTCCCGCTCCTTGGTCGCTGCCGGCCTTGTTCCGACAGTGCCAATTCTGGACTTCCCCCACCCTCCACAGGATTGGCGGGCAAAGAATTTCGCCGCGCCGAACGCCGCGCCTCTGAATCATTGACGTTTTTTTATGCGGTAGGGCCGCTCAATTGCGGGGATAACGGGTGGCCTTGTCCCCCCAAATCTGGCAAGAGCCGGGGCTCCGCCAAAGACAGGAACAGAATCGCAAAATGTCTGCCCGCGTCATATCGATCGCCAATTCCAAAGGCGGTGTCGGCAAAACAACCACCTGCGTCAGCCTCGCAGAAGCCTTCGCGGCGTCGGGCATGCGCACGCTGGTGATTGATCTCGACACCCAGGCCAACGCCTCGCTGCTGATCTTCGGCAACAATGGCGACGAACACCTGTTCGAAGCCATCAATGATTACATGACCATCTCTGACTGGCTGCTGGAGAACTTCTTCGCCAACGAACAGCGCCGTCTGGGTGAGTTCATCATCACCGACGCCAGCGATGTCAGCTTCAAGGGCAAGCCGCTGCCGCTGGATCTCATCCCCTCGTCTCCGCGCCTGCGCAAGACAGAGCGCGAGCTGATCTTCGAGCTGACCGCCAAGGGTTACGCCATGGAGGCGCTGCAAAACCAGGTCGGCCGCCGCCTGCGCGACGATCTCAATCTTCTCAAGGCGCAATATGACGTCATCCTCTTCGATTGCCCGCCCGGCATCTCGGTGATGACCGAATCCGTCCTCGCCGCCAGCCATCTGATCATCGTGCCGACCATTCCGGATTTCATGTCCACGCTGGGGCTCGACCTCTTCACTGGCGACATCATGAAGAATCTGCGAGACCGGGACATCGAAACGCTCCCCTGCGTCCTGGCCACCCGCTATGATGGCTCGTCCCATCAGCAGGTCGTGCTCGGCGCGATGCGGGACGCGTCCAACGCAGCGGAGACCGAATTCGCGATGTTCAAGACCGTCATCCCGATGAAGCCGGGCTTCGCCTCCAACCCCATCGAGCTTGGCCCGGACCCGACGTTGCAGGCCAAATGGTCGGGCGAAGCGCTTGCAATCATCGAGCAGCTCCTCGCCGAAGTCCGGGAGAAAGTTGCATGACCCAGGAAAGCGGCGTGCTCGGCGCAGACGCTCTGCGCGCCCTTCTCGGCCTGCAAACCCAGCCTGATAGCGCCGTCACGGACAAGGAATGGTCCGCCGCCGCCGGCATGATCGTCAAGAAGCTGCTCCTGTCAGCGGGTCAGACGCCTGAAACCCTCGCCATCATCAAGGCCGCCGTCGGCGAAGAGATCTTCACCGCGCAGCTTAAATCCCTCACCCATCATCAGGCCCGCCAACTCGCCCGCCGCCTCGACAAGCGCGTCCCGGACTTTGAAGTCTCCACCGCCTCGGCCGCCGTGGCGCACGCGCGCAAACTGCTCGCCGCCGTAAAACTGCCCGAGCCGGAAGTTGCGCCCGAGCCAGAGCCCGAACCAATCGCAGAAGCGCCCGCCGCCGAAGCCCAGACCGTCGAAACGGTAGAGGTCGAAACCGCCGAACCTGCCGAAATACCCGCAGAAACGTCCGACGAGCAAAAAGACCCCTGGGCCGCCCCCGCGATCACCCTCTCAGACGA